>CAZGAZ010000026.1:0-39103 GCA_964523835.1 uncultured Ruminococcus sp.
ATAAAAAGGGAATGGGTTCTACCAAGAACGGCCGTGACTCCGAGTCCAAGAGACTGGGCGTTAAGAGAGCGGACGGGCAGTTTGTTACCGCAGGCAACATTCTTGTCCGCCAGAGAGGAACTCACATTCATCCGGGCGCAGGCGTCGGCATTGGTTCGGACGACACTATTTACGCTGTAATTGACGGTACAGTTAAATTCGAGCGTGTAGGCAAGGACCGCAAGAAGGTAAGCGTTTACGCAGCAGAGTAATTATGTGATTGCTTGATTGCAAAATCGCAGGATCAATAATGAGCCGTTTGGGTAACAAGCGGCTCTTTTTTTGTCACTTTTTCGGTAAGCATTGTGGTAACGCTGATTAAATAGCTTTTTTCAATCGGCATATTTTAAAAACCTTTATATCAAGTGGTATTTTCCCCGCCTGCGGCGGGGAAAATACCTTAAATCAGCACTTCCTTGTATGCAAATTCAACAAAACCGCACGGGAATATAAGGCGATTTATGGAATATTCGGAAAAATTTTGAGGGGGTATTGACAAATCCTTTTTTGTGTGTTATAGTTAATTACAACAGTAATTAACCGTTAAACCGATAAAAAGCGTATATATGACAATTCCGATAATATATTCCAAAAAATACCGAAAAAAGATGTACAGAATTTATAACGTGCGGAGATGATACGGTGAAAATAAAAAGTGTAAAAAATGCAGCTAAAGCGCTCTTACTTATTATTCCTGCTCTTTTTCTGATAAACGGCATAGCTTATCTGGCTGTTTATGATGTTTGCGGCTATTATCGTATTGAAAAATACGATAACTATGATTACGAGGCTATGAAGCTTAATAATGATGAAAAAATTTACGAGTTATCGGCTGTTGAAATGTCACAGGAGGATATGCGGGAGGATATTGATTATTTTTTTGATCTTATGGAAAGCAGTCAGCCGAATATATATTTTTATGAACAGCTTTACGGGTTCGATATGGATAAGCTGCGCAGCAAATGCAGGGCGGAAACCGAAAATATTAATTCGGAGGCGGAGTTTTACGGATATATTTCGGCAGTTGTAAATATGCTGCCAAGCTGCCATTCGGCTGTAATACCGCCCGATTTTGACAGCTTTGAATATTGCAGCTTTTCCTATCTTAACGCTTTTATGACTATGAACGACAGCGAGCTTATAGGATACACAAACGGCTGGGAAAAAATAATTTCCGGGTATTACGAGAACGCTTCCTACGCCTCCGAGGGATTTGCGGCGCAGTATATTGACGGCAAATATTATATTACCTCGGCGGGCGAAGAGTTTTCGGAATATATTGACGGCGAGATAATAAGCATAAACGGCGGCACTCCCGAAAATTACGTTAAAGAAAATATTACGGGAGGCAAACTGAAATATGATTTCAAAAATGAGGGGATATATTATGACGCATTGTTTTTTTATCCCTGCCAAACCCCGACCGCCAAAAAAATATCTATGGAAATACGCACCCGTGAGGGCACGTTTTCGGACACGGAAGTCTATTCCGACTATGTGCGGAACGCTGTTACAGCCTATTATTTAAATCACTGCGAAAGCGGGGAAAATAATAATATTTCGTCTCCTCCGAGTGCATATTATTTTAACGACGGTCAAAGAAATATCACATACATTGCCCTGCCTATGCTGACAGCCTCGTCGGGGGAAATTTATGAGATACTGCAAAATATAAAAAATGATAATATTATTGTTGACCTGCGGTACTGCCCGGGCGGTGAAATATCTTTTACAGTCAATGAAGTTTATCCCGCACTTTTTGACAGGGACGCAGCTGTTGAGTTTGAGGTGTACACGCCGTATTCAAAGCCTAACCGTAGGTTCAGCGAGAATTACGGAATAAAAAATCTTGCAAGGGATTTTTTTGCGGCAAAAAAATATGACGGGATTTTTCCGGACAGCAATTCAAAATATGTTGCCGAAAAAAGGACAATAGAATTTAAAGGCAGCAGTCAAAATCATTCAAACGTGTACCTGCTTATCGGCGGCAATACCGCCTCTGCGGCGGACCTGTTGTCGGCGGCTGCAAAGGAAAGCGGCGCTGTACTTATAGGCAGCAACACAAGCGGCGAGGGCATGGTCAGCGGCGTGTATATCGACAAGCTGCCCAACAGCAGGCTTATGTTTTCATACATAAAGGAGTTTACCTCAATCGGTAATGAAAGCTCCAATTCCGTTTACGGAACAGCTCCTCATATTTATTCGGCGGCCACAGCTGCGGATTACTGCAATTTTACGGAAATTGCCGACAGAGAGGATGACCCGTATACTTATGAAAACCGCCTTGAATGGGACAGCGCTCTGAATGCCGCAATCGAAATGATCGGAAAAGGCGATGAGCAGTAAAAATGAGCTGCTTTTTGCAGCATTGTACATTGATAAAGGAGAAGAAGTTTGAAAATCAGAGGTAAACCCCTAAGTTTCAGCGCACCTTTGGTGTGAAAGTCTAATTAACGGAGAGGAAAGTTTGAAACATAGAGGGAATAACCCCTAAGTTTCAGCGCACCTTTGGTGTGAAAGTTTAATTAACGGAGTGGAAGTTTGAAACATAGAGGGAATAACCCCTAAGTTTCAAAGTATCTTTGGTGCGAACAACAAATCAGCGGGAGGTAAAAGTTTGAAAGTCGGCGGTAATCCCCTAAGTTTCAGCGTGCCTTTGGTGTGAAAGTCTGATTAACGGAGTGGAAAAATGAAAAAAAGCAGAAAAATCGCCCTTATTGTAATTGCGGCTGTGGCTGTGCCGATAAGTGTTTTGTACGGCAGCGCATATATGACAATGAAAAGAATGGATAATCTCGATAACAATTTTATTGACGGGTCTGCTTACGGGGAACTCCGTCTGTCCGAAAAGGACAAAATTGCCGACTGCAAATATCTGCTGGAGACGGCAAAGTCCGTTCCCACCTCGGATATGCAGGCGGAATTAGTGGGATTTACCCCCGGGGATAAGCGTGAAATTTATCTTGAGGAGGTGAAAAATACAAAGGACGATTTTGAATTTTTCTGCCTTATGAACGGCATTCTGAATGATTTCTACAGCTGCCACACTGCGGTGCAGCCACAGGATTATTCGCAGTATAGCGAAGCCACCTACTGCGCCTCCTATGTTCTTTCCGAAAAGGATCATGCAAAAAAGGTGAATTACTGGAAGAATTTATGCAATGAAAAAATGAGCCTTTCGGAGGATATGGATTTCCTTTATTTTAAATACACCGAGGGGAAATATTTAAAGAGCCTTTACTACAGCGGCGGGGAATATTCGGACGTGAACGAGCTTATAAGCGTTGACGGGACGGCTGTTGACGAATATATCAAGCAGGCGGTTTCGGGAGAGAAAATAAAGTATGATTTTATTGACGGGAAAGCCTACCGCAGCGGTATAGCTTTTACCTCGTCCCCCTGCGGCAGGCAGGCGGCGGTCGAGTATAAGGACAAGGACGGGAATTTGCAGACCCGCTCTCTTTACACGGGGGTGGAGGCGGATATTATGTTCGCATATCATCTCGGTTATGCCAATACCCTTGACAGCGTATTAAACGAAGAAATATACTCCTATGCCGATGAAAATACAGGCTACATAAATTTTGCGGATATGTATTTTCCCGATGAGCTTAAAGAAAATCTGGAACGCATAGAAGGCTGCGGTTCGGTCATTATCGACCTGCGGAATAACAGAGGCGGATACGGATATGTTACAGTTGTGCTGCTTCAGAGTTTTTTTAATATTGATACTCATTATTCCCATAACTATTACATTGAAAATACAAGCAGGAACAAGCTGATCTTCAAGCCTCTTTTCGGGATGATAACAGCCCCTGTATATTTTGAGGATTTCAAAGCCCTTGACCATACGCCCTATTTTGACATGGGTAAAAGCAAGTACACTTATGTCACAGACGAGTTTGACATAAACGGGAGCAATCCCGAAAAGGATATATACCTGCTTATTTCGGGGGAAAGCATATCGGCGGCTGACCTTTTTGCGGCTGTTGCCAAGGATAACGGCCTTGCGGCTGTCATAGGAGAAAACACGGGGGGCGAGGGATTAATGGGCACTTATTGCTATGACAAGCTGCCCGAAAGCGGCATAGTATTCAGCTATATGCCCTCAAGAGCGGCAAATGCCGACGGCAGTGAAAACGGTCTTTACGGCACAGCACCGGATATTTATTCAAGGCTTTCGGCGGATGATTATTACATAAAGGAAGATATGCTCTGCCGTGGGCTTGACCCTTACACTTATGAAAACCGCCTTGAATGGGACAGCACTCTGAATGCCGCACTTGAAATGATCGGAAAAGGCAGTGAATAGAGAAAATCTCCCGACAGCCCTGCCGTGCTCGCTATGTTAAAAAGAGGCGATATGTACCCGGCGGCACGGTAACTTTAGAATGCAAAAAATTTATCAAACGAACTTTTTCAAAAGCCTGAGCCCTGCCGTAACAGCAGGGCTGTTTTTTGCATTGCATAAAGGAAATTATTACAATTTCACTTAAATCCCGTTAAAATTGCCCAAAGCCCTTGAAATATATCGGGAGAAATGTTATAATTATAATAAAATAAACCGAAAAGAGGGAGAATGTGAACGAGGTTTTAAAAGTAGAGGGGCTGTCGAAAAGCTACAAAAAAGGCGTTTTGGCGGCAGATGACGTGAGCTTCACGGTAGGCGAGGGCGAGATTTTTGCCCTGATAGGTCCTAACGGGGCGGGGAAAACCACCACCATAAGAATGATCTCCACCCTGATAAACCCCACAGGGGGTGACGCTTTTGTGGACGGCCACAGCGTTGTGAAGGAGCCCGACAGGGTGAGGGAATGTATTACCTATCTGCCCGATGAGGCGGGGGCTTACAAGAGCATGAAAGGGATAGACTATCTTTATTTTATGGCGGGGCTGTTTTCCGCAGATAACGATACAATAGAAAAGTACGTCCGCAGGGGCGTGGAAATGTGCGGTCTGGGGGACAGGCTGGAAGAGAAGATAGGGGGCTATTCAAGGGGAATGATAAGAAAGCTGCTTTTGTCGAGAGCTGTCATGACAAGGCCGAAGCTTGCCATAATGGACGAGGCGACCTCGGGGCTGGACGTTATAAATGCGCTGGATATCCGCAAGACAATAAAAAAGCTTGCCAAGGAGGAGGGCATGAGCTTTCTGCTTTCCTCCCACAATATGCTGGAGATAGAGTATGTTTCCGACAGAGTGGGTATAATGGCGCACGGGCGGCTGATGGTGACCGGAACGATCGACGAGCTTAAATCCCGGTTCAATGCGGCTAATTTAGAGGAAGTTTTTGAAAGGACGGTGCAGGGGAATGAAGCTCGGGAATCTGTTTAAAAAGGAGATCAAAGAGTTATTGTCGCCCCAGGCGATATTCTCCATAATATTCACCTGTCTGCTGTTTGTGATACTGGGGCAGTTTATGGGGGGCGTTATGGACGAGGCTATAAATAATTCCACCGTCAATATCCGCAATCTGGATAATTCGGAATTTACGGAAAAAATGCTGGCGGCACTGCCCGAATACGGCGCAGACCCTGTTATAATAACCGAAGAGGGCGGCCTTGATGAACTGGGGCTGAAAAATCTGGTGATAATCCCCGAGGGATTCGGCGAAAGTATTGAAAAGGGCGGGGAAAAGATAAAACTCCAATGCGTGAGCCTTGTAAACGGCGGCGGACTTTCCTCCACTATGAGCAGTATGTCCGCATCCTCGCTCATCGGTTCGATTTACGATTATGTTGACGAGTACACAAGGACGGAGCGTTTGGCGCTTTCCGAAGAAGAACTTGCGCTGCTTGACGAGCCTATGGTCTATGCGGAATACATTGAGGCAAACGGGAATACCGTCGAATTTTCGGCGAATATGCTTGAGTCGGCGCTTATGACCCAGTCTATGATAGCGCCTATGGCGGTGTTCTTTCTGGTAATGATGGCGGCGCAGATGATAATGACGGCTATATCCACGGAGAAAATAGACAAGACCCTGGAAACTCTCCTGAGCGCCCCTGTTTCACGGCTGTCAGTGCTTATGGCAAAGCTGCTGGCGGCGCTGGTGGTGGCGCTTCTGAATGCGGCGTCTATGATAGTGGGAATGCTTTTCTATATTCAGGGAATGATCGGCAGTACGGTGCAGGCGGAAATGGCAGAGTTGTCTGCCGCCCAGACGTCTGCGGACGGTATTTCTCAGACAGCAGCGCTTTCACAGCTGGGTATGTCATTGTCCGCAGGAGATATTGTGCTGTTCGGACTGCAGCTTTTCCTGACCATTGCCATAGGGCTTTCCATATCGCTGATACTGGGGGCAATGGCAACTGATGTAAAAAGCGTTCAGACCCTTACGCTGCCTGTTATGATGATGACAATGATACCCTTTTTCCTTACCATGTTTGCGGATGTGAACAGCCTTTCCCCCGTGCCGAAGCTGGTAATGTATCTTATTCCGTTCACTCATACTTACACTGCCCTTAACAATATAATGTTCGGGCATATGGGAATTTTCTGGGCAGGGCTTGTCTATCAGCTGATATTTTTTCTGGTGTGTATGTACATGGCGGTCAGAATGTTCACCACAGACAGGCTGTTTACCATGTCTTTCTCCATGGGAAATATGAAAGCTAAAGGAAAGAAACGGGAAAAGACTGCGGAATAAATATCCTCGTAAGAAAAGGTTTTTTATATTATGAAATTACACGAACCCTATGAACCGAAGCTAAGGAAAAATTATATGCTTGCGGCTGCTTCCGCAGTTTTTGCGGCAGCGGCGGCGGCGCTGTGGTATTTTCATGATAAGCTGTCGCTGAATACGGGCACGCTGTGCATTATTACGGGAGCGGCATTGTTTTCGGTGATTTTTACGTTTGTAAATTACAAGCGGAAAAAGGAGAATTTTCTCAAAGCAAGGGAGCTTTCGGAAAAGCAGGACGATATCGGGAAGGATAAGGGGAACGAGATATTTTTTTAATTCGTGCGGCGGGTTATGCTGCGGCGGATTGTGACCGCCTTTATCCCGGGTCTTATGACCTTGATGAACAACAGACCCATTCCCCCGAAAATAAGGCTTGAAAACAGGGAAATCCGTCCCTCGAAATTAAAGCTCCAGTCACGGTAGCTCCAAAGCCCGTGCCCCAGAATTGCTTCAATAATATATGAAGCGGCAAGCTCCAGACCTGTGGCGGCAGCGGCACAGACAAGGAATATCCCTCCGACCCTTTTTGTGCCCAAGAGGTTGACGGTCTCGCCCATAAGCAAAGCCCCTATCCCGTAAATAGGGCAAATGGGGATATTAAACAGCCCCCTGTCAATAAACACCCCCAGCACCGCCCATGTCAGCAGCACTTCATAAGCCCAGCCGATAAAGGAGCAGACAAGAAATTCGGCGAATTTACATATTGCGGAATTTATGTATCTGTGCCCCTGTATACCTGCGCCCTGCACACCTGCACATGGCCTGCGGGGAAATGATCCTGATATGTTCATAAAAGAGACCTCCCATTTTCATTTATTATATATACGTTTGAGGGAGTGTATTTTTATGGCGTTTTTGAAAAAATTTTTTCAGCCGCTGCTTACCTTTGTCCGAAAATCTGCCTGTAATATTATTTACAGCATATAATAACCAAAAAGGAGTTACTAAAATGACCGATTTTATTTATCAGAACACCACCAAAATAATTTTCGGCAGAACTGCCGAGGAAATTGCCGTGGGGGAAATGGCGGACTGCAAAAAAGTCCTGCTAATTTACGGCAGCGGTTCAATAAAGAAAAACGGGCTGTACGGTAAGCTTACGACCCTGCTGGGCGGCAAGGGCATTCCCTTTGCCGAATTTTCGGGAATTACCGCAAACCCCGATATAAGCTTTGTCAGAGAGGGCGTAAAAACCGCAAGGCAGGAGAATGCGGACTTTATTCTTGCAGTGGGCGGCGGCAGCGTTATCGACGCCGCAAAGGGCATTGCAGCGGGTGTTTATTATGAGGGCGACCCTTGGGATTTTTACTCAAAGAAGCACATTCCCGAAAAAGCGCTGCCCATAGGCTCTGTGCTTACCATTCCCGCCGCAGGGTCGGAAAGCTCTGTGACCTCGGTTGTTTCAAACAGCGTTACAAGGGAGAAAAACAGCTGTTCGACAGCCTGCTTTGCACCGAAGTTTGCGGCGCTGAATCCCGAAAATACTTATTCTCTGCCTGCCTATCAGACAGCCTGCGGGGCTGCGGATATGGCTGCGCATATGTTGGAGCGTTATTTTGTGAATACACCCTGCTGCGACCTTACCGACAGGCTTATCGAGGGGGCTTTGCAGACGGTCATTGAGTTTGCGCCGAAGGCGATAGCTGAGCCGCAGAATTACGACGTCCGTGCGGAGCTTATGTGGGCGGGGACTATCGCCCACTGCAATATACTTGACACGGGAAGAGAATCCTCTAAGGGAAGGGGCGGCGACTGGTCGAGCCACAATATTGAGCATCAGCTTTCGGCATATTACGGCATAGCTCACGGCGCAGGGCTGGCGGTGATATTTCCTGCGTGGATGAAATTTGTGAAAAATAAAAATCCCCGCAAGCTGGCGCAGCTTGGCAGGAGGATTTTCGGGGCTGTTGGGGGAGATATGGAATGTGCGGAGGAAACGATCGTGCGGTTTGAGGAATTTTTTCAAAAGATAGGTTTGCCC
Organism: uncultured Ruminococcus sp.; assembly: GCA_964523835.1. Taxonomy (GTDB): domain Bacteria; phylum Bacillota; class Clostridia; order Oscillospirales; family Ruminococcaceae; genus Huintestinicola. The sequence continues at coordinate 8,706 of CAZGAZ010000026.1, forward strand.
ATACGGCTTTCGGGGCTTTCCATAGGGGATAAGTTTTTCGGGGAAATGGCGGAAAAGGCCGTGGCTGCAAAGAAGAATAATCTGGGGGTTTATGTGCATCTGGAAAAAGAGGACGTGGTGGAAATTTACAGGATAGCGCAATAGCGCAAACTAACGCCATCAAGAGTACACACTTCACTTGGGTTTCCAAAGGGCTCTGCCCTTTGGCGGGGTCTGGGGCAGCGCCCCAGCGGGGGACGGGGGGCGGAGCCCCCTCTAACAGCCGCCATACAAAGAGCACTACAAGAGCACCCCAAAGTGCGCCGCCCGATTCGGTAAAATGAAAAGTTTAAGTAAAGTGAGACAAGGTATGTAACAGCAATCGAAAAAGTAAAAATCGGGCGGCGCACGCAGCATAGAAACGCACGGCGAATGCCGTGCGTTTCATGCTGCCGCCCGTAAGGGCGAAATCGCTTACAGGTTCGGACAAAGTAAGGCGATAAACCAGGCAATGCCTTATCATACGAGCAAATAAGGGGTGACGCCTCGGCTATGCCTCGCCTATACGCCCTTACGGGCGGCAGTATGAAACGTGCAGCATTCGCTGCACGTTTCTATACTGCTGCGCCGCCCGATTTTTACTTTTTTGGTAATTGTGAGATACCTTGCTGTGCGTGACTTTGCTTTTTCATTTTACCGAATCGGGCGGCGCACTTTGGGGTGCTCTTGTAGTGCGTTTTATATAGCGGCTGTCAGAGGGGGCTGTTTTGCAAAAACATATTGCCCCCAGACCCCGCCAAAGGGCAGAGCCCTTTGGAAACCCAAGTGGCGTGTGTGCTCTTGCAGTGCTTTAGTGTGCGCTGCTAACTTTCTGCTTCCAGTCTCACTCTCAACCGTATAATGCGGTTATCCTCCGCCTCCAAAATCTCAATGGTGAATATCTCCTCTGTGATAACATCCCCCGCCTCGGGTATCCTACCGAATACCTCCATTGCCCAGCCCCCCACTGTCACACTGTCACTCTCCACCGTGTCACGGGGCAGGTCAAATATCTCCTCCATATCCCCCACATTGACCTCCGCCGCCAGTTCATAACAGTTGTCCGATATCTTTACAACCGAAGTGTCCTCCTCGTCGGTCTCGTCGTAAATCTCCCCCAAAAGCTCCTCAATAAGATCCTCCATTGTCACCATACCGTAAGTCCCCCCGTACTGATCCTTTACCACCGCTAAATGTATCTTCTCCTTCTGCATTCGGGCAAGCACTTCGGAAACCCCCGAAAATTCCGTTATATAAATGCAGTCGTGTATAATGCTCTCAATACTCCCCGCCTTTTCGTCACTAACCGTAAGCCTGAAAAAATCCCGTTCGTGAATAAAGCCGATAATATTGTCGATATTCTTTTCATAAACAGGCAGACGGGAAAATTTTTCCTCAAAGAAAACTTCTCTTATATGGGCGGGGGAATCGTCCTTTTCCACCGCCGTTATCTTCACACGGGGAATAAGCACCTCCGACACATTCTTGTCGTCAAACTCCAGCGCCGAGCGCACCAGATCGCTTTCCTGCTCCTCCAGCACGCCCTCTTCCTCAATCTCATCTATAATATATTTCAGTTCGTCCTCCGTTACCGACGGAGAATTTTCTGCACTTCTGAAAAGCTGTGTGACCGCATTTCTGAGCGCCCCGAAAATAACCGTAACAGGGGTAAGTATGATTATGAAAAACCGAAGTATCCCCGCCGTCATCAGTGAAAATTTTTCCGCATTTTCCTTTGCAAGGCTTTTCGGCAGAATCTCTCCGAAGATCAGCACCAGCACCGTCATGGACGCCGTAGCTATCCCCACGCCGTTATCCCCGAAAAGCTTTGTACATATGACCGTGCCCAAGGACGCAGACAGAATATTTACAATATTATTTCCCACTAAAATAGCAGTAAGAGTCCTGTCGAAATTTTCGGCAATGGCAAGGGCTTTTTCCGCCCGCTTGTCGCCGCCCCCCGCCATAGCTTTAAGTCTTATTTTATTGACCGATGAAAAAGCGGTTTCCACCGAAGAAAAGAACGCCGACATCAAAAGTAAGACGCCAATTGCGGCATATTGCATAAAAATAAACACTCCCAATTTTTTCTGAAAAATTTTTTGCACGGCAAAAAAACAAACATCTTGCCTCTTGCTTCTGAAAACTCAAACTCCCGACAACAAGCAAAAGAAAAACCAATCGCTCAAAATTCTAGCCTCTAGCCCTCTAACCTCTTGCCTCTAGCAAAAAGTTGCCCCCGAAGCAACGGTGCTCCGAGGGCGAGATCATGATATAGGATTATGGGGGATTTTCTGCGGAGTCGGGGTAAAACTCCGCAGTGATTAAGGGGTTCTTTTATGACAATAGCGTGGGGTAAACGCCTATCATAAAAGCTGAAATGAAACTTGAACCCGCTCGGAATTTCTTCCTCCCGAGTACATTTATATGATACCCTATATTTGTGTAAAATGCGTGAAAGCTGATTGAAATTAAAATGAAACCGTGAGAACTTTTCAAGCATTTTTCTACAGGGGTTTCCCATGACTTTATCCCATATCCGTTATCCGCCGCCCAAAAGGCTTGTGCTGCTCGTATTATTTGTAATTATACCATATCCTGCCTATGTTGTCAAATGTTTTGGGGAATTTTATTTGAGGAAGATCAGATGCAGCTTAATGTTCAACCGCAGTGGGAATAAACAACGCCCTTGGTATTGTGGGATTATTCATTTATGTATCAATTCGGATGGCTGTTTGCTAAAGATTATCTCGCCATGTTCCTTTTCAAATTCAATTATACATTTTCTGATCAAAATAATGATTTGACCGTTTGCGGAGCGTGCTTCATAATCTGCTATATAATGTAATTTCTCAAGCGTTTCATCTTCAATACGTATAGACAAGCTTATTATAGACATAATATCAACTCCGATTTTCTGTTTATGTCTATTTTACCGCATAATCGTATAAATATGTTGACTGCCGTTCGATTGTGTGAAATAATATTTTTGATCAACCGTTCGGTTGTTTGTACATTTGATTATCTATTCATAAATAATGTTCCCGTAAACGCTTTAAAACATTTATCGAATAGCCTGTCAGCGGATTTATTTATGAAGTACAATATAGGAAACAGCCACTTGGGTTCACGTTTCATTAAAAGCACAGACACAGAAAATGCAATATTTTTTCTGCGATCTATGTTAAAATAAAGATATATATGCGAAAAGTGTGCAGCTTTTCACAGGTATATCCGAGTGATAAAAAAGGAGAAAACCTTATGAGAAAAAAATTACTTAAAGTGATAGCAGCAGCGGCTTCATTGTCAATGCTGTCCGTTTGCAGCCTGCCGGCTGTGGAGGCTTATGCCGTAAATGATTACGGCGTTTCAGTATTGTCTGCGGATTACAGCAGGCAGAGGCTTACAGCCAATCAGATGTATTACTACAATATTCTGGGAACTGCAATAGATAAAATCGCAGCGGGAGAAATTACAAAGACAGAGATAGCTATTCCCATTGATGACGTTGAAGGCATTTGGGGAAACTGGAGTGATATTACTGCTGCTGTTAAAAATGATATTAATATTGCTTTTAAATATCTTATGGCAGACAAGCCGCAATCGATTTATTGGATAAGTAAAAGTACGGCGATTGCAGTTGAATTCAGCGGCTCCATGGGCGGCACAGGCGGAAGCACCATTACAGCAATTACAGCAAAAATGTTTGTTGCAAGCGAATATGCTGCCTCGGAAAGTTTCCAAACCGATCCTGCAAAAATAGCTGCGGCATACAACGTCCTGCCAAAGGCGCAGACCATTGTAAATGAAAACAGCAATCTGTCAAGCAATTATGAAAAGGCTTTGGCATATAAGAATGCGATATGCGGGCTTGTATCATATAATACTGATGCCGCTTCCAATATTGGCGCTTATGACAGCAATGCCTGGCAGCTCATATATGTATTTGACGATGTTGCAAGTACAAATGTTGTCTGCGAGGGCTACTCCAAGGCATTTCAGTATCTTTGCGACCTGGGCGGCATTGAGTGCTATACGGTGACAGGTGAAATGAGCACCGGCGGGAGCAGAGAGGGGCATATGTGGAATATTGTCAGGCTGGACGGCAAATACTATCTTGTTGACGTTACCAATTGTGATGATTCTTCCGTAGGCGCTCCCGATCTTCTGTTTCTCAAGAGCGCAGCAGCAAGCTCTTCCACAGGCTGCGTATTTGCGTGCAACGGTAAAACGGTCACTTATACATACGACAGCGACACAATGACTATGTACTCCCCCGAAATACTTACCGTATCCACCGCAGACTATGACCCGTCTGCTTCCGATCCCGAAGAGAATGAGTCCGAAGAAAACAAGCCCGGTGAAGGCGAATCCGAGGAAAACAAACCCGGAGAGGGCGAATCCGAGGAGAACAAGCCCGGCGAGGGTGAGTCCGAGGAGAACAAGCCCGGCGAAGGCGAATCCGAGGAAAACAAGCCCGGCGAAGGTGAATCCGAAGGAAACAAGCCCGGCGAAGGCGAATCCGAGGGAAACAAGCCCGAAGAGGGCGAATCCGAGGGAAACAAGCCCGAAGAAAAAAGCGACAGTGAAAAGGTTGCCGAGGCAAAGACCGTTATTAAAGATCTTGGCGAAGTCAGCTTCGACGGGGTACCCGCAAACCGGTTTGAAGAATGGAGCGGCAAGGATAAGACCGTTAAATTGGTACAGAAACAATGCAGCGCCAGGACCGATGCTTCGGTTTCATACATTTCCCATACAGTCGATATAAATAACAAGAGCGTTACATTCATATTCGGTATTTCCGCAGGGGATGAATACGATACTGCAAAGGTCACCTTTGAGCTTGGCGAACCGGAAAGTGACACACCCGCACCTGCCCCCGTACCTACACCCGCACCTGCACCTGTTGTTTACGGAGTAAGCTATACCGGCAGCTACAGCAGCAGCGGCGTTATTGTGACCGGTGCACGCACCGAAGGCTCGTCAATGACCGTTACCGCTCCCGTGGGCTATGAGGCGGTGGTAATATCCGGCAATAGGGTAATTGCCCGTGTGTCCGACGGCACAGCAGCATTCACTATGCCCGCAGGCAACATAACCGTAAGCGTTTCAAGCTATCTTGGGGCAGTGAACGCAGGCTATAAAAACGCATATATCTATTCTTACGACTCCGATATGAACCCCATTGCCACAAATTCCGTAAGAGGCGGTATGCAGTCCTCCGAGGGCGAGATCAAAGTAAAGCTCGGCAAGAAATACGCAGGCAGGACAGTGACCCTTTACAGCGGCAGGAAGTCCACCTCCGCAAAGATCGACGAAGCCGTTCTTGACAGCCGTGGGCAGGCAGCATTTACCGTTAAAAGCGGTAAGAACTACACTCTTGTGGTTGAATGATAAAACAATGCGATAAGCAAAGCTCCCTGCCGCCCAAAAAGCGGCAGGGAGCTCTTTTTTGTCTTAACATTTTTCCGGGGATACAGGCATATAAACCAATTACGCTTTGATCGGTGGTTCATGTGTCCTTGTCTCGGCAGCAAGCGCCTTTACCTCTTCAAGGGTAAGTCCGCTGTCCTCGGCAATTTCCTCAATGGAAAGCTTATTTCTTTTTAGCATTTTAACGGCAGTTTGCCTTGCAGTATCCTTCCTTGCAAAAGCGTCTGCTCTCACTCTCAACTCCTCCATAATTTCGCACATACTATCACTACCTACACTCATTACATTTAATTTGCCGGATTAAAAAAAACATTTCCCGTTTCTCCCAATTCGGCAGCAAGCGCTTTTACCTCATCAAGGGTAAGCCCGCTGTACTCGACAATTTCCTCAATGGAAAGCTTATTCCTTTTAAGCATTTTAACGGCAGTTTGCCTTGCAGTATCCTTCCTTGCAAAAGCGTCTGCCCTTGCGGAAGCTCTTGCATTCAACTCCTCCATAATTTCGCACATACTATCATTACCTCCATTCGTTTCTTTAATATCATGCGCCCTTTCGGCGAGCTTTTCGTAGAACATCTCCGACGGCTTTTTACATTTAAAATCGTGAACAAGCTTTCCGAGAGGGGTGTCGTCCATACGGTTTCCGTTCACATATATAATATGCTCGTCATCCCCGAAAGGAATATGCCCCAGCTCGTCAACAGTGCGGTTCACGGTGTATATGGGCAGGTCTTTTCCGAAAACATCAGCCGCCGTAAAGAAAATAACATATGTTTCGGGAAGATTTTCATAGTCCTCATTTTTATCAAGATTATTTGAATCAATAAGGCTGCTGTAATATCTTGCCCGCTTCGGTCCTGCCCCGTCCGAACGGCTTTGTATCTCGATATTGTATACGGTGTTTTTCCCGTCAACGGCATAAATGTCAAGTATCGACGAATGCCCCTGTATATTTTTAAGCGGCTTTTGTATCTGAGAGCCTGTCACCTTCAGATCGTCCCTGTCCAGTATTATACTCAGAACAAGCTCTATCAGCTCGGGATGACCGTCGAAAAATACCGTCATATAGGTGTCGTCCAGCAGCCTGAACTCCGCAATTTTTTCCAGCAGCTCTTCCCTTGAAATTTCCCCGCCCTTTATGTAAGGCGCTTCGGGAGCGCAAACCATCGCAAACACCCTCTTTCCTGTCTATATTATACCACAAAGCTTTGCATTAGTCAAGATTATTTTACGGGAAAAAACACAGCCTGCCCCATTTTATGAAGCAGGCTGAAATAATTTTTAAAGCAATATCAGAAAGCAATATCGGCGGACAGCTCAGTTCACCGCACTGAAATAAACCACCTTTGACTTAAAATCCCCGTCCAGGGCAACGTTTATCCCGCAGTTCATAAGCGCTGCTCCCGAATGAATCTCGCCCGTGTCGTGGTTCTTGTACATCTTCTCGGGCGCAAGCCCCTTGAGCTTTATCCTGCGGCTGCGGTAATTTGGTCTGCCCAGCACCTGCACAAAGGTGAACACAGCCTCGCTCTTGTCCTTTGCGGCAAACACCCAGGCGTCCCACATATTGTCCTCAAACACGTTTCCTATGCGGTACTGATCCCCCGTGCGAATCAGCGGATTGTATTTCTTGAACATCTCTATCTGCCCGGGAATCTTCTCCCTGTCCTCCTTGGGTATCCTCGTCACATCCAGCTCATACCCGAATGTGCCCACCATAGCCACATTGCCTCTTGTTTCAAAGGGTGTGCTCCTGCCGACGGTGTGGTTCGGACAGTCGGAAACATGAGCGCCCATGGCAGAGGCAGGATAGCAAATGGAAGTGCCGTGCTGTATTTTCAAACGCTCAATGGCGTCGGTATCGTCCGAAGCCCATATCTGCGGCGAATAGAACAGCATACCCGGGTCAAACCTTGCCCCGCCGCCCGAGCAGTTTTCCAGCAGCAGCTTCGGATAATCACCCGTCAGCCGCTCCATTACATCATAGACCCCCAGCACATACCTGTGCCAGAGCTCTCTCTGCCTCTCGGGAGGAAGCGCATTGGACCCTACCTCCGTCAGCTGCCTGTTCATATCCCACTTGATGTATTCAATATTTGCATTGTCAAGAATTTCCCTCATCTGCCCGTAAATGCAGTCACGCACCTCTTTGCGGCTGTAGTCCAGCACATACTGCTGCCTCGACTGGGTCATAGGCATACCCTTTATCTGGATAGCCCAGTCGGGGTGAGCCTTGTAAAGCTCACTGTCGGGAGAGATCATCTCGGGCTCAAACCATATGCCGAACTTCATTCCCAGCTTGTTGACCTCATCAACAAGGTGCGCCAGACCTCCGGGAATTTTTTTATCGTAAACGAACCAGTCCCCCAGCGAGCTGTTGTCCGAATCCCTGTGACCGAACCAGCCGTCGTCCATTACCAGCATTTCAATGCCCAGAGAGGAAGCCTCTTTCGCAATGTCTATCAGCTTGTTCTCGTCAAATCCGAAGTAAGTAGCCTCCCAGTTGTTTATAAGCACAGGACGGCGCTTGTCCTTGTATTCGCCCCTGATAAGGTGCTGCCTGTAAAGGTCGTGGAACGTGCGGGACATTTTACCGATACCCTCTGAGGAATACACCATTATCAACTCGGGCGCAGTAAACTCTGCGTCGGGTTCCAGACGCCAGGAAAAATCAAAATGATTTATCCCCATAACAAAGCGGGTCTTTTTATGCTGAGTGACCTCCGCCTGCAGGAAGAAATTGCCGCTGTAAACAAGGTTAAAGCCATATGCTTCGCCCATATCCTCGTCCGCCGTGTGGGAAACAAGAGCCGCAAAGGGATTGTTCTGATGTGAGGATTCACCCTTTACCGAATCCACACCCTGCTTGCCGTGGTGCAGCCTGCACCGCTCCATTACACGCTCTCTTGCCCATGACCCGTTGAGAGTGATAAGATCGTACCCGTCATTGTCAAAGTCCACGCAGGCGGACATTACCCGTCTGAGGTCTACCGCCTCGCCGCCCTTGTTTATGATCCGTGCGCTTCTTGCAATAACATCAAGCTCCGTAAATACCGTGTAATAAAGCACTGCCCGCAGCCCCGTGCGCTTGTCCTCCAGGGTAACAGCCAGCGTCTCCGCCTCGCCGTCCCCCGCAAATGTGGCAGGCAGACGAATACAGCAGTCCTCCAGCTTCTGGGAAAGCACAGGCTTCCCCGGAATGATTTCATGGGAAACATACCGCAGATCAAGCGCCGACATACCCTTGTTATCCATAAGGCTCACCGCAGGCTCTCTGTAGTCGCCTATCCCATGACAGGGATATTCAAAAGGCGTGGTGTCCATAAAAGTGCCCATATCACGCTCGTTTACTTTGGGCGTCCAGGGGTTTTCGTCCAGCCGCAGCAGATAGGAAAGATCGTCATCGTCCGCCCTCTTGCCGAAATAAACATGAGCCAGATGTCCGCTTTCAAGAGCCGCAAGGGCATAAGTAGCCCCCGGCGAGGTAAGAGTGAACAGGGTCATCTCCTCGGTAAAAATTTCGTTGGAATTGGTCTGCCAGGCAAACCTGCTGTATTCCTTTTTGATTTTTTTGACAGTGATCGGTTTCAAGCTTTTTCCTCCTTTTAAAGCCTTATACTTCCTGTTCTTTTGCCATAGCAATTTTATCAAGAAGTTCGACTAATTCTTCCTTGGTATACTCTTTTTTTTCTCCGTTAGAGATAATCAAACGCAGCTCATACAGAGTTGCCATTTTAGTATCCTTGCGTTCCTTTTCGGTCATACAGAATCACCTCCGAAACAAATTCACCTTTATACTTAAATTTCTTACATATACAAAATTTACATTACTTAAATTATACACCGAATAAGCTTTTTTGTCAATAGTTTTTTCAGTGTGTCAATTTATTTTTAAAACTTTATAAGGATTTTCATAGCTGTCGTTTAAAGGAGACCGTAAGGCGCATAAAAACCCCGCAAGCCTCTATACAAAAGGCTTGCAGGGCAAATGTCTGATATTGTTTTCATAAAATAAAGGAGCACGTTAAGCTTTCATCCGCCAACCAGTTCAATGACCCTCGTACCGGGCAGCTTTTCATCAATGATCTCCGCCGCAAAATTCAGCCAGCTTTTACATTCATTCAGAATAATAGCGTCGGTGGTGACAACATTTTCACAGGCTTTCAGAACCGTGTCCGCATTGGGCACAAGCTCGCAGAAAACGTCCACCCCCATAGCCCCGCCCTTATCAAGCAGCAGGCTTTTCAGCCGCCCCGAGTTGGAAACGGGGGCGTCCAGAAAAATATCCGCACCCGCAGCCCCGCACATTTTCACCTTTTCCATAAGCAGCTCCGCAGCCCTGTATGTACATTCAAGAATGCGGTAAGTCCCCCGCATGGCGGCAAGGTCACGGACAGTGCCGTCCATACATCTGTACACGGTAGTGTCCGACAGAGCGCTCTCCAGCGTAATGATAATGTTAAAGCCGTCCACCGCTGCTCTGCCGCCCTCTGCCCTTGCCTTTTTCTTTGCATTCCGAAGCAATATCATCTCATCCGCAGAAGCCGCCCGCACAATAGCAAGCCTCTGCCGCTCTGAAAGCTGATAGCGGTTTCCCACAAAGGTCGCCGCACTTTTGGCAGGATACCCCCTGTTCAGAAGCTCGTGAACGTCCGACAGGCCACGCCTCAGCAGCGGCAAAGCCTTATCCGCAAAATCCCGCTCGTCCTCGGGCACATATCCACGCCTGCTCATACTTCAAAATCAATGCAGGCACGTCCGTTTTCGGTGCGCAGCTTGTAAATAAACTCCCCGAATTTCTTATGCTCCGGGTGCTGCTGATACTCCGCAAGTCCTGCCATATCCTCAAACAGGCAGATAAGGGCAATGTTGTAGTTACTGCTGTCCGCATTATCTGCATTCAGAACCACTTCATATTCCTTCAGCGACGGAACGGCAGTCCTGAGCTTTTCCGCCTCCGCCTTTGCGATAGCCGCATTTTCCGCAGCAGTGTGTTCGGGGGTGTCCTTCAGTTTGAACATTACAATGTGTTTGATCATGGTTATCTTTCCTTTCAAATCAATAAAATATTTTATAATAAAAAATTCATCTTGACGAATTTTAAAAAAGCATTTATAATATAGATACAGACCAAAATATAAAAAGGCGGTGGAATAATATAACAGACAAAGAAATGCTCCAAATAAATATCGAGGAATTTTCACGCTTGCAAAGCTATATGCTTTTATGTGAAAAGGATTCGGCGGTTTACAAGGCAATGAAGATACGTTATATTGAATTAAAGGTTATCCTGACCTCCTCTTCCGTAAACATTTCGGAGCTGGATATAATCAAGGAATAGTTTCAAAGGTGCAAGGCCTGTCAAAGCCTTGCGCCTTATTTTATAAAGACCGGCACGGAAGCATATAGTATCATGTTCCGTGCCGAGCGTTAATCTTCCAATATCTTTTGAAGATTATCGAGAATTTTATCCATTTTTTTCTTGCGTTTTTCGGGGGTCGGTCTCCTCGTTAAAATCCCTCAGAGCATCTAAAATAAAACGAATAAATGCCTTGAATTGGCTGTCGTTTTGCCCCATTTAGAGCACCTCCTTATAATATATAATACATCTTATAAAAAAGTCAATACAATTTTTTAAAATGTTTTCGGAAAACACCGCTAATTATTCTATTCCCTCACAATATCCTCCGATTTTTCTTCAATATAATGCTCGTTGACAGTGCCGAATTTTTCCGCAAGCAGACCCGTCAGCCAGAAGATGACCGCCCCCGCAATGCAGGTGTATATCATTTCGGGAATAAAAATTTTCGCAAAGATCTGTCCCGACGTATCATAGTCCCAGATCTCATAAAAGAAAAGGTAATGCAAAAGCCCCCGCAGCATTATCACACCCAGGTCAAGCAAAAGGAAATTCACAATATGCCGTCTTAAAAAGCAGTGGAAAAGCAGGGATATAAAAAGGCACGACCACATAAGCACAATAGCGTTGAAGCCCACCAGCGTGTCCTGAGCGGAGTCCAGCAGCAGGCCGCAGACGCATCCGTAAAGAGCGCTGCTCATAGGCTCCTCCCTCACCGCATAGCAGACACCGCAGCATACAGGCAGCAGCGGCAGAGGAGCGCCCGTGCTTACCGTGGAGATAAGCACATACCCCATTATCATCAGCAGTACATACAACCCCTGCCTTATTATGCCGTTCGCATGCTCTTTTTTCTTTTTAAGCTCAATATTCATTAAGGTTCATCAGCCTTTTCGCCGTTATCGTTATTGCCGGCAGCGTTTGTGCCGCCTGTATTTTCGGGAATTTCCTGTCCCGTCTTGACAGCCGTCACCTCGTCAAGGGTGTAGCCTGTGATAACGAACACACCCGTTAAAGTGCGTGGGTCCTCCGCAGGAATGAGCACCGCATATTTTGAGAGACCGCTGGTCTCCATGGCAACCGTTTCGACCACGCCGATAAGCTGCCCGGCAGGGTAGTTGGTGCTGCCCGAGGTAACGACCACATCACCGGGGATAATATCCGCCTCTTTGCTTATGTAGCTCATGCGGATTTTGCCGTCCTTTGCCAGGTCGTAGCCTCCCTCGGCAATGCCCTCGACCTTTGTCCGCACCGTGTACACACCCACAGCGGTTTTGGGGGAAAAGAGGGTGCGCACCTTGCAGGTGGCAGGGGAAACGTCATAGCAAACACCCACAATGCCGTTTTTGGTTACCACAGGGTCGCCGGGGGTAATGCCGCAGTCCGAGCCCTGATCCACCGTAAACGAGGCATACGGGTCGTTGGTAGTTCGGGCGATAACCGAAGCGGGGGGAGAGAATGAGTAATCGCTGTATTCCTCTTTCAGCTCCAGCATGACACGAAGCTCGGCGTTTTCCTCCAGCAGCCTGTCGTAGTCGATAATATCGTTATAAAGCTGTCCCAGCTGACTTTTCAGCTGTTTATTTTCGTTGTAATATTTTTCGGCGTTGATGAGCATATCGAGGGAGGTGGAGACTTTTTCGGAAACGCCTGCGGAGAGGCTTTGCACGGGTTCTAATATTCTCTCGAAGAAATTAGCCGAGGCATAACCGCCGGTGGTAACCGAATATATCATCATTCCCAGCAGCACAGCCATTAACGCCACCAGAATTTTAAATCTGACGCTATGAAAAAACTCACGCATAAGCATGTTCCTTTATAGTTAGTAGGTTTGCAGAAATAAAAGCACTGCAAGAGCATACACTTCAAGCGGGTTTCCAAAGGGCTCTGCCCTTTGGCGGGTCAAGGGCAGAGCCCTTGCGGGGGACGGGGGGCGGAGCCCCCTCTGACAGCCGCCATACAAAGAGCGCTATAAGAGCACATTCAAATGCGCCGCCCGATTCGGTAAAATGTAAAAACGAAGTCACGCATAGCAAGGTATCTCACAATTGCCAAAAAAGTAAAAATCGGGCGGCGCAGCAGTATAGAAATGTGTGACGAATGTCACACATTTCATACTGCCGCCCGTAAGGTGCGCATTGGTGACGGCAAGCGTCACCCCGAGGCGATAGCCGAGCCGTGATTGTCATTAACAAGTGCAAACAAAGTAAAGCGACACACCAATATTATACGGGCAGGGGGTGACGCCTCGGCTGTAGCCTCGCCTGTGCGCCCTTACGGGCGGCAGCATGAAACGTGTGACGTTCGTCACACGTTTCTATGCTGCGTGCGCCGCCCGATTTTTACTTTTTCGGTTTCTGCTACATACCTTGTATCACTTTACTTCAACTTTCCATTTTTCCAATCGGGCGGCGCACTTTGGGGTGCTCTTGAAGTGCGCTTTGTATGGCGGCTGTAAGAGGGGGCTCCGCCCCCCGACCCCCGCTGGGGCGCTGCCCCAGACCCCGCCAAAGGGCAGAGCCCTTTGGAAACCCGCTTGAAGTGTGTGCGCTTGTTTGCTTTAGTTTGTCAACTTATTTTAATAATATTTCGCATCGTCGTTGAGGACCTCATGCAGCTTCTCTATGTCCTCCAAAACCTTGCCCGCTCCTGCCGCAACACAGTCCAGCGGACTGTCCGCTATTACCACAGGCATCCCCGTTTCACGGTTGATAAGCTTGTCCAGCCCTTTTATAAGCGCTCCGCCCCCCGCCAGAGTTATCCCCTGGTCAATTATATCCGCTGCCAGTTCGGGCGGCGTTTTCTCAAGCGTGGTCTTGATAGCGTCCACCACATGGGTCAGCGGCTCAGCCAGCGCCTCCCGTATCTCAGCCCCCGTAACGGTAATATTCTCGGGCAGTCCGTTCAGCAGATTACGCCCCTTTATCTCCATATCCTCCTCTTTTTCATGCTCGGGAGGATATGCGCTGCCTATGGCTATTTTCACGTTCTCCGCCGTGCGCTCGCCTATCAGCAGATTGTATTTTTTCTTGATGTAGTTGATTATCGCATTGTCAAATGCGTCCCCTGCGATCCTTACGCTGCGTGAAGTAACTATTCCCCCCAGCGAGATCACTGCCACCTCCGAAGTGCCGCCGCCTATGTCCACTATCATAGACCCCGTCGGCTCGCTCACAGGCAGACCTGCCCCTATCGCCGCCGCCATCGGCTCTTCAATTATGTTGACTCGCCTTGCTCCCGCATTCTCCGCTGCCTCTTTCACCGCCCTGCGCTCCACGGCGGTAACTCCCGAGGGAATGCAGATTATTACATTGGCTCTCGTGAAGAAAAAGCTTCCCCTGAGCGCCTTCTGAATGAACTCGTCCAACATGGCGGAGGTTATCTCAAAATCGGCTATGACCCCGTCCTTCAACGGGCGAACGGCGGTTATCGAACCCGGCGTCCTGCCTATTACTTCCTTTGCCTCCTGCCCTACATACTTCGGCTCCTCCGTCCTCGAATCCACTGCCACCACCGAAGGCTCACGGATAATTATCCCCTTGCCTTTCATGTAAACCAGCGTGTTGGCTGTGCCCAGGTCTATGCCTATTTCTTTTGTGAACAGCATTGTCATCTTCTCCTTATGTTTTTTTCTTTTTATTTTGGAAACACCGATTAAACCGTTTTTTAGATTTTCCCCATTTCAAAATCGGCTGTGCGGCGGTATTTTCCCCGCCGCAGGCGGAAAAATACCTTTAATCGGCAAAGCCCTTGTTCTGCACTTCCTGCAATCCCGTCCCGCAGCCGCTTGACATTTTGCCCGTCATACAGATGTTTGTTGACATACCGTGCCGATAAACCGACGCCGATTGTTCGACGCCGATAACCCGATGCCGAATTATCGCTTATATCCTTTCGGGCATATGACATTTTTTCCGGAATTTATACATTTTTAAACATAATTCAAATGCCCTGTAAATATTTTTTCCAAATTCGGGGTGATATATTTTTATTATATCACAAAATTTTCTTTCACACAACATTTTTTTGAAATTTTAACCGTTTTGTTATTTGTTACAGAATGTAAAATTTTGGGGTTAGCGGCAGGCAATCTATTGCATATTTTTATTACATATGGTATAATAAAACCGTGAGATTTTAAAGTCAGAAGCAAGAGGCTAAATTTCCCCAAAAAATCTTGCATAATTTTATTTTTCGGGGAATATTTTATTTTATGTTCGGAAAATTTTTGAAAAAATTTATTTGTAAAATTTTAGTGAACTTTGGTGAACATTAGCACGATTTAAATCCGTAAAGCGGCAATGCATAACAAATGGGCAAAGAAATAGCCTATACAAGTTTAAAGGCAGCCGAAAAATTTTTTGGAAAATTGAATTTAAGTATTGACAAAATCCCCAAAGTGTAATATAATGATAAGAATTACGGAAACACAGCTTGATAAACAATATGCAGCGCAAGCGGCTTTGCTTACTGCCTCTTGTTTCCTGCTTCTGAGCCAAGCACTAATATGTTGTTCGTTAAATGGCGATTTTGCGAGGTTTTCTCCACGCCGTAGGCGTGGAGAAAACCTCTGATCGGCAATGCCCTAACAGCGGAGGGATTAATTATGGAAAAGACGAAAAAGGATACAAACGAAACGGAGGCGGCGGCTGTCAGGGTCTCGGGGGTCAGCATTGCCGTGAACACAGTGCTGACGGTTCTGAAGCTGACGGCGGGGATAATCGGAAAATCGGGGGCTATGATTTCGGACGCTGTTCACTCGGCCTCCGATGTGTTCAGCACATTTGTTGTTATAATCGGCGTGAAAATGGCGGGGAAAAAGGCGGATCACGAACACCCTTACGGTCATGAGAGAATGGAGTGCGCTGCCGCCCTTATTCTTGCGATGTTTCTGGCGGTAGTCGGTTTCGGGATAGGGGCGGAGGGTATAAAAAAGATCGCCTCGGGAAATTACAGCGAGCTCTCGGTGCCCGGAAGCCTGCCGCTGATAGCAGCCGTGGTGTCTGTGGCCGTTAAGGAGTGGATGTTCAGGTACACTGCGCATACGGCGAAAAAGATAAATTCGGGTGCGCTTATGGCAGACGCATGGCACCACCGTTCGGACGCATTGTCCTCAGTGGGTTCTTTTGCGGGAATACTTTTTGCAAGAATGGGTTTTCCCGTAATGGACAGCATTGCGGGGGTAATTATCAGCATATTCATAATCAAAGCGGCTTACGATATTTTCAAGGACGGACTTGACAAAATGGTCGACCACTGCTGCGACAGTGAAACGGAAGAAAGAATACAAAAGACCGCCGCAGGCGTTGAGGGCGTGGAGGGGATAGACGATCTGAAGACAAGGCTGTTCGGAAACAAAATGTACATTGATCTGGAGATACTTGTAAAGGGGGAGCTGAGGCTCAGGGAAGCCCATTCAATAGCAGAGCGGGTTCATGACGAAATAGAGGAAAGCTTTCCGGACTGCAAGCATTGTATGGTCCATGTTAATCCCACCAAGGACTGACGGCAAAAAACACAAATATTCCCCTGCTGCAGCGTATGTGCATTGCATACGCCCGGGCAGGGGATAATTCATTCCATATATGTGACAGTTTTATCAAAGGGCTTTCTCGGCCTTGCATGAGGCGTTTCGGCGGCATAGCCCAGGGAGAGCGCCGCCATAAGCGCACCGCTGTCCCCGAAAAATTCCGACAGCTCCTCATAGGCAAAGAAAATGTTGCATATCCACAAAGAGCCGATACCGAGGGACTCCGCCTCCAGTATCATATTTTCAACCGCCGCACCCACCGACTGTATGTCCGCCCATTCAAAGAACCGTTCCTCGGGGCTCAGGCTCTCAAACGGGGACTTGCCTCCCGGGGTGCTTATCATTATGAACACAGGGGCTTCATCCATAATTTTTGCGGTATGCCATGCGTCTGCAATGTGCCTTTTGCTGCCGGGAAGCAGCCTCCCCGTTTCCTCCTCCCGCTTTATTCCCCTGCGCATAGCTTCCACAGCCTGCGCCTTTGCGCTGCCCGTGACTACGGTGAATTTCCAGGGCTGGCGGTTTTTGGCGGAGGGGGCTTTTATCCCTGCGGCAAGAATTTTATCCACAATTTCACGGGGTATCTCCTTGTCCTCAAATTTACGGATACTCCTGCGGTTTTCGATTTCTTTCACTTTTTTCCACTCCGTTAATTAGATTTTCACACCAAAGGTATGCTGAAACTTAGGGGTTTACCGCTAACTTTCAAACTTTCACTTTCCTTTTTGCAGGCTTCTTTTTAAAAATGCTTTGCGCCCAATTGATATACATTATGGAGGAACGGAAAAGAAACTCGTTATCGGTAATTTCATAAAGCAGCTCGCTTACGGAATAAGGGCTGTAGTAATACGGATTCACATCCTTCATAAGCTGTCTCATCTCATCTTCCTTGAAAAAAGCCTTGATAACCGTTTTAACTCCGGAATTCAGCTCCTGCGCCTTAGTTAAATATTCCTCTGCCTTTTGGAGATCGTGCAGCTTATAATAAAGAACCGACAAAGGAAGGATCATCTGAACGCTGTTCTCATCATATTTTTTATAAAGCTCCAAAGCTGCCGTTTCATTTTCCAGATATGCATAAATGTGCATAAGCTTATAGCGCACACCTAAATTATCCCTCTCGCAAAGCCGCAGCATTTCCCCGCATTCCTTAGCTGCCGCACCCATCATCTCAAGCTCCAGATAAGTTAACATACGCTCATAGAGTGCCCGCATATAGGGACGTGTCTCAGAAACTCCCCAGAATTTCCCCGTAAAATCCTTGAAATATTTCTTCTTTTTAAGCTCTTCCCCGGACTTTTTTATAATACCGTCCAAAGCTTCAAGGTATTCAAAAGGGCCTTTGGTTTCGATAGTTGCCTTTGCTACCAGTACGTCCGCATTGTTCGGTTCAAGCGCCTGAGCCTTGGCAAGATACTCCAGCTTCTGTTTTTTGCTGCGGGCTTTTTCCGCCATTTCCAGATAATCGAAAACATCCTGCTCATCGTTTTCGTTCATAAGGTCGTTGATATTTATAGCTCTCATAGATCCCATTCCTTTTCTCAACCTGCAATGTTTTAAAACTTCCGGACTCCGGCTCACATATTCTCCACAGTTTCGATCCCCAGCACATACAGCTGCTTTGTCAGCACCTCCCGTACAAGCTCGGAAAGAGCCAGCCAGCTTGCCCGTTTCTCGGGATCGGGCTCGTCTATAATGCGGTTCTCATGATAGAAGCGGGAGTAGGCCACCGCCGTCTTATAGGCGTTTTCGCAGATTATGTTGGGAGCGTATTCCCTCATTGCCCCCGCATATGCCTCCCCTGCGGTGATTATTGCAAGAGCCACCTCCCTGTCCGAATCGGTGTACAGCCCGTGAAGCTCACGGGGGGCGTCCCCCGCCTTTTTGAGCACGGAATTTATTCGGGAAACGGTGTACAGAAGATATATCCCCGTTTTTCCCTCGGCGGACAGGAACTTGTCCAGATCGAAAATGTAATCCTTTGAGCGGTGATTGATAAGATCGCCGAATTTTATCGCCGCCATACCAAGCTTTGCGGCATATTCCTCACGGCTCTCCGCAGCCACCTTTTCCGAATCGGTAAGCCTTGCCAAAGAAGCCTCCGTCACCGTATTTATAAGGTCGGAAAGCCGCATAACGCCGCCGTCACGGGTCTTGTAGGGCTTGCCGTCCGAACCGTTTATGGTACCGAAGCCGAGAATAGTCAGCTTTGTCTCACGGGGCACAAGCCCTGCCTTGCGGGAAAGACGGAAAACCTGCGTTAAATGCAGCTCCTGCCTGTTGTCCACCACATAACATATCTCATCGGGGGCAAAGTCCCTCTCACGCTGGATTATAGTGCCGAGGTCGGTAGTGGCATATGTGCTGGAGCTGTCGGACTTCTGCACGATAACGGGGGGCATGGGGGCTTTGTCGTCCTCCTCGGCCACGTCTGCTATGAGTGCCTCCTCGCTTACCCGTGAAAGCCCCTTGCTTTGGAGTATCTCCAGCAGCTCGGGAATATATTTGTCTGCGTCGCTCTCGCCGTACCAGTAGTCAAAATCCACTCCTAAGTGCGAATAGTTATTCTTAAGGTCGGACACCGACACCCGAAGTATTTCCCGCCAAAGGGCAGTATATCCCGCCCTGCCCCTTTGCAGCTCGTGGGTAGCCAGATGTGCCTTTTTGCTGAATTCCTCGTTGGTCTTGCTTTTGGCGGAGGCGGCAGGATATATCTCTCCCAGCATATCCACCGTCAGCTCGGGAACGCTGCCGCAGGCGGGGTCGAAGTCCTCCCCGAAGCATTTTTCCCCGGGGAATCTCTCGGAAAGCTCCGCTATAACCAGCCCTATCTGCAAGCCCCAGTCCCCCAGGTGCACATCTGCTATAACCTCATGCCCCAACGTCCTTGCCAGCCGCTTTACGCTCTCGCCGATAATTGCAGAGCGCAAATGCCCTATATGCAGAGACTTTGCTACATTGGGGCCGCCGTAATCCATTACGATCTTCCGTGGATTTTCGGTCACAGGTGCGCCGCCTCTGCCCTCGCAGGCGATTTCCTTCATTATCTTCACCATATATTCGTCGCTCAGGGTCATATTTATAAACCCCGGCTTCACCCAGTGCACATCCCCGAAAATTGGATTTTCTTCCAGTATCTTCGTTACTTCTTCCGCAATAACAAAGGGGGCTTTGCGGTAAGTCTTAGCCCCCGCAAAAGCGCCGTTGCACTGAAACTGGCACAGGTCAAGACGGTCGGATATCCCCACCGTCCCCAGCGCCTTATCATATCCCGCCTTTTCAAAAGCGGCGGAAACTGTTTCGGTCAATACTTCTGTAATTATTTTCATTATATTTCCACTCCGTTAATCAGACTTTCACACCAAAGATACTCTGAAACTTAGGGGTTTACCGCTAACTTTCAAACTTTTCCACTCCGTTAATCAGACTTTCACACCAAAGGTACGTTGAAACTTAGGGGTTTACCGCTAACTTTCAAACTTACTCCTTCTGTTAGAGGCAAGAAATTCAGAAGCAAGAGGCAAGAAATTAAGCCCTTTGCAATTCTTGTAAACCTTATAAAATCTTGATTCTTGCCTCTTTGCCTCTTGCTTCCAATCAATAGCCCTGTTTTTCCTTGGCGATCTTCATCACTTCAACATAGATACCCGCCACGACCGAGTATAATTCGGGGGGAATCCCCTGCCCCACGTCAAGCATAGTAAGCACTGCCGCAGTGCTGTCGTCACGGTATATGGGAACGCCGCTTTCGTCCGCCAGGGTCACAATGCGCTCCGCAACGTGTCCGTGACCCGCAGCCACGACCACGG
Source organism: uncultured Ruminococcus sp. (assembly GCA_964523835.1). Taxonomy (GTDB): domain Bacteria; phylum Bacillota; class Clostridia; order Oscillospirales; family Ruminococcaceae; genus Huintestinicola. Next base: position 28,854 of record CAZGAZ010000026.1, read on the forward strand.
GACTGTAGTCCTTTTCGGGATTGTATTTTAAAGCCACCGCCGATTTGCTGTTGTCGTTTTTGTTTTTCTTAGCCAATATTTTCACCTACCGGAAGCAAGAGATTCAGATGCAGGAATTGCACACTGCACACCGTTGAGACTTTCGTCACAGCGGCGTTCGCCGATATCCGACTCTCCGCCGTTCATTATTAATTATTAACTATTAATTAAACTTTCCTGTTCAGCCCCATTCGCCTTTCGGCAAGCTTGGGGAAAACGTTGTCCACCGATCTTCGCTTGTGTAACGTGTCAACTATGGTGCTTTCCGCCCGATAGCCCACGGAAGCGGCTATTTTCGGGATAGTGCTGCGAATGGAGGCATAGTCCGCCGCTTTGTTTTCGGGGCAAAGCAGCATTACGCTGATGTTCCTGTTTTTCTCAAACAGCTCCAGTTCAAAATACCCCTCGTCCTCCACGTCGAAGCAAAGGAACATATGAGTGCCCCGTGCAGCGGAGGTATCGCCCTTTCCACGCTTTATCTTCCCGTCCGCTTCGTCCGCATGGGGGTCTATCCAGAGCTCTCCGAACGCCCTCATGCCGAATGCGTCCAGCGGCACAAAATGGTGCAGCAGCGGCGTGAACAGACCGGGGGCTGTAAGCATATTCTGGACCATTTCCCCCTGGTTCATTCCCGAAAGGGACTGCAAAAAGCTGTTGTTGATATTTTTTGTCAGAAAATCCGCCAGAGTTTCCATGGAGGTCGCCGCCGAACAGTCGTAATTTCCGCTTGCGGCCATCTCCCCCAAAGCGGAGTTAAGCCCCTGGGCAAGCTTTATCATATTGTCGCTTTCCTCGTCTCCGATATTTTCCAGAATGGTGTTGAGCCGCATAACAAAAGCGTCCAGGTCTCTTGTTTCCTCCAGGCTGTCAAAGATCTGCCGCATGGCGTCTCGCATAGCGGAGGTATTCGGCAGCACTGCGCCCAGTATCTTTTCCGCAGCGGGAGCGCCGTCGGAAAAATTCACCGTGCTGATGATTTTCCCCATCAGATCCGACGGTATACGGGCTGCCATATGCTTCGCCCCTGCCGCCAGCAGGTTCACCGCCGAGGTAAGCTTCGCCTCTTTTACGGCGGTTTCGGGGTTTAAAAGGGCTGCCTGCTTTTCCTTGGGAGTGAGGTATTCGTTTTTGGAAACATAGCTGTCGAACATTTTCCGCAGCTTTAAGACCAGCGCACTCTCAGGTTCTGAAGAGTATACAGCGCCGCTGCGGCTGTTCTCCCCTCGGGAATAATAGCCTTTCTGGCTACTTTCGATATTGCTCTGCGCACTTTTGCTGTCCGCCTTTTCAAGGAACGGATTTTCACTGTCTGCAGCTTCTTTGCTCTGTGCACTTTGAGAGCTTTCGCTGTTTCCCATTGCGGATAAGTCCTCTAAAGCATTATCGGCGGTACGGTGCGCATCGGAAGCCGGGACTGCTTCGTTCGGCGAGCCTGCGGAAGCAAGCAGACCGTTTAGCTGTTCATTGGTCAGATCCAGCCCGTCCGCCAGCTTCAGAACCGCCTCAAAGCTTTCCCGCAGGGCGTCGGGGCTGTCTGTATAGCGGGACATTGTGTGAACTATAAGAGGCAGCATTTTTTTGATATCGTCATTTATAAGCAGGCTTTTTTCCGTATACCCCAAAAGCTGCAAAAGCACAGGCTTCAGGGCAGGGAAATTGGTGGCGGCGTCCGAACCCGAAAGGGCACGGGAGGCTGCCATAAGCTCATCCGCCACAGCCTTGTTTGGGGCGGATTCCAGGCTCAGGAACCTGAAATTCGCCGACAGGGAACGGAGTATCTCTTCCTTGGAGGAAATATCTGCGGCAGCCTTGGCAAAGTCCGCCACAGCCTCCTTGAACACATCCGAACCCGATACATTCATAATATCCTTTAAAACGTTCCAGAGCTTATCCCCGAAAATAGTGGCGTTTTTCTGCTGGGCTGCCATATCTCCCACAAGAGTTTCGGGACTGAGCATTACCTCCGAGGCAAACTCCGTCAGCTTGCCCAGAGCCTCCGTATCGCCGCTTTCACGTATCAGAGACAGCGTCTCCCGTGAGATAAGCGACTTTGCGGTATCAAGGGCGGCTGCGGGGTTTTTGGCTATTCCCTCGCCTGTGCGGATAAGTCCGCTGCCGTCGCCGTCCTTTAAGTCCCTGTTCGCATTTTCGCCCCCTCGGTCATTGGTCTTGACGACCTCCATCTGGTTGCCGAGGTCAAAGACCTGCCCGTCGGGACTTTGCTGCACCGTCTGTTGGCGGCCGCCGCCCTGATTATTGTTGCCGTAGTCCCTTGGGGCTACCGGCGTTGTTATCTGGAGTATATCCGACATTTTTTTCACCGCCTTGGAGACAGGAAGCCGGAAGCAAGAGGCAGGATTTATATAATTGCGCCTCACTTTGGCTTGCGCTGTAAAATTGATGATAGCGTTATTTAAAATTTTATATGCTGACCGAAATTTTCGGGTTTGAAATTATTCGGGTCCGAATTTATTCGGGTCCGAATTTATTCGGGTTCGAATTTATTCGGGTTCGAATTTATTCGGACATTGTGTGCCCTGTATTATTAAATGTGTCATGTCTGCCAAAGCCGTTATAAACGGGTTTTAAGAAAACAATGCCAAATGCCTTATTATATAGACTATGGCGTTCGGATATAATTGATACGGCAAATTTGTTTCACAGAATTGCAATAAGCACAGACTGTATGCGTAAAGCCTTTGGATGAGTAGCTGTTTCGTAACATCATTCACTGCCGGAGGCAATGCCAAAGGAACTTGTCCGAGGCATAACCTATCCCGCCCCGGCAAACCAAGCGGCATTTCGGCATTGGTGCGCAAGTATCTGTCCGCAGCTCTTGCCTCTTGCTGCTGCCACTCTTGCCTCTGATAAATATTTCTCCAACTTACATAATAACATAAAAGGGGGTGTGATTTCAATGGAAATGGTGGATTTTTGTGATTTTTGTTAAAAATAGACAAAAATTTGCGAAAAAATTTTTTATCTTTATTTTTATTATATTTGAAAATCCTCTTGAAGTTTGTGAACATTTGAGGTATAATATATATGTATATTTTTGCGCTGTCGGGGGAACGAGGTCGGAATGATTGCTCCGGAATGCAGATCTGCCGCCTGCAAAGCTTGATTTGCAAAGCATATTATGCAGGGCATCAGGGCATTTTGTGTCCATGGGCTGTTAAAGATAGAATCCGACCCGATGCTTCTTGTTATCAGAGGTGCGCCCTGCCCGAGTGCCTTTATGAAAACGGCGCAGCCTTAAATTATCAGGAAATTCTCCCAATAGGAAAGGACGGTAAACAAAAATGGCCAAATTTGAAGCCGGTATGGAATCCATGGTCGATATGTACATATTCGAGACGACCTCGCTTATTGAGCAGCTCGATCAGATCCTTATGAAAACCGAAAACGAGAACAGCTTTGGAGAGGAAGAAATAAACGAGATCTTCCGCATAATGCACACCATTAAAGGCTCATCGGCTATGATGGGACTGGAAAATATGTCCCACCTTGCCCATGCTATCGAGGACATGTTCTTTATTATAAGAGAGGACAATCCGGTAATATCGGATATGCGCACCCTGTATGACATTGTGTTTACCGCCTCGGATCTGCTGAAGGCGGAAATTGAGATACTTCAGGACGAGGACAGCGAGCCGACGGACTTCAGTGCGCATATGCAGAAGATAAAGAGCTATGCGGAATTCCTTAAAAACGGCGGCGGAGACGCTCAGGCTATGCCGGCGGCAAGTCCCGCTCCTGCAGGGGCTGCCCCTGCGGCTCCCGCTCCTGCTGCGGGCTCTGACGAAATGGTAACGGTAAGCGTATGCGGCGACGAGAGCCTTACAAAGGTAAAGGTCACCTTTGAAGAGGACTGCAAGATGGAAAATCTGCGGGCGCTGCTTGTTATCAACAACATAAGGAACGAATGCTCCGTGCTTAAATTTGAGCCGGGGGACATTGAGGATAATGCGGATACCTCCAAGATAATAGCCGAGCAGGGCTTTATTATCCACTTTGCTCCCGCGCAGACCACTGCTGAGGACGTTATAAGCCTTATAGGCAGCACCATGAATGTAAAGACCTGCGAGGTCGTTTCCATGGGCGGCGAGAAAAAGACACAGGTGCCCCTGTCGAGCCTTACCTCGGTAAAGGTGACTTTCGAGGATGAGTGCAAGATGGAAAATCTGCGGGCGCTGATGATTGTTAACAACATCCGTGAGGAATGCGAGTTGCTGGCATTTGAGCCGGAGGATATAGAAACAAATCAGTCCACTGCCGGATATATCAAGGACAACGGCTTTATTGTCCGTTTCAAGTCGGATTTCGGCGATGAGGCGATAATCAATCTGATAAAGGAAACCGCCAATGTAAAGGACGCTGCGCTTATGGAAAAAGCTGCGGCAACAGCACCTGCGGCGCCTGCCGCAACTGCCACACCTGAAGCAACTGCGGCTGCGGCAACTGCGGCTGCGGCAACTGCGGCTGCCACATCTGCGGAAACTCAGAAGGCAGAGGCTCCCGCACAGGAGGCTCAGGCTGCTGCGGAAGCTGCGAAGCCCGCCGCAAGCGCTTCCGCTCCTTCCGCACAGGCGGAAAAGAAGCCTGCGGACAACAAGGCGGCCGCTGTAAAGCAGTCCCTTATCTCCGTGAACCTCAACAAGCTCGACCAGCTGCTCAATCTGGTGGGCGAGATCGTTATTGCGGAGAGTATGGTAACGTCAAATCCCGATCTGAAGGGTCTGAGGCTGGACAATTTCCAGAAAGCCGCAAGACAGCTTAAAAAGCTCAACTCCGAAATGCAGGAGGCGGTAATGTCTATCCGAATGGTGCCCATTTCGGGAGCGTTCAACAAGATGACAAGAATAGTAAGAGATATGAAGGTAAAGCTTAACAAGGACGTTGAGCTGGTATTTGAGGGCGAGGATACGGAAGTTGACAAGTCCATTATAGATAACCTTAACGACCCCCTTATGCATATGGTAAGAAACTCCGTTGACCACGGCATTGAGGAGGATGTACAGGACAGAATCAACGCAGGCAAGCCCGCCAAGGGCAAGGTTACGCTTTCTGCGTACAGCTCCTCGGGCGACGTTGTTATCATGGTTTCGGACGACGGCGCAGGCATGGACCCCGAAAAGATCCTGGACAAGGCGGAGCGCAACGGCGTTCTTTCCAAGCCCCGCTATGAGTACACGGAAAAGGAAGCGCTGAACCTGGTTATGCTCCCGGGCTTCTCCACCAACGAGACTGTTACGGAATATTCCGGAAGAGGCGTTGGAATGGACGTGGTGCGGCAGAACATTGAAAAGGTGGGCGGCACGGTATCGGTGGACTCCAAGGTGGGCGAGGGCACAAGCTTTATTATAAAGATTCCCCTCTCCCTGTCAATTGTTGACGGCATGGAGGTATCGGTGGGCAAGTCCATATTCACCATTCCCATAAGCCAGATAAACGAGTCCTTCAAGCTCAGCCCCAATCAGCTTCTGAGAGACACCTCGGGCAATGAGATGATAATGATAAGAGGCGAATGCTATCCCCTTATAAGGCTGTATGACATTTACGGTCTGGACGGGGCGGAGACCGACCTGTACAAGGGCATTATCATAAACGTTGAGGCGGACGGCAAAAAGGCGTGCATTCTGGCGGATGAGCTGCTGGGCGAGCAGCAGGTCGTTGTTAAGCCCTTTGCGCCCCTGCTCAACAACTTCAACGTCAAGCAGAACGGTATGTCGGGCTGCTCCATTCTGGGCGACGGCTCTATTACCATTATTCTGGACGTTACCAATATAATTTCGGGATTCTGATAAAATTTTAAAAATAATATCGGGTCGCCGTGAATGGCACGGTATAATGTGCCGCACAAAAGGCAAAAGAAAACAGGAGGTTGACTTATGAGCAATATAAAAGAGGAAGAGAGGGACTTTATGTCCGTGGGAGGCGAGGTTCTGCTCTTTACCATAGACGATGCGGTGTACGGCATTGAGATAAAATATATCAACGAAATTATCGGCATTGAGCAGATAACCGTTGTGCCGAAAGTTCCATATTATATAAAGGGCGTTATCAACATCAGAGGCAAGGTCGTGCCCATTATCAGCGCACGGGCAAGGTTCGGCAAGGAGGAAATCCCTTACGACGAGCGCACCTGCATTATCGTGCTGGAGTTTGACGGCGGCAATCAGGTGGGAATGATCGTTGACAGGGTAAGAGAGGTAATGTTCGCCTCCCCCGAGGAGATCAGCGTTACCCCCACTCACAACAATGTGAACACCAGCCATTATATCAAAAACATCATTGAAAATGAGGACGGCATCAAGCTGCTGCTCAACTGCGAGCGGCTTATTATGGAGCTGTAAGCGTATTCCATGCTTTGTGCTCTGTGACGTTTTTGTGAGGAACTGAGCGGGCTGTAAGGCTTATGCAGACTGCAAAGGTTTTAGTAGGCTGTCTATCTGCTCATTCACCGAAACCGACAGGCACATTGCTTGATGCAATCAATCAAAAAATAAAAATTACCGAAGCGAGGTTGAATTTATATGGTCAAGCTGAGCGATGAGGATTTTAACCGTTTGGTGACTTTTATTAAGAATAATTACGGTATCAATCTGGACAAAAAGAAGGTTCTTATTGAGGGGAGACTGGCAGGAGTTGTTACTCAGAGCGGTTTTTCCGGCTTTACCGAGTATATTGACTTTGCCCTGGGTGACAAAACAGGCAAGGAAACCATGAAACTGGTAAACAAGCTGACCACGAACCACACGTTCTTTATGAGAGAACCCGAGCACTTCAAGTTCCTTGAAGCCACTGTGCTTCCTTACATAGAGCAGTCCGTCAAGGACAGGGACGCCCGTATATGGTGCGCTGCTTCCTCCACGGGGCAGGAGCCGTATACGCTGGCTATGACCATTGACCAGTATTTCTCGGGGAAAAAGTCGGGCTGGGATACCACCATTCTTGCCACCGACCTTGACACGGACGTGCTGCGCACTGCCAAGGCGGGCATTTACGGTGAGGATATGCTGGACGGTCTGCCCGATCAGTGGATAGACAAATACTTCAAGAAGATAGAGGGCGGTCAGTATCAGGTCATTGACAGGCTCAGAAACGAAGTTGTTTTCAAAAAGTTCAATCTTATGGATAACATCGTTTACAAAAAGCCCTTTGACCTTATAAGCTGCCGCAATGTTATGATCTACTTCGACAATGCCACTAAGGCTGCGCTGGTTGAGCGTTTTTACGACGCTACCAAGCCGGGCGGGTATTTGTTTATAGGTCATGCGGAGAATGTTCCCCGCACCACCAGGTACAACTATGTGCAGCCGGCTATTTACCGCAAGTAAGGGTATATGTGGGATAGTTCAAAAAATTTGCACATGCAGCATAGGCAGCACAGGTTAAGTTTTTTGGTAAAGTATTATAAATTTATATGTTTAAATTTGTTGGAAATAACGAAATTTTATAGGACTGTTAAATGCGGTTTTGGCATAACACATAAAATATACTATAATTGTCTATAAAGGTAGTGAAATAATTCCATGATCAAGGTTCTTATAGTGGACGATTCGCCGCTTTTTGCAGCCATGCTGACATCAAGGCTTTCCGATTACGAGGGCTTTCAAGTGGTAGGCACTGCCGCAAACCCTTACGAGGCAAGAGATAAAATATTGGAGCTTGACCCGGATATTATGACCCTGGATGTGGAAATGCCCAGAATGGACGGCGTAAGCTTTTTGAAAAAGCTGTTGCCCCAGTATACCATTCCCGTTATTGTGGTTTCCTCAAAGGGAAGCAGCAGGGGAGAGGCAAAGGAAGCGGGGGCGGTAAGCTTCCGGCTGAAGCCGTCGGGGTCGGGAGACGCTCTTAACGGCTTTGTGAGCGGACTTGCCGAGGATATCATGAAAGTTTGCGGGGGCGGCGGAGTCCCGAAATTAAAGCAGAAAACTTCGGGGGCAGCTTCCGTAACATCGTCTGTAAAACAGACATCGTCGGCGGTTTCCGAGGCTGCAAAGGCGGCTGCGGCTGCAAAGGCGGCTGCGGCTGCAAAGGCGGCTGCAAGTGCTGCGGCAAATAAAACCTCACGTCCGTATTCTTCGGGAGTATCTTCCGGAACGTTCGGGGGAACTTATTCCCCGTCTGCGGCAAAGTCTGCTGCAACGGACATCGGCGGCGGACCGGTATATTCCAAAAACGGCATTGAGATAATCGCTCTGGGCGCTTCCACGGGAGGCACGGACGCACTGGAAACGGTGATACTGGGGCTTAACGAACAGTGCCCGCCGGTAGTGATAACCCAGCATATGCCCCCGGTATTTACGGGAATGTATGCCCAGAGGCTAAACCGCACCTCCAAGCTGAATGTATTCGAGGCGGAGGACGGAATGCGGCTGGAAAAGGGTATGTGCGTCATTGCTGCGGGGGGCAAGCATATGGAGCTTATGCGTGACGCAAGAGGATATTTTATCCGCAGCAAGGAAGGGGAAAAGGTTTCGGGTCACTGCCCCTCGGTGGATGTGATGTTCACCAGCGTTGTAAATGCTGCGGGGAACAAGGTAGTGGCGGCTCTGCTTACGGGTATGGGCGCTGACGGCGCCAAGGGGCTTTTAAAGCTGCGGCAGGCGGGGGCGTACACCATAGGGCAGAACAAGGAAACCTGTGTAGTTTACGGTATGCCCATGGAGGCATATAAACTCGGCGCAGTATGCGAGGAAGCGCCGCTGAACAGCATTGCGGGAATAATCCTCAAAAAGCTGCATATGTGAGGAGGCAAAAGTTTGAAACATAGAGGGAATACCCCCTAAGTTTCAAAGTGCCTTTGGTGCGAACAATAAATTAGCGGGAGGTAACGAAATGACGGCTAAACCCGGACAATACCTGACATTTGAGCTGTGCGGACATATGTACGCCATAAGCATTGACAAGGTGGCGAACATTATAAACGGCAGCGGAGATATATCCCCCGTGCCCGAATTTCCCGATTACGGCAAGGGCGCAATAAGCCTTTGGGGATATGTAATACCTGTGATCGACCCGAGGATAAGGCTTAATCTGCCCGGGGCGCAGACGGCGCAAACAAGCTGTCTTGTAATTGTGAACCTGGGCGACGGGGGAGAAAACGACGACGGCTCGAATATGCTGGGGCTTATGACCGACAAAATAAGCACCATTATGAATTTCGAGGAGAGCGGACTTTGCGAAGCCCCCAGGCTTACCGCCCACACCAGCGGATATATTATCGGCGTTTACAAAGCAGCCTCGGCGATAATTATGATACTCGAACCCAAGCTGCTGCTGACGGAGGATATGAGCAAGGCTATTGATGAGTTCAGAGAAAGTCATTCCTGAGAACTTGCCGATCAAAGGCTTTTCCCCGCCGCAGGCGGGGAAAAGCCTTTACACATATTTGTCCGGGCATTTTCCCGGTAAGGGCAGGAAAAAAGCGAACGTCCCGAAAGGGAGTTCGCTTTTATTTATCCTCTACTATATACCCAAGTCCCGCACGGGTGGAGATGAACCCTGTGAGACCTATATTTTCCAGCTTTTTCCGCAGGCGGGAGATGTTGACGGTAAGGGTATTTTCGTCTACAAAGCTGTCGGTCTCCCAGAGACGCTTCATCAGCAGCTCACGGCTGACTACGTGTCCTTTGTTTTCAAGGCAGGTGAGCAGTATGCGCAGTTCGTTTTTGGTAAGCTCCAGCTTTATATCGCCGTATTTCAGGGCGGCTTCCTCGGTTATAAGCTCAGCTCCCATTGCGCCCAACGGCTTTGGTTCATAGGATTTATAGGCTCTGCGCAGTATCGCCCGGAGCTTTGCAAGAAGCACCGTCAGGTCAAAGGGTTTGGGGATAAAATCGTCTGCGCCCATATTCATAGCCGTGAGAATGTTCATATTATCCGAGGCGGAGGACAGGAAAACCACGGGCACGTCCGACTGCCTGCGCAGCAGGTCGCACCAGTAAAAGCCGTTGTAATAGGGCAGGCCTATATCCATAAGCACAAGGTGAGGCTCAAACGCCAAGAGGGGCGGCAAAAGGTCACGGAAATCCTCCGCCGCCTTTGTCTCAAAGCCCCATTTTCTCAGGAAAATGCCGATAGAATTTGCAATGGACGGGTCGTCCTCCACTATGAAGATCCTGTATATTTCCTCGCTCATTTTTTCCCACTCCGTTAATTAGTCTTTCACACCAAAGATACGCTGAAACTTAGGGGTTTAC
>CAZGAZ010000027.1:0-23527 GCA_964523835.1 uncultured Ruminococcus sp.
CCATTACTTTGTTTATGGTTATTATTGGCATTTACACGGTTCTTTATTCAGACTCCTTATTTACGAGGTTCAAAGAAGTATTTTGTCTATATATGGTCTGATGACTTTTCACTTTCTTGTAGGTATAATATATTTTTCCTTATTTGATATTTTCGGTAAATTCCTCTGTTTCTCCGTTATATTTAACATAAAAATATCTTGTTCTCTGTTCGTTTTCGTCTATATCAAATATAGTCCGTTCCTCCGGCTCTTCACCTGATAATTTCAGCAGTGTGGGATAAAGATCCGTATATGATATAGGGGCATTTGACACAGTGATGCCGCTGCTTTGAGCATGTGCAGGCTTGAACATTATCATAGGAAACTGCCGCTTGCAGCCTGCTGCTCCGGGGTCCGGTCCCGACCCGTGATCTGCAAGAATAAGTATATCGCTGTTATCATATACCTTGCCGTTTCCCTGTTTGAGCATATGAAGATATCTGCTCAGCAGCTTATTTACCGCTGCTGCCGATTCCTCAATGTCCACATCATTATCCGTCCTTTCAAGATCAGCGTTGATTCTGCGAGGCTCATGTATGCCGTTAATATAGATAAATTTAAACTGTTTTTCCTCTGTAAGCTCAGGCTCTTCCGTAAGATAACCCAGAAAATCAAGATTATCATAGCTGTATATGCTATACTCATCATCTGATGTTATTACCTGACTGAAGCTGTCGCTGTTTACCTGGAAATACTGTTTTACTGCCTCAGGCATAGCTTTGAACATGGCGGCTTTACAGAATATTTTTCCCACCTGTGAAAGCTCCTTTATCCCTACCTCTATCTGCGAATAATTCACAAGGAAATAATTTTGTGCATATTTTTCAAAAATTTTATCGTCAAAAATAAAGCTGTAAAGATTTATGCTGTAGTTTTCACTTATGCTCTTAAAAAATCTGTCGTTTGAATAAATATCACGCACTTCTACATTTTCGTTATGAGTAAAAATATGGGACAGCGAATACTTGGTTCCCGGATATATACCTATAGTGTTGGTGTAATATGTGAACCCGTCAAACTCGGAAAGCGTTTCGGGATGAGCTTCCATTAAGGCGTCAAAAGTAAAGGAATCATAGCTGTCAGCTACGATCATAATAATATTTTTTTCGGTGGAGTATGTGTTAAGATATTCTGTAGTGCATACTACCTGTGAAATGTCGGATTTGTATCTGTTCCCAAATATTCCAATTGCAGCTCCGTTCATCGCAGCAGTGACAGCCGACACGGAAATAGTTATTATTTCTATCAGAATTATGACGCTTGACAGATAAGACGCAGCCTTTTCATACATTTTTTCCTTTTTTCTGTGAAACACAAACACAGCAGATATCAGCGCCACCCATAACAGAGCGTTTAATATCATTTTTACAGTTCCCGGAGCATACTGTTCTCCGTTCAATTCTCCCATACCGACAGAAAGAAAGCTTGACTGAATGTAAAATGCCAGCGTTACAGCAAAAATAAGTGAGGAGCATATATAATTCAATGTTCCCTTTGTAAACCTCAAAATAAGGAAAGAAACAGTAAAAACCGCAATGCTTACAGCAATAATGGTTTCTATGATAAACACCGTAGGGATCGATATTTCCCATATGTTTGCAATGTAAAGATCAAAAGGAATGAAAAAATATGTACTGAAAGCCGCAAAAAAGGAAATGATAATATTGCCTGCGGTCTTGTCCGATATTTTTATACCTTTATTTTTTCCTTTTGCCATTGCAATAAATCACCTCATTATTTAATATTTCCTGTAAATTCACTCTGTATAATATTTCCGTGAATTCCAAAATATCTTGTTCGCTGCTCGTTCTCGTCTATATCAAATATTGTCCTCTCCTCCGGCTCTTCTCCTGATAATTTAAGCAGTGTGGGGTACAGATCCGCATATGATATAGGCGCATATGACACGGTGATGCCGCTGCTTTGAGCTTTTGCAGGCTTGAACATTATCATAGGATATTCCCGCCTGTTATATTCTATATTGAGATTAAATCCCGACCCGTGATCTGCAAGAATAAGTATTTCGCTGTTGTCATATACCTCGCCGTTGCCCTGTTTGAGCATATGAAGATAGCTGCTCAGTATCTTATTTACCGCTGCTGCCGATTCCTCAATGCCCACATCCTTAATATCCGTCCTTTCAAGCTCGGCGTTGATCCTGCGAGGTTCATGTATGCCGTTAATGTAGATCATTTTAAACTGTTTATCCTTTGTAAGAACAGGTTCATCCGGAATATAACTAAAAAAATCAAGATTATCATGGCTGTATACTGTGTACCTGTCATCTGACAATATTACCTCATTGAATTCATCGCTTGTTACCAGAAAATACTGTTTTACTGCCTCAGGCACAGCCTTGAACATAACAGCTTTATAAAATACCTTTCCAACGTGTACATACTCGTTTGTCTGCGTATAATCCACAAGGAAACAGTTGTTTGCATATTTTTCGCAAATATCATTGTCAAGGATAAAACCGTAAAGATTCATCGTGTAGTTTTCACTCATACTCTTAAAAAATCTGTCATTGGAATAAGGATGAGCGGCTCCTGCTTCGCTGTTAGTAAAAATATATGCCAGTGAATTCACAGTTTCCGCATACATACCTACAGTGTTGGTGTAATATGTAAAGCCGTCAAACTCGGAAAGCGTTTCGGGATGCGCTTCCATTACGGTGTCAAAAGTAAATGAATCATAACTGTCTACTACGATCATAATAATATTTTTTTCGGTGGAATAGGTGTTAAGCCCTTCTGTAGTGCATACGATCTGTAAAATTTCGTTCTTTTTCTCAATGTTGACCGGTTCGACCGATGTGTCGGTTGCAACAGTGACTATTGATACGGACACGGATATCATCTCTATAATGTATATGGCAACTGCCAGATAAGCCGTAGATTTTATATACGTTTCTTCCTTTTTTTTATGAAACACAAATACAGTATATATCAGCGCCGCCCAGAACAGAGCGTTTAATATGATCTTTGCCGCCCCCGGAGCGTACTGCTCTCCGTTTAATGTGTTCATGCCTATGGAAAGAAAATTTGACTGAATGTAACACGCAAGCGTTACCGCAAAAATAAGAGAAGAGCATATATAATTCATACTTCCCTTTGTAAATTTCAATATCAGGAAAGAAACTATAAAAGCCGCAGCGCTCACAGAGGCAATGACTGTAACAACAAACGGTATTGGTATCGAAATTTCCTTTATGTTTGTAAGATAAAGATCAGCGGGGATAAAAAAGCAGGTGCTGAAGGCTGCAAAAAAAGAAATGATAATGCTGTTTGCGGTCTTGTCGGAAATTTTTATGCCGACCTTTTTGGCTTTTGTCATAATAACTTACCTCATTCCTTGGTATTTTCCGCAAAATAGTTCTCGGGACGCCGTTTCACGAGCGATAATATCTTATCCGCAGTTAAATTATAAACCCTAATCCAAATTCTGTCAAACAGTTTAAATGCATACTCATAGAAATGCTCGGCAGAAATTGAATTATAAACTGTAAATGATTTTTCGGATAAAAGAATCAGAATAGGGCATTCAAATGCTTTTAAGATAGCCCATAAAGCTCTTCTTATTATCCAAAGTTGTTGTGGTCGGGCGGCCCAGATCATTTCTTGCACCGATAGAGCATTTTACTTCGATGAGCGAAAGCTCATCCAGTTCCTTTGCTTTTTTCAGCTCTTTGTCGAGCAAATCAAAAGAATTAACGCTTACAGCATTAGTATATCCGCAGGCTTTTGCAATACCGACAATGTCAATATTTGTCGCTGCAGTGGGCATTCCTCCCACAGTTTCATGTGCGCCGTTGTTTATTATTATATGTACAAAATTTTTCGGCTTATTTGTACCGATAAGCGCCATTGCTCCCATATGCATCAGCACTGCCCCGTCGCCGTCAATGCACCATATTTTTCTTTCCGGTTTGTTAAAAGCAATTCCGAGGGCAATTGACGAACTGTGTCCCATAGAGCCGACAGTCAGAAAATCATATTTATGGCTCTGGCCGTTTGCTTCCCGTATTTCAAAAAGCTCACGGCTTGCTTTTCCGGTTGTGGAAATGATAGGGTCTTCGCCGCTGACTTTTACAATATGCTTTATTATTTCTTCACGCACCATGGTGTTGTCATTTTTGTACTCTACCTTCGGCGCATCGGTCAAAGCACCCTTTCTGATAACAAAAGCCACATTTTTTCCCATTTCCAGCAAAGTCCTGAATTTTGCCATAGCCTCGGCAGCTTCATCATCGGAAGTGTCCTTGCCGATAACAAATGCGGATATACCCATATCCTCAAGCAGCCTGACAGTGATCTCTCCCTGATATATATGCTGAGGCTCATCATGCATCCCCGGTTCACCTCGCCAGCCTATGATAAATACAACAGGAATGGCATAAACTTTATCATTTAAAAGGCTGGCCGCAGGATTAATAATATTTCCCTCGCCGCTGTTCTGCATATAGACCGCAGGCACCATACCCGTTGCCAAATGGTAACCCGCAGCCAGAGCGGCGCAGTTTCCCTCGTTGGCAGCGATGATATGATGCTTCGGGTCAATTCCGTAGGTGTCCATAAGATAGTTGCAAAGTGCTTTGAGCTGACTGTCAGGCACACCTGTGTAAAAGTCGCATCCGATTATTTTCACTAAATTTTCTACTTTCATGGGTCCGTCCTCTTTACTTTTAAGATAAAAAAATATTTTCACAATGAACTATTTTTCTGCCGTCATGGGAAGAATAATTTTATCAATAATATATCCGGCCGTTTTTTCAATATCTTCAAAGGGAACTTCTTTAGGAAGCTTTGCGCCGAACGCTTTTTCTGTTTTCTCAATAAGAGCGTCCGTATAGATCAGTTTTCCGTTTACGATATCTTCTATCCCGTCAAGCGCCATGGAAGCCCTGTCAGCTTTGTTCATCTCCTCAAAGCTGAATACAGACTCGTCTATCCATGCATTCAGTTTCCCGTTTCTGTATCCGACAGTCACAGGATACCCGCCGATGTTTCCGTTAAATCCGGGTATGAACAGCTTTTGATCTTTCCTTGTGCGTACCGCATTGATGATCGCTGTTATAATATAATAATTGCTGGAGGCATTCATCATATTTCTTGTCTGATCGACAGGCATAGCTATCTTGCAGCCGTCAAAAAGCTTATCATGGGGGATATCCCGTTCCTTACCGCCGTAAAAAATTTTAACAGGAAGTTCTACGCCTTCGGTATGTCCTTCTTTACTGATACATACGTCATGAAAATGCCCTGCCGCAAACATTATATCAATATTCCAGTAATCATTTACACCAAGCATTTCTGCTGCAGCAAACTTCAAACGGGGAATCAGATGATTAATATTGCCGCTGCCAAAATCGGGATAAGCTTTTCCTGCGCTTTTCAGCCATGGTATAACAGCGTCGGAATAAGATGTATTGATAACAACAGCATTTGTATCCGCATTTTCACAAGCCTCCATTATATTCTTTGTGAAGCGTATAGCAAGCGGACTCCATATCCCATATGCCCTCACATTTGCCCAAGAAATACTGCCGTATTTAAGCCCGGGATATGCACGGCTGGAATTAACAATAAAATCAGGCTGATGCTTCTCGATAGCCTTTTGTACCGCATTGATATTATTAAGGTCAATGCCGCCCTCCACATCAATGTGTGATTTGTTGACCTCACGTATTAAACCTGAAATTCTTGCGATATTGACCTTTTTCAGCATTTTCTCTTCATCTCTGCCAACGACAACTACACTGACAGCAGGATCGTTTTTGCTGATAATATAATCAAGCAGGTAAGCGCCTACGCTTCCAAGACCGATTATCATCACCTTGATATTTCCGCTGTTTATGTGCTGTTCAACAATTTGCAGTCTTTGCTCTAACGTTTTCATTTTAATTCTTCCTCCCAGTATAAAACAATTTGCTCATAATCTTTTCGGGTATTGCAGTTTGTCCAGCGTTTAAGTCCGATCAGCTCGGTTCCGGTTACATGATCGAAATAATCCTGTATAATAAACAGATTAGTGCCGTCTTTTTTCTCTGTAAAAAATTTACCGCTTGCCGTTTTAATTTTTTCCATATCAGTGAATTTCCAGATCTGTCCCGAATTAAGAATACAGGAAAACGGCTCGTCTATTTTCAGCATTCCATGGCTGCTGTTAAACGCATAGCGGTACCGATCATTGCCGTCCTTATACAATACAACAGCCTTGTTTGCATAAATAGGCTCACAGTTATACGTAAGAACGCTCTTATTGCTTTTGATAACATTATCCAGGGAATCACGGTCAACATCAAGATCTCCTTCAACAAACAGAATTTCATCAGAACCGTATTTGAAAGCTTCAGTAAGACCGAGATACAGACTGTAACCCGAGGCTAATGTTTGAAAATGTTCATTATACACAAGTGAGATTTTATCACGGACTTCGGGTTTCAATCCCGCCGTATATTTTTTCAGATCATCAAATTTGTATCCGCCGACAACTATTATACGGTCTGCAAACATACATCTCTGAACAAGATGATATAAAAGAGTCTGTTCGCCTCCGCCGTATATCGCTTTAAGCTGTTTTTCCGTTTCGGGAACGCCTTCGTTGAATCTGCTCGATATCCCTGCCGCTGTAATGACTGCAGCTTTCATCAGTGCTTCACCTCTTTAAATAATTAGCAATGCATTCGTCAAGACCGTTATCAAGTGTTACAGCAGGTTTCCATAAAGTTCTTGTTCTTATTTTTTCCGTTGACAATAATCTTCTTTCAGGATCTGATTCACGGTAGCCTTTGAACTCGATCACGGGATCTTTTATTCCCATTTTTGCGGCGCACAGCTTTGCAAGATCGATTATAGATATTTCTTCATCTGTAGCTACATTGTATACTGTCCCGTCAAGTGCGGAATCGGTTTCCGCCAATGCCAGCACTGCGCTGCAGCTGTCGTAATTATTCAGAAATGTTCGCCTGTTCTTTCTTGAATTCTCCAGCAAAACTACTTTGCCGTTCTCACGAAAGCTGTTAATTATAAACGGTATTATATGCTTGGGATATCTTTCATCCTTGCTGTAAACATTTGCAAATCGGATAGAGCAGCCTTTGATCCTTCCTTCATCCACTGCGTCCTTTATAAAAAATTCTGTCATAAGCTTTCCGACTGCATAGCTGGTTCTCTGGCTGTGCTCGGCAGCAGACATAGTAAGAAAATCACTCTCCTTTACGCCGCCGTTTGTGTTCCAAGAATTCATGGAATATACTTCCGACGTCGAGCAGTTGATGTACTTATGAGCTCCTATACGCAAAGCCTGGTCAAGGAAGGAATTCATACCCTCAACATTAGTTTCAAAGGTTTCGTACACATGGTAAAAATGCTCCGTGTGAACAACTGCCGCACAATTGATATAAATAATTTCGTCATAGCTGCCTGCAGCTGCCTTGACTCGGTTTTCAAAGCTTTGCATTTGCTCTTTATTGTTTATATCGTACTCAAAAAATTCAAAACGTTCATCATTTATGTGATCCGAAACAGTATCAATGGAAGATGCGTAAAAATTATCAAATCCCAGAATACGATCGGTGCTGCCGTCAGTCAGTATCTGCCTTACCAGTTCATTTCCCGTCATTCCCGTTACACCGCTTATTGCATACAATTTACTCATATTTTTGACCGCCTTTCATCATACTCCGTAAGTGAGCCTGTTTTTATAAAAATCATCTATCTCATCCGGAAAAAGGGACTGTTCATATTTTATGTCATATTTGACCGCTCTGAGTTCCACTTGTCTTGAAGGTAATTTTACCACCGCATACTGAGCGCACGGATTTTGATTTCTCGGCTGCCCCACCGAACCGGGGTTTATAAAAGTAACAGCCTTTTTATTCCGCAGCTTTGTATCATTTATAGAATAGAAATGCGTAAAGCAATGGGAGTAATGGGAGTGCCCTCCAAAGACTATATCATAATCGGCATACTCGCCGTGAAGCTCATCAGGAGCAACAGCCATCCAATAAAAATCATCCAGTGAGCCGTGCACAGCCAGACATTTCATACCGCCTGCTTCAAACTCCTGCATCCCGTTACGGTTCATTGCCGAGCTTATATACTGCAGCGATTCATCAGACAGATGCCTTGCTGTATATCTGCTCATTATGCGTCCCCGATCCGAGGAAAGCTTCTCCGTATCTTTGTCTATCACAAGCTTTTCGTGATTTCCCCATATATTAACAATGATCTTGCCTTTCCAGAGCGTTTCATTCAGTTCGGCCAGCTTACCGATAATTTCATTTGACCTCATTCCGTAATCAATGCAATCGCCGAGAAGTATGATCCCTGTGAAAATCTCGTCTCTGCAATCGTAAAGTACAGAATCAAATGCGCTGACATTGCCGTGAATATCGGAAAGTATTAAATATTTTTCTCCCAAAAATATGGCCTCCGATCAATATTTACAGTTCATCGATCAATCTGATAATATCCTTAAACGGCATAAGCTTTGAATCCACTTCTTTTGCTCTGTGCGCCTTCAGGATATCCTCCGCTGTCTGCTGCATAACAGGAAAAGCAGCCCTCAGCAGCTGGTTTGCGTAAATAACAATGTTCACACCGTGTTCAGACAGTTCCTCCTCTGTGACATGATTGAAGGACGTCGGAACAACTACAAGCGGGGTTTTCTTGTCCTTCTCACGAAATTTATCACAGAATTCAAATATCTCCCCTGCATCCTTTTTGCGGCTGTGTATCATAATGCCGTCAGCGCCTGCCGCAGTAAAAGCAAAAGCTCTTTCAAGTGCGTCGTCCATACCTCGTTCAAGGATCAGACTTTCTATTCTCGCAATTATCATAAAGTCGTCAGACAGCTGAGCCTTTTTGCCTGCGGCGATCTTTGCGCTGAAATTTTCAATGCTGTCCTGCGTCTGAACCACTTCTGTGCCGAACAGGCTGTTTTTCTTCAGACCAGTCTTGTCCTCAATAATAACTGCGCTGACGCCCATTCTTTCCAGCGTGCGGACATTGTACACAAAATGCTCGGTCAGACCGCCTGTGTCGCCGTCCAGAATGATCGGTTTCGTAGTGACTTCAATAATATCATTGACCGTGCGCAGACGGGAAGTCATATCTATCAGCTCAATATCCGGCTTTCCTTTGTCCGTACTGTCGCAAAGGGAAGATACCCACATACAGTCAAACTGATCCAGCTTGCCGTTTTTTCCGTCAACGACCGTTTTCTCAACGATCAGACCTGTAAGACCTGAATGTGCCTCCATGGCTTTGACTATAGGAGTCATCTCAAGCAGCTGACGCAGCCGTTTCCTTCTGTATTCAGGCATAGCCAGCTTTTCTTGCAGGCGTCTTTCAATTTTTTTAACATTCTCGCTGTATGTATACGGCACATCAATTATCTTTCCGCCATATGGAGCGATAAGGCTTTCAACATGGCTTCTTATCAGTTTTTCAGCTCCGGTTTTCCAGTTGTCACCATGTACAACAAAATCAGGATGTATTTTTTCGATCACATCATTGTACAGCATATCTTTCTGCAGAATGACCTCGTCTACCCCGTCAAGAGACCGATAAAGCGCCATTCGTTCTTCTTCGGATGCGGTCGGGAATTTAGTGCAGCGTATCATCTCCCTGTCACTGAGGCAGCCCGCTACAACCCGTCCGTATTTTTTTGCATGATCGATTATGTTGCGGTGTCCCTCATGAATGACGTCAGTACAAAAGCATATGTAAACTGTTTTCAAAGGTATCTACTCCCATTTAATTTATTTCCGACAACCGATAGGAATGTGTGACAACGGCTTTCTGCTGTGTCCGATGACATTTTTTCGGCTCATTTTCCTGTCAGCATTCATCAAAGAACCGCTGAAGCCTGTCAGCGAATTTTCCTATGTGCAGCCCGTCCACAAAGGAATGATGCGCCTGCACCGATACGGGTATCATGATCCTGCCGTCCTTTTCGTAATACCTGCCCCAGTCAAACAGGGGAGTGGCGTTGTCCTTTTTACCCGAATTTGTATGGGAAATATGGGTGTATGTCACCCATGGCATGGCAGAACACTGGAACACATCGTTCCCCAAAGGACCCGTAAAATATTCCTGCTGTTCCTTTGCTGTTTTAAGCGCCAGGCGGCAATATTCGCCCATGTCGTCAATAAAGGGCACGTTCACTACCTTGAAAAGCTCCGTATCCTTGTTAAGGTATGTAAAAGCAGTGTCTATTTTGTCGAACAAAACTACATTGCCGTCCGCAAAGCGGTAGCGGAAAGCTTCTATCTCATTGGCACACTTGCACACTGCAAATGTCATTGCCATAGTAAAGGAAAGCTCCTGTTCTTTGACATATGCCCTGAATTTGGTAATATCGCATTCAAATGTCACGCAGAATGCAGGCTCGACGCTGTTTCTGAATATGGCGCAGTGCATTGCTCTGCTCCAGTTTTTCCCGTCAATTATTTTGTAATTTTGTGCCACTTTTTTTCCACTCCTTTAATTAGACCTTCACACCAAAGATACGCTGAAACTTAGGGGGTTACCGCTAATCTTCAAACTTCATTCCTCCGTTATTTTGAAAAGGAAACGCTTATAAAATAGCCTTAAACAGTTTTTAAAGTTTGCAAACGGTTACGGGTGCATTTTTTCTTTCGAGGGCATAAATGCCCGTTGCGACAGAAAAAATTTTTAATCATCAATCCCATAACGAAAACAGCCGACAGCAATTTTTTGCGCTGTCGGCTGTCGGTCTGTTAAAAACAATTTAAAAAGCCACCACATTGATAGATATGTAATGGATTACCCTCACACACAAAAGTCGCCTGAACGCAAAGCTGTATACGATCGACATATGAGCGGGTGCACAACGCACACGGCGTATTCTCACTCATCATCGAAATTCCCGGGAATATGCAGCTGCTTGACAGGAATTCGCTTTAAGGGTGAATATGAGAACTTGTTGCAGGAAGCGTCGCCGTTTACAAGACCTCGCTTTTCGCATAAAACCTTGCCGCCGTCCTTTGCTCTTGTGCCGAATGCACAGTACTGGCACTGCGGCTGAATATCGTTACCGAAATATTTTTTCTTTGCCATAACAGTATTTCCTTTCCGATAAAATTAGATTCCATTCGCAGACCGCTTGAAAAACAGCTGCGAAAACGGTTTCTTCGCCACCATGCCGTATGCTTGCAGATACACAGGCTGCGGTGTGTTTTATCCGTTTAAGGGGAAATATGTCTGTAAACCGTAGGCCTGTATAAAAAACCTGTTTACAGGTATTGTCAACGGACATTTTCCCTTGCAATTTTTTTCGGACATAATTATTATATCACATTTTTTGATGTTTGACTATAGCTTTTTTGTGAAATTATTAAAATCGTCATAATCAACAAAATTATTGATAAAATTGGTTGATTTTTACCAATAGCAATATCTTTTTGGGAAATATTTGCGGAAACTGCGACGGCTGTCATTCTGTAAAAATACGGCATAAATTTCCGGCAGATGAAAAAGGAGACAAAAGCGGCGGGAAGCCTTGCGCCAAGGGCTTTTGCAGGAGAAAATCCCTCGCACACGGAGGCTATCTGCAAATGAACGCACAGTCCCCCGAAGAAAAGAAACGCCGAAATAAGGGGCAATGCCAAAATTCCCGATGTTACTCCCGTAAGGCAGCTGACCTCCAGAAATGCCCTGACAAAGGGGTATGCGCTGACAGGTTCGCCCAAAAGTCCCGACGTTTGCGACAATAGCTTTGCCGCAAATGTCAAAGTTCCGAATTTATCCAAAGCCCCCATAACAGCTCCCGCAAACACCACGCAGCCGCAGATCATAGCCATTGCCCCCGCTCCCGAGCGCACGGCTTCTCCAAAGGTCTGTCCCGATATTTCGAGGTTTATCTTGTCACGCTGCTTTTGAGGCTTTTCACGAAAGGGGGCTGTTACCAGCGCCAGTAAAATATTTGCCATAGCAACTGCGCCGAATACTGCTTTCCACGCTCCGGGGCAGTCCGGCACTGCGCTGCGGCAGACTGCCATTATAAAGGCGGGTCCGGGGGCAATGGAAAAGCACAGCAGATTTTCCGCCTGTGATTTGTTTATCTTCCCCTGACGGTACATTTGCGCTGTAAGTGCAGCCCCTATAGGATAGCCTGCCGCCTGGCTTATAAGCATTACCGCAAAGCAGTCCCCGGGCATTCGGAAAATGTTTCGTGATATCCATTCAAAGGGACGTCCCAGCAGCTTATATGTATTTGTGGAGATAAGAAGCTTTGAAATTACCGTGAATGCGTATAATGAGGGAATGAGTGTGTTAAGGCAGCTCATGGCGGCAGCGGCTGCCCCCTGCGCCGATTCCCGTCCCGCAATTATCAGCAGAAATGCCGCTCCCACAGTAACTGCGGCTATGAAATACTTAGCAAGTTTTTTTATATTTTCCATATAACTCTCCTGTCAGAAGCAAGAATTTAAGAAGCAGGAGGCAAGAGGATTTACTGTGCCTCCAAAAGTAATAAACCGAATGTTCATATAATATATTTATATTAAAATGCACTTCAATATTCCGGGAAAAAAGGGCAAGCTAAAAAGGAATTTGAAAGGAGGATATTTTTGGGATATTTCGGTTCGCAGATAGTGCTTACGGGCAACAGCTATATGGAAATAGAGGGATGCCGCCGTATTATGGAATACAATGATATTTACCTGAAAATAAAGACCGACGAGGGAATGATAGCGGAAATATGGGGGAAGGACCTGGCTCTTTCCGACTACAACACCGCAGGGATAGCCGTAAGAGGGCAGATAACGTCGATCGAGTTTCACGGAAAGGGGGAGGGAACATGATACCCGTAAGGGAAAGAATAGGCTTTTGCGTTGCTCCCGAGGACGGCAGGGATATGGACGCAGGGCGGCTTATGAGCAGTATGCGTGCAAGGGGGATACGCTTTGCGGGGGTAAAGGCGGCAGGAGGAATGATATACGGCTATGTTACCGCAGGAGGGTACAGGGAGCTGACTGCGCTGTCCGAGGAAATGGGGCTTACCTGTTCTGCGATCACACGCAGGGGAGTTATCCACGCTGTTGGGGGCTACCGCAGGCGGGCGGGGCTGGTAATAGGGCTGATACTTTCGGTGGCCATAGCGGCTGCTATGTCGGGGCGGGTGACTGTCATTGAAATAGGGGGGAGCGAGGCGATACCCCGTGAGCGGATAATTTCACTGCTTCGTGATACGGGCATATACATAGGCTGCAAGATAGATGATGTTGACCTGCGTGAGGCGGAGCGGCTTATCCGTGCAATGGACAAGGATATAGCCTGGATAGGCATACGTCATACGGGCAGCAGGGTAGTGGTTGAGGTGGACGACATTGACCCATATCCCGAGATCAAAGCGGAAAACACCCCCTGCAACATTATAGCGGCAAGGGACGCTCAGATAAAGGGGGTAAAGGTTTACAACGGTCAGCTTATCCCCATGGTGGGGGACGGTGTGAAAAAGGGGGATGTGATAATAAGCGGGGTCGTGGACACCAAATACGGCCGCAGCTACTATGTTCATGCCATTGGGGAGATAACGGGGGTATACAGCGAAAAAATGACCTTTGCGGAAAATTTCAGCGGTACGGAAAGAGTCACGGGCGGGGTCGCAGTAAAAAAGGCTTTGT
Organism: uncultured Ruminococcus sp.; assembly: GCA_964523835.1. GTDB lineage: Bacteria > Bacillota > Clostridia > Oscillospirales > Ruminococcaceae > Huintestinicola. The sequence goes on from CAZGAZ010000027.1 coordinate 13,694, forward strand.
CGGTTTTCGGGCGGAGGATAATTTACAGCTCCGAGGGGGATATTGAGGGGGACTATGAATACAGTGAAAAGGAAACGCCGTTTACCATCGGCAAAATTGAATTTCCCCTTTCAAGGGTGGAAATGACCTACAGGCTGCAAAAGGAAGTCCCCGTGACACGGACTCCCGAAGAAGTGAGGGAAATATTAGGGGAGAGGATAGAGCGGTATGAAAGGAATTTCCTTTCGGACGGTGTGACGGTAGTCGACAGGCAGGTGGAGGAAAAGGTGACGAAAAGCGGTATCGCACAGACGGTCACCTATACCGTTGAGGGCAGCATTGGCGAGGAGCGGCAGATTTTTGCACGGTATGAGCGGTTCGACCCGGGGAAAAAAGAGGAGGAGAAAAAGGAGGGAATGACAGAGTAAAATTTTACGGGATTTCTTATAAAAAAATCTCCCGCACCTTAGTGTAATACTCATACATAAGCTTCGGCCATAGCATTTTTGATAACTGTCAAAAGTGCTATGGCGTTTCTATTGACAAAGCAATTTTTATGATGTATAATTTTACTAAGATAAATTGAAATTTGTGGCTTAGCTTAAAGGAGGTAGCTATGCTTGGTAAAGGAAATACAGCAGAAGTATTTGAATTTGAGCATGGAAAAGTATGCAAGTTATTTTTTGAAGGATATCCCCAACAATTTGTAGAGCATGAATATCAAAATGCAAACGAAGTGTTTAAGTTAAAACTCAATATTCCCAAGCCTTTCGGTCTTGTTACTATCAATCAGCGAAATGGCATTATATATGAAAGAGTTGACGGTGAGTTACTTTTAAAGCATATTGAAAAATCTAACATTGACAAAATGCTTGATATATTTACAAAAATACATCAAGAGTGGCTTGGACACCATTCAAATAACGTGTTGTCATATAAAGAATACTTGTCCATTTTGATTTCAAACAAAGGCATAAAACACAACAAGCTAATGGAAGAAATATACGCATTACCTGATGACGATTGCATATTACACGGAGATCTTCATCCAAATAATGTGTTGATAAGATTAAGCGACGGAGTGCCTGTCGTAATAGATTTTATGAATGTGTGTTATGGACCGGCATTATATGATATAGCGAGAACATTTTTTCTGATAAAACAAGTAAATAGTTCTTTTGCAAACATATATTTGAATAAAATGAATGTATCTATAATAGATATTTCTCCATACGTTAATGTTATTGAACAATGTCGAAAATACGAAACTTAAAAATGTATTGTGTATTCTGATTTATGGAGTAATTCATATCAGAAACAAGCCCGAAAACGGTTCATCCAAACCGCTTTCGGGCTAAAATCTTCTATGTTGGCACTTCTCTTTACGGTATGGGGAAATTTTTATAGGTATACAAGCTTTTAATTAAGCTCGTAAACCGTTCCGTTAAGGGAGATCGCTGTAACATTTTCTACATCGGCGATCTCTCTTATTGCGTCGCCGCCGTAGGAAAGCTCCCAGGTGGAGTTGTACCTGCAGTTAAGAGTGCTTGACGAAGTGCCGTCTATCCTTACGGGAAGGGTCGTGCCGTCCGCCATGATAAGGAAAAATTCATTTTGAGTGCTGCCTCTTACCGAGTATTTAAACGGATCCAGATAAGCGTCTTCATATTCGTTTACATCATAGCTAAGCTCCATTTTTCCGCCTACAGCGCCTATGCTTATACTGTCCACCTTTACGGTATTTTCATAGAGGATATAGCTGTCCTCGTCGGTTGTATAGCTGCCGCCCTCAAGGGGGATATACTCATAAATATCCTGATAATATATAAATTCCTCCGGGGGGGCTGTGCAGTCCTTTGTCGCAAGAGAGCTTTCCGAGGCTTCATATTTAAAGGAAAATTCCCATTCAAGCTGGAGGGCGATAACGCTGCTGTCGTCCACGTCTTTAGGGGTAAAATTTTCGCTGCTGGTGCTTCCGTTTACGGCTTCCACATATCCCGAAAAGTCTCTCCAGCGCATATAACTTGTTTCATTTTCAAAAAGGAAATTCCAATAAGCAAGCTGGGGATAGAAATTTTCTCCCTGCAGGGTTATCCGTTTGCTGTTTAGTGAACTGTCGCAGTTCCAGTCAAAGTAAAATTCAATATTGCCGTCCTCGTTCACATAGCCGCCATAGCTGCCGCCGCTGCCGCCGTAGTCCGAGCTTATTTCGTATTTATCCCAAAGAGTTTTCAGATATGTTTCATCGGTGGGATTTGCAAAATGTTCTTTTACGGGTTCGCCGTCTGTCCGGTAAATTTCGGCAATGGCGATAATGCTGTTATCCGTGCCCGTAACGCCTTTCATTCGGATACCGTAAGCCTCGTCGGAGACCTTGTATCTGAATCCGCTGACTGTGCCCGCAAGGGAGTTTGCAAGCTCGTCGTCGCTTATTTTGATGTAGTTTCCGAATACCGCTTTAAAGTCTATAACTCCCGTGGCGGCGGCAACCGTAAGGCTGCATATTACCACGGCGCAGGCCGCCGCTGCGGTGCATACGATACGCCTGATGTGAGCCTTTCTGTGAACAACGGTCACGGGAGCGGTGTCCCCGCTGAACGCCAGAACCTTATTCACAAGCTCCTCCGGTGGGGTCACATTTTCAAATGCTTTTTTAATCATTTTATCATTCATCATCCGATACCTCCAATTCGGTTTTAAGTTTCTTTTTCAAAGCCTCACGCCCCCGCCGCAGACGTGTGCGCACTGTGGCTTCGTTTATTTTAAGGGCGGCGGAAATTTCACGGCAGGACATTTCCTCAAAATAAAACAGCTCGATCGGTGCGGCATATTTTTCGGGTAATGCCCTTACTGCGGCAGTTACCGCTTCGGCGGTCTCGCTGTCATGAGGGTCGGTAACGTCGGGGATATTGTCGGTAAGCTCCGTCTTTTTCCGAAAAGCAGCCGACCGCCTCAACAGCTTGCAGAAATTAAGTGTAACACGGATAAGCCAGTTTCTCAGGTGTTCATCGCTTTCAAAATCCTTGCGGCAGCGGTAAAGCTTCAGAAAAACCTCCTGAAACACATCCTCGGCGTCCTGCTTGCAGGGGCAGCGGGCAAAGGCGATTCGATAGACTGTGTCCTTGTGCCGCAAGACCGCCTCCTCGTAATTGAGCTTCATGGGTACACGCTCCTTTCGCTTTTTTTGAACGTTCTGCAAGTAATATACATCAGCTGCCCGAAATGTTTCATTTTTCAGAAAATTTTTTTGGGGATTTGAATTTTAATAAAGACTTGACAAGGGCTGCTGCGTGTGGTATAATAACATAAACCATAAAATGCGGAAAGCGGGTGAAGGATATAATGGATAAATCAAGAATAAAATCAGCGCTGAGGCTTTTGTTTACTGCGTTTATCGGATTGGCTGTATATCTGGGTGTAGGGGGGTATGCCTGGGAAAAATTTTTTTTAGATGAGCATACATATAAAGCCGATTTGAATTTGATAGCTCATACCGATATTGCGGATACATATGATCTGGTCATTGATGAAAAGGATAAGATCACAAGCTGGGAAAAACATACTTTCAGAGACAGTATGACCTATTATGTACTGTACATCAAGGCTTATGACACAGACAAGTTTTTTGCCGACAACAACGAGCTTATTTCACATATGGAAATTGTTAATTCAATGAAGGTCGGCAGACGGGAGTTTGTAGTTCCGTATTTATTTTATGAAAATAAAAAGGTTGCAATTGTGACAACAGATATAAGGGGAAATAAGTTTGAAAAAGACGATGCAAGGCAGGTATATTCGGATACTGTTGCACAGTCCTTTGATGAATATATTTCGGAGGAAATATTGTAAAATTTAACCGGGATGACAGACACAGAAAAACCGCCCCCGAATTCAAGGCGGTTTTTTGTATATTCCGTAATACCGAATCGGTTTTAAATAGGCTTGCAGGCAGCGGCATTTTTTTCTTGTCTCTTGCCTCTTGCCTCTTGCTTCTGTCAGTACAGGTCTATGCCGTTTGCCAAAAATGCGGCTCTGCGGTCACGGCAGGTGGCGCAGGTGCGGCAAGGCTCGTCCCCGCCCTCGTAGCAGCTCCATGTGATCTCATAGGGAACGCCGAGGCTTTTGCCCATAGCGACTACTTCCGCTTTGGTCTTGCCCGCAAAGGGGGCTGAGATCGTCAGCTGCCCGCCGCTTCCAAGGTAAACGGCTTTATCCATGGCGGTTACAAATTCCTCGGAACAGTCGGGATATGCGTTGCCTGCGGCGTCGTCGGAATGTGCGCCGTACATAAGCACCGAACAGCCCTTTGACAAGGCGGCGGAGGCGGCTGCGGAAAGAAATAAGCCGTTTCTGAAGGGCACGTATGTGGACACGGGAGCGCCCTCGGTTTTTTTCAGCTGCTCCGCATAGCTTTCCTTGGGTATCTCCTTATCCGAACCCATTAGCAGTGAACAGTCGGAATATTTAAAGACTGCGGACAGGTCCATTATAATATGCTCCGTTTTATAATAGGCGGCGGTTTTTTCGGCGGCCTCCATTTCCTTTTTATGCTTCTGACCGTAGAATATGGACAGGGCTACTACATTTTCGTTTCCGTAATCATGGCAGGCAAGGGCAAGCAGGGTAGTGCTGTCCACGCCGCCGCTGGACAGGACGAGTGCTTTTTTATCAGACATATTTTATTATTCCTTTTTTGTTTGAAATTCGTTTGTACAGGCGTTTCCCGGGAAATCGGGAAATGCTTTTTTCTATAATTAATTATATCCTTTTTTTGTTAAATTGTCAAGAGTGTATTGTATGAAATTTTCGGGAAGTATCAAGATTTGAGTTATATAAAATTGCATAGTGCATTATGCATAAAATTAATGGAATGATTTGTGCAATCATACAAAATTGCGAAATTATGATTAAAATTTGCGTTAAGCTATTGACAGACAGGGAGATATGTGGTATAATGTTATTATGAAAAAAATGCTGCGAGGAAAAAATGGCTAAAAAACGGCTTTACAATGGGGGGGAATGTGGTATAATATTGCCGTCGAGCGGTTTGACTAAGGGCAGTATTTTTCTGTGGACTATAGATAAACGGAGGTTATTTGCAATGATTTATCACAATCTTTATGAAATTTTCGGGAAATGTTTTCCCATGCTGAAAATGGGTGAGGACACCTTTAAGGAGCTTTGCGAAATTGAGGAATGCGCTGTTTTTACGGTGAAGTCGGGGGATGAAATAGTCGGGTTTGCCATGACAAGGGATAATGAGATAAGGCTGATATGCGTTGAGCCCGAATATCAGCGGCAGGGCTTCGGGCGGACCTTGCTGGAGCTGGCGGAGGGGGCTGTAAAGGATCGCAGCAGTGAGGTTACGGCGGGCAGCCCGGGGTCGAGGCTTTTTATAGGAGCGCCCGAGGAGACGGCGGGTTTTTTTGAAAGGTTCGGGTACAATTTAAAGGGGACTTTTGCGGAGATGACGGGGGATACTGCGGCGCTTGTTCAGCCGGAGCATGAGCCGAAGGGGAATGTGCGGTTTGAGTTTCGGGCGGCGGATACGGATATCATAAATGCGGTTCGGGAAGTGGAGGACGACTGGGCGCAGTATTTCGGAGAGGGGGAGATTTTCTGCGGTGTGTGCGGGGATGAGATTGCTTCGTTTTGCATAGTGGAGGAAGATGTGACATGCTTGCTGTCGGGGGACGGGGCAAGGGTTGGGAGCATTGGGTGCGTGGGGACTGTGCCGAAATTCAGGCGGAGAGGGATAGGGCTGAAGATGGTTTCGCTGGCGGCGGAGGAACTGAAAAAGCGTGGGTGTGATAAGATATTCATTCATTACACTCATGTTTATGACTGGTATGCGAAGCTTGGATTCAGGCCGTTTTTAAAGCTGAAAATGGGAGGGAAAAATTCAGAGGAATACCGTGGCTGATAAATTATGATACTGTTTAGTGAGGAATTTTTTCTAGGGAGTGTGAAGTTTGAAAGTTAGCGGTAAACCCCTAAGTTTCAGCGTACCTTTGGTGTGAAAGTCTGATTAACGGAGTGGAAAAAAATGCAGATAAGTATTGCTTTATGTGATGATGATGATGAGCAGGTAAAGCACCTGCGGGGGCTGGTTTGCAAATGGGCGGAACGAAAGCCTTTCGGTGTGAATGTGGCGGAATATGAAAGCGGTGAACAGTTCTTGTTTTTATATCCCGACCACCCTTGCGGACTGCTGCTTTTGGACATTGAAATGAAAGGTATTAACGGTATGGAACTGGCAAAGAAGCTGCGGAGCAAGGGGGATATGCTGCCTATTGTTTTTATTACGGGCTTTTCCGATTACATGAATGAGGGTTACGATGTGGAGGCGCTGCATTATCTGGTGAAGCCTGTGGATGAGGGAAAGCTCTTTGCGGTGCTGGACAAGTATGCGGCGGGAAGAGAACGTCCCCGTGAGATCGCAATAACGGCGGAAGAGGGAATGCGGCACGTTCCTGTGGACGGCATTGTCTGCATTGAGGCTTTCGGCAGAAAGGCACAGGTGAGGCTGGATGACAATACTGCTGTTATGTGCAGCATGAGCATTAGCGAATTTGAAGGACTCACGGGGTTTATTCACTGTCACAGGTCCTACATAGTGAATTTGCGGCAGGTAAGGTCTATTACGGAAAATGCGGTGATACTTGAAACGGGTGAGGAAGTGCCGTTATCGAGGCGGCTGAGAAATGAGTTCAACAAGAAATTTATTGAATATTACACGAGGTAGGCAATTGATATATTTCGGGGGAATGAAAAGGAGGAAAAGTTTGAAAGTTGCAGGGAATCCCCTAAGTTTCAGCGTACCTTTGGTGTGAAAGTCTAATTAACGGAGTGGAAAAGTTTGAAAGTTAGCGGTAAACCCCTAAGTTTCAGCGTATCTTTGGTGTGAAAGTCTGATTAACGGAGTGGAAAAATATGAAATATGTTATAATTATTGGGATATTGGCGGCAGTTTCGGTCATCGCTTTTTATGTTATAAACAGGCTTATGATATCGGTGACGGACAAGCGGATAGAGCGGTTTCAGAGTGAGCTTATCGAGAACCATACTTTGGAGATCCGCAATATGTACAATCAGGTGCGGGGCTGGCGGCATGATTACCGCAACCACATTCAGAATATGAAGATACTTCTGGACGGGGGCGAATACGGCAAGCTGGGGGATTATTTATCGGAGCTTACGGAGGACCTTGCCACGGTGGACACGGTCATTAAGACGGGGAATGTTATGGCGGACGCTGTGCTTAATTCAAAGCTGACAACGGCGGGAAATAAAAATATCCCTGTAAATGTAAAGGCGAATGTGCCCGGGGGACTGTGTATGTCGGACGTGGAGCTTTGCGCTGTTATGGGGAATTTACTGGATAATGCGATAGAGGCTTGTGCGGGTTTGCCCGAGGAGGAGAGGTTTATCAGGATTTACATCGGGAAGCTGAAAAATCAGTTTTATTTATCGGTGCAGAATTCGGCGGGTAAGGTCAGAAAAATAGGCGGCAGATATATTACCACAAAGCAGGGGGATATGCATGGGTACGGGATTTTCCGCATTGACAGAATTACCAGAAAATACGGAGGATATGTGAACAGACAGAATGAAGAGGGGGTTTTTGCTACGGAGGTAATGCTGCCGCTGAAATAGTTATCCTGCCGTTCGTGCATTATTTTGACCGTTCGTTACAAAAATCACACCGATTTTATTTTAGTGGTATAATAAAATTAAAGGATGTGATTTAATATGCATGAAAAATATTTGTATATCGGTAATGAAGAGGCTCGGTCGCTTTTGCGGCAAATCGGGAACATGGAGCCTGCAAGATCCGGAGTAAACAGTCAGGTATATCTGACGGACGGTCGAGCGGTGCTGTATTCTGAAAATTTAAAGGTCAGGAATGTGACGGTGCGGGACGACGGGCTTGTTTATCTGGAGGAACTGGCGGTCACGCTTATGCAGCTTAACAGGCAGGGGACGGGGGTTGTTCCGATACTGGGTTTTTGCTGCGATGAAAGCGGAAGGGGATATATTTTTCAGCCTCGGGCGAGGGGCGAGGAGCTTTATGATGATAAGATCATGGAGAAATACTGCGTTTATGGAAGAGAACTGTCCGGGGATACATATCCTGCAAGGGACAGGGCTGAACAGGAATATATTCTTTCCCGGACGCATTTTGTTTCGCAGATACCTCAGAGGCATTTCGATAAATTTATGGAGGATATTATCACACTGCTGGACAGAGATGTTCTTATTGATTTTATGGGAAAAAGCAATTTCTTTTATGATGAGACGGCAGGATTTCAGTTTATAGACATTAATTCCCATACCGACTATAAATACGGACTGACGGGGGAAAGACCTGACAGCAGACTCATATGCGCATACAACGGCTTTGTTCCCTGTCATACCGGTGCAGGTTCAGGAGTAATGCCTCGGCTTGCTCTTGATGAAGGTTCTTTTGACGCTCTTGACAGCGGTGAAATACTGAAACTTAAAAATGACAATAGGGTCATTTTTGAAAAATGCAGGGCGGCAATGATTTCAAACGGTGTGACCTCAGGACAGCTTGACAGCGCAATGGAGCTGTTAAAATTATTCGGTGTTTGAGGAGGGGGACTGTGATATGGTAAAGGTTGCAAAATACGGCGGTGCGAAGAAAAAAGAGAATGACAAAAAATACCGTGAACAGCTGAAAAAGAACAAGTATGGCATTGCAGAAAATCTTATTTACGCCATGAAGCATATATGGCAGGGGGATAAAAAGGTAGTGATATGCTGCTTCGGCTTTGCGCTTGCAACGTTCTTTCTGAATCTGACCGACACATACATAAACAAGTATGTGGTGGATCTGGCATTATCGGGACCGGACAGGAAGATACTCATAACATGCGCAGGGGTGATTCTGGGTAAGTTCATCTGTATATATCTTCAGGGTGTTTCGGCACGGTACAGTGACAGTGTGGGGCATTCAAAGTCAAGCATTCATTTTCACGATATGCTTATGGAAAAATGCATGACCACCGATTACGAAAACAACGAAAGCTCGGAAAACAGCGACAAGCTTAACAAGGCTCTTGAGGGTGTGCATGTGGCGAACTTAAACACGCCCATTAATCTGAGAGGGAGCATAAGGCATATTGCGGAGTTTTTCACATATTCTGCTATACTTTCCACACTCAGCATATGGCTTGTGCCTATTGTGGCAATTCCTGCGGGGCTGTGCTTTTTTATTAACCGCCACAAGATGAACTGGATATGGAACATGGCGGATAACTGGCAGAACAGCGAAAGGCAATTAAATTACATCAAAAATGCGGCGGGAGACGTTTCAAGGGCTAAGGACGTGCGGCTTTTCGGTCTGGAAAATCTTTTGAACAAGGGGTTTATAAGGGCGTTTAAGGAGCGCATGGAATGGTACAGGCAGCAGGACGCATGGGAATTCAGACATGATATGTTATCTTCTGTAATAATGTCCTTGGGAAATTTTGCGGCTTATGCTTACGCCATTTACATGGTGGCTGCGGGAAATATAAGCCCGGGTGATTTTGTGCTGTACTTTAATTCGATAATGCGTTTGTCGGGGGCTACAAGCGACTGGTTCAACAACTTTTCGGGGTATCAGTGGATATCCAACAATATAGGCTATGTCCGTGAATATCTGGAAATGGAGGACAAGACCAACAGGGGAGAGGGACAGCCCTTGCCGGGGGGTGAATGCGAAATTGAGTTTAAGAATGTTTCCTACAAATATTCGGGAGCGGATGAGGCTACGATAAAAAATCTTTCATTTACGCTTCACAAGGGCGAAAAGCTTGCTCTGGTGGGACATAACGGAGCGGGCAAGAC
>CAZGAZ010000027.1:23627-37561 GCA_964523835.1 uncultured Ruminococcus sp.
CAGAGGAGGCGGGAATATGAGTAAGAAGAAAAATGACGAGGGCGGGCTTTCCTTTAAGGAAAAATTACGGATAGTAAAGCGGAGTATTGAATTTATCGAGGCTTGCGACAGGGGAAGCATATTCAGAACGGCGGTAAAATATTTTCCCGGGGTCATAAGGAATTTTGCGGGGATATATCTGTCAAGCCTTGTTATTGACGGGATAGCTGCGGCGAGGCCTGTTTCCGATCTGCTTTTAAGGGCGGCTGCCGTATGCGGCGTTACGCTTCTGGCGGAGATAACGGATCAGTTAATTTCCGTTCACAGGAATGCTCATAAATTTACCTATGACACCATGTCTCAGAAGCGGCTTTGGGAAAAGGTACTGACAATGGATTATGACAAGGCGGAAAGCCCCGAAACAAAACACAAATATCAGAATGCGGAAAACTATCTTACGGGCTACGGCATCGGAAGTATGCCGGGTTTTATCTCCCATGCTGCTCAGAACCTTTTGGGAGCGGTTATGGGAATAGTTCTCATTTCCACCATTGTTTTTAAAGAGCGGACGGTGACGGCGGGGTTTATGGGGTTTATACAGTCTCCCTGGGGATTTGTTTCGGTGCTGCTGCTGGCGGCGGGGCTTATTTCGATAACAAGCTTTGTTGCAGTTCCTATGCTGGTGAAATACGATCATGAAGCACTGGCGGATGAGGGAGTGCATGAGGCGCAGAGGGTGGGAGGCTCGGTGCTTTCGAGGGCGCTTTACAACTACCGCAGCGGTAAGGAGATACGCATTTACGGCGAGCAGGAGCTTATGCATGAGATGCTTACAAAATCTAACAGGGTTTTCATTAACAAGGAGGAGGAAATACTGCGGAAGACATATCCTGTGCTCGCTCTGGACGGCGCAGTAGTTCTTATGCTGAATGTTCTGATGTACGGCTTTGCGTTCCTCAGAGCTGCAAGCGGTATGATGACCCCGGGGGATATAGTGGCGTTTGTGATGTATTTTGCTATAATCAGAGACGGGATAATGGACTGCACAGGCAGCATTTCGCAAATGCTTGTAAGGTCGGATTTCTGCAAGGAGGTATTCGACTTTCTGGACATTCCCGATGACAATTACAAGGGAACTATCCCCACGGAAAAGCGTGACGACAACGAGTATGAATTTGAGTTCAGGCACGTTTATTTCAAGTACCCGGGGACGGAGGAGCTTATTTTAAAGGACATTAACCTTAAATGGAGGATAGGTGAGAAAATGGCGCTGGTGGGGCGCAACGGCTCGGGAAAATCCACTCTTGTAAAGCTGCTTTGCAGGCTGTACGACCCGACCGAGGGTGTGATCACTCTCAACGGCATTGACATAAAGAAATACAGCATAAAGGAATATATGGAGCTGTTTTCGGTGGTGTTCCAGGATTCGGCGCTGTTCTCCTTTTCCATAGCGGAGAATGTGGCGGCGGATACGGAGTATGACAAGGAGGCTGTGGAAGAATGCGTCAGACGTGCTGGATTTTCCGACAGGCTGGGCGAAATGCCGGAGGGCATAGACACGGTGCTTTACAAGGATTTTTCCGAAAAGGGCGTGGAGATCTCCGGGGGAGAGGCGCAGAAGCTTTGCCTTGCAAGGGCGGTTTACAAAGGTGCGCCGTTTATTGTACTGGATGAGCCGACTGCGGCGCTTGACCCTGTTTCCGAATATGACATTTACACGAAATTCAACTCTATCGTGGGGACGAGGACGGCTATTTACATTTCTCACAGGCTTTCCTCCTGCCGTTTCTGCGACGACATTACGGTGCTGGACAAGGGGGAGATCGTGGAGCGGGGAAGCCATGATGTGCTTGTTTTGAAAGGCGGGGTTTATGCGAAGCTTTGGGGGGCGCAGGCGGAATATTATAAGGATACTGCCGGGGAGTTGTTCGTTTAGAAGCCAGAAGTTAGAGGCTAGGGGTTAGAGATTTGGATAGGGACAATATGAAAATGCGCTTACCCCTTAAAACGAGGCAGGCGCATTTTCAGGGTTTATTTTTTAGGAGGTTAAACCCTTGATGAAAAACTAAAGAAAATAGGTATTACAATGAAGGTTTAAATATTTATCAGAGATATTTCACCAGCTCATCTATAACGGGTGCTGCCCAGTCGTCGGATATTCCGAAGTCCTTTTCTTTAAAGTTCCAGGCGCAGCGGGATATGCCGTATTTGAGGAATGCGGCGTTTATTGCCTTATACCACGCCAGCACGTCCTTGGGGTCGGCTCTGTCTATTACGCCGTACTCGCCGCAGTAAAGGGGAGCGTCATATTTCTCGGCGGTTTTAAGGGCTGCGGTGAACCTTTGCTCAAAGAAAGCGGTGTTTATTTCGTTTTCGGGGAATGCCATACGGAAATTTACGTCCATACCGTCCACCCAGGGTGCGCCCTGGTGGGTGAATTGCAAGGGGTCGTAGCAGTGGAAGCAGAGCACTACTTTATCGTCATAGGGCTTTGCTATATCCGGAAGGGCGTCGGGGCTGTTCTGCCAATAACCGCCGGTTATTATGGTGATGTCCGGGGCGTGGGTGCGTATTTTTTTGATTGCATTATAAATAAGAATGTTCCATGTGTCGGAATATTTTTGCTCGGTGACTTCGTTAAGAAGCTCAAATACCGCACGGTCGGAGTATTTTCCGTAGCGCTTTGCAAGGTTTTCCCAAAGGGAGACAAACCGCTGCTGCAAGCTCTCGTTTTCAAAAAATCCGCTTTCATTTTCGCCCTTGTCAAAGGAATATCCTGCGGTTTTATGCAGGTCGAGGACAACGTTAAGCCCGTATTTACCGCACCATTCAAGGGCAGAGTCGATATACCTGTAGCCTGCTTCGACAGGTGCGCCGTTTGCATCCTCAACAAGATTATAGTCAATGGGCAGGCGGATGTGGTCAATACCGAAGGAGGCAGCTTTTTTAATATCCTCCTCGGTGATAAAGCTGTCGTAATGCTCCTTTGTATGGCAGCACTGGGAAAGCCAGCCGCCAAGGTTCACGCCCTTTTCGTAACCGATAAATTTTTTCATTTGTCATAACTCCTTTTTCGGAAAATGCTTGTGATATTGTTATACAGAGGGTGTCCCTCCCCCCGCACGGAGGGAGGAAGCACACTGCATGGCAGATCCTGATCATCAGGAGAAATTTTCCTTGATCTCGGCGTTCAGCTCGTCGATGGTGGTGTTTACAAGGTCGTTCATATTATCTCTTGTAACTGCCCAGTCGGTGCCGTTGAAGGACGCCTGCTTAATGCCGTCGTCAACTATGTTGGCGACATCTGTGGGGAGACCTGCGTGGATGTTTATTACAGGGTTGGCGTCGGTAAGCTCTCTTACCTTATACCACATTTCTACCATTTCATCAGTCCAGCCGTAATCCTCACGGTACTGCTTTTCCTCAAGTGCAAGGGCGTTTTCATCCTTTGCGGCAATGAGCTTGCACTTCATAAAGGCTGCTGCGCCATCGGGATTACCTGCGCTTTTGCAGAGAACGTATGCGTCCATGCTGGCGGGGAGGTAGTAGTTATCTGCTTTCGGGTCACGGGGCATGGGAACGAACATTATATCGCCCTGCTCGCCGTATGCGGAAAGGTCTGCTTCCCACAATGCCCATGTGCCGATAGGATAGAACAGGGTCTTGCCCTCGCTGATCCTGTGAGGCTGCTCCTCCCAGTTAAACTCAGCCTTTGGCAGTGGCAGGTCGTATTTCTTCAGATCGTACATAAAGTTTTCCGCACGCTCGATCTCGGGAGATGTAAGGTTGCTTTTGATAACTCCGTTTTCGGAGGATATGGGCGCAACGCCGGTGGTAAGCAGGAAGTTTGTTTCAAAATACCAGCTGTCGTAAGCGAATTTGTCATTTTCACGGTCACAGTAATCCATGCACATATCCTTGAATGCGTCCCAGGTCCACTCGCCCTTTTCAAGAAGCTCGGCAGGGTTTGGCAGACCGTTTTCCTCAATGGTCTTTTTGTTGTAGATCATTATGCACTTGGAGTCGGTGGCGGTGGCTACAAGATAATGCTTGCCGCCCAGCATATGTACGTCGGAAAGTCTCTTGGGACCTTCTGTCCAAAGGGAATCATCATTGAAATCAAGATAATCGTCCCAGGGGTCGAACATTCCCGAAATTACCTTTGAGGGGTAGGTGTCGCCTTCCTGTCCGGGGAAGATGTCGGGGGATGTACCGCCCAAAACCTGTGTGGAAAGGTCGGAGAAGCGGGTCTCCCAGGTGGTGGGGATATACTCGATCTTGCCGCCGTAGTTATTCTCAAAAAGCTCTAAGGCTGCAAGCTTGGGCTTGCCGTCAGCTGGGTTGATGTCGTACCAGGAAAGCCATTTTACGGTGCCGTTTTCCAGCTTCTCGGCGCTGCCTACGTCGATCTGCTCGACCATGGCTTTATCCTCCTCGTTCAGCTCCTTGGGGGCGGTGGAAACGGCAGAGGTCTCGGTGGACGAGTTGTTTACGTTTCCGCTGTCTCCTGTTTCTCCGCAGGCAGTAAAGCTCGCTGTAATGCTGAGGGCTGCCGCTGCTGCAATAAGTCTGCCATATTTTTTCATATGAATCTCCTCCTAAAAAAATTTAATGAATTTGGTTCGTTTTTTCGTTCTGTGTGTTTCGTTATATATACTTTACCATTTTCCGAAAGAAAATTATATCAAAAATTTGTCTTTTATATCATAAAAGTGTTGCAATTTTCGGAAAAGTGTGATATAATTTATTTCGGGAAATGTCAAAGCGAAGAGAAAGGAGCAAGTTTGAAAGTTAGCGGTAAACCCCTAAGTTTCAGAGTATCTTTGGTGTGAAAGTCTGATTAACGGAGTGGAAATATGAAGCGTTTGTGTTTGATGGATTCTGCAAGTGAAATAATGGAGATATTAAATGAACTTCCAATGGTAAGATCATGTGAACTGTGCGGCAGTCTTTCGACAGGCAGAGCGGATGAGTTATCCGATATTGATATCCGGGTCGATGTATCGGGATATGATAACGGGAGATTTATGCTTGAGGTCCCTGAGCTGCTGAAGGGTAAGCTTAATATTGTTTACAGTGATTATGCGCCGAGCCTTATTCCCGGTAACTATATTGTATCTGTTGCAATAGATGAGAATGATCCTTTTATGATCGCTGATCTGGATTGTATTACTGAGCCGCACTGTGAAAGCGTTACAAAAAGTATGATAGAAAATGACCTGCTGTGTCATACAATAAAGGTCTGGACAGCCGATCTGAAGCATTTCGTAAGAGGGAAGGATTGTACGGGAGATATTATGCGGATGGCACGAAGATTGAAAGGCGTTCGGACAGACGGTTTATACGAACCCGAAATTCTTGAAGAATGCTTAAAGTGGATGGAAAATAATTCCCGCTCGGAGCTGCGTGAGATAATAGCTTCTTGCAGGAGATGTTTTGAAGAATTAATAAGATGAATCGCAGGTCGGCTCGGGTAAGGTATTTGTTTGTGACGGAGCAGATCACGAAAAATTTCGGCTTTTTGAAAGGAGTTTTTTATGGCTTTATCAAATAAAGAGCTTACGTATAAATCATTTCTTAACCGTGAATATAATTTTCGCCATTCACCATTTGAAAAGGAATTTGAATTTTACGAATGCGTTAAAAGCGGAGATTCGGAGGGCGTACTGCGGCTTATGACCCCTTTGGCGGGGGAGGGGAGCGGAGAGCTTTCGGAGGACCCGCTGCGGAATTTAAAATATCATTTTGTGGTGACTATTGCTCTTATTACCCGTTTCTGCGTGGAGGGGGGAATGGAGATGGAGACTGCTTACACTCTCAGCGACCTGTACATTTTGAAAATGGACAAGACAGCAAGCGAGGAGCAGATCCACGTTTTGCACAGGGAGGCTGTGCTGGACTTTACGGAGCATATGAACAGGATAGCTCATGAAAATATTTACTCAAAGCCCGTTATAATGACCATGGACTATATTTACGATAATCTGCATGAGAAAATTTCGGTGGAGGATATTGCGGATTCGGTGGGGCTTTCACCCTCTTATTTATCAAGGCTTTTTCATAAGGAGGTGGGGGTCACGATAAGCGTTTACACTGCGGTGAAGAGAGTGGAAACGGCACAGAATATGTTAAGGTTTTCCGACTATTCCCCTACGGATATAGGAAATTACCTGGCGTTTTCCTCAAACAGCCACTTTATAAATACATTTAAAAAATACACGGGAATGACCCCGAGGGAGTTCAGGGCGAAATATTACCGGTCGAATTTCGGGAAAAAGCCTTGATCTGCCGCTGAGCTTTAAAAAGGTAAAAATAGTGCAGGTTATGACAAAATTCTGATTGACATATAAGTGAATATATGATATGATAATAAAAAATAACGGAGGTATATTATTATGCTTGGTTCTGAATTTATGAAACTTATCGTGCCTGTGGCGGTTTCGGTGCTGGCGTTTGGCGGATGCGCTGCCGGAAATGCGGAGAATAAAAATGCTGCGGCGGATGAAAATTACAAGACGGAGGGGGAAATGTACGTTAATTTTGAAAACGGCGAGAATGATTTTTTTGAGATCTCCGACGGCTGGACCAACGGAAGTATGTTCAATGTTACCTGGCGGAGGGACAACTGCACATTTGAAAATGAAAAAATGCAGCTGATAATCGACAACGACAAGACTTTCGAGGGCGGCATTCCCTATTCGGGCGGCGAGTACCGTTCCAAGGATTTTTACGGCTACGGGCGGTATGAGGTCTCTATGAAGCCCATTAAGAACGACGGGGTCGTTTCCTCATTTTTCACCTACACGGGGCCTTCTGATGGCAACGAATGGCATGAGATAGACATTGAATTTTTAGGCAAGGATACCACAAAGGTGCAGTTCAATTACTTCACGGACGGTGTGGGGGAGCATGAATATTTATACGATCTGGGATTTGACGCTGCGGAGGGCTTTCACGTTTACGGCTTCGACTGGCGGGAGGACGGCATTACCTGGCTGGTCGACGGCGAAGAGGTATACACGGCAAATGAGAGCGTGCCCTTCATTGACGGCAAAATTATGATGAACGCCTGGTGCGGCACGGGAGTGGACGGCTGGCTGAACGCTTTTGAGGACAGCAATGTTCCTCTTACGGCGGAGTATGAGTGGGTGAAGTTTACTGCCGCAGGCTAAGAAACTGTCGGTCAAAGCTTTTCGGTTTGTATGCTTCCGGAGGCAATAGGCGGAAAAGTAAATCGGATTATAAAAATGCGGTTGCACTTTTTGAGCAAGCGCATTTTTGAGCTTTTTCGGTGAAGTTTCCTTATATTGTAAAATTAAAATATAAAGTTTGAAAAAAATTCCAAAAAAGCTATTGACAAAAAGGAGAAAATGGGGTATAATAAAAATAATTATTGTGTTCGGATCGGGCTAAGGCCCCGAGTAGTATTGCTTTTAATATGTAAGGACTCAGAAAAATTTATTGAAGTTTCGGTGTTATTATTTACTATGAACTTAAAATGAGGCGATAGCGGCGGCGGGCGGCAGGCTGTTCCCGAGAACGGATGTCCCCCACTTACGGCTGCTGCTTTGATTTGCTTTTTGAGATTTTAGCAGTGCTTTTGGTTTACTGTTTGATTTGAGTCTGTGAAAATGGTTTTGTTTTTATGAAAAAGCTTTTGTGAGGCCTGCCTTTGCACGGTAAAATACGGGTGCGGCTCACGGGCTTTTCGGGGGATTTTGAATGGAAACAGGTATATTTATCTTGAAATTTCCCGGTGTTTAATTCAGGCAATAGTATATTCGGACCGGTCTTTTTCGGATATGATATTTTGTAAAATTTTTGTTAAGGTATATCTTGCTGTATGCAAGACATTTGTGCCTTAAACTTTAGGAAATGAGGTATTGTAAATTGTCAGAATTCCACAGCAACGAACAGGGATCGGAAATTAACGAGTACGGAGAAAAGATCGCTCCGAAGAATCAGCAGGCGGAAAAGAAGTCTGCGGCACAGGGCTATGAGAACAGACCCGTTCAGGGAAAATATCCCGAAAAGCCCTATCATACGGAAAGACGGGACGCAAGGACGCAGATGAACAGAAACTATCCCGCAAAGCGCCCCGTGCTGCCTCCGAGAGGGATATCGGCGGCAGATTTCGGCAGGCAGCAGCAAAGCAAGAGGACGGACGCTGCGCCCGGCACAGGCTATAAGGTCGGCTACCGCAGGGAGTATATTGCGGCAAGGGAAAACAAATATCCTGCGGCGGCAGGGAATGGAGAGAACAGCTCCTACAGCAGGAATACGGGCTACCGCCGTCCCGCTTATCAGACAAAGAGACCTGAGGAAAAGAAATATTATCCCGGAAATTCGGGAGAGTACAGACCAAGGACTGAATATAATCCGCTCCGCAGCCCGGGACAGTACGGAGCAGCTGCTTCGGCGCCAAGCGGCACACCTTCTGCGCATTCGTCAGTGCAGCATAGTGCACAGCTTCCGGGCAGCAGCTACGGAGAAAGCAGTTACCGTCAGGATGCGGCGAGAAAAAAGCCCACGGTAAAGATAATCCCCTTGGGCGGACTTAACGAGATAGGCAAGAACATGACCGTTTTTGAGTGCGGAAACGATATGTTCATTGTGGACTGCGGCATGACCTTCCCCGACAGCGATATGCCGGGTGTAGACCTTGTTATCCCCGATTTTACCTATGTGGAGCAGAATGCGGATAAGATAAAGGGCATTGTTATAACCCATGGTCATGAGGATCATATAGGCGGACTTGCTTATCTGCTCAAAAAGGTGAATATTCCCATTTATGCCACAAGGCTTACTGTGGGGCTTATTGAGGGTAAGCTGAAGGAGCACAATCTTAATTCTCAGACAAAGCTTAATGTGATATCTCCCAGACAGACGGTGAAAATGGGCTGTATGGCTGTGGAATTTATAAGAGTTAACCACTCTATCCCCGATGCTGTTGGTCTGGCTATCCACACCCCTGCGGGAGTTATTATCCACACGGGAGATTTCAAGGTGGACTTTACTCCTATTGACGGAGGCATTATAGACCTTGCGAGGTTCGGCGAGCTGGGTTCGAGAGGGGTTCTTGCCCTTATGGCGGATTCCACAAATGCGGAGCGCCCGGGGCACACGGCTTCCGAGCGTACTGTGGGCGAATCCTTTGAGAAGCTTTTTGCAAAGGCGGACGGAAAGAGGATAATCATTGCCACATTCGCTTCCAATATCCACCGTATTCAGCAGATAGTAAACAATGCCGTAAGCACGGGGCGCAAGGTAGCTGTATTCGGCAGGAGTATGCTCAATGTAATTTCCACGGCTATTGAGCTGGGGTATTTATCCGTGCCCGACGGGGTGATCATTGATCTTGAGACCAT
This sequence comes from uncultured Ruminococcus sp., assembly GCA_964523835.1. Taxonomy (GTDB): domain Bacteria; phylum Bacillota; class Clostridia; order Oscillospirales; family Ruminococcaceae; genus Huintestinicola. The sequence goes on from CAZGAZ010000027.1 coordinate 32,975, forward strand.
GAACAAGTATCCGCCCGAGAAGATAACCCTTATTACCACAGGCAGCCAGGGCGAGCCTATGTCGGCGCTGACGAGGATGGCAATGAACGAGCACAGGAGCATTACCATAACTCCCCAGGATTACATTATAATAAGCGCTTCGCCCATTCCGGGAAATGAAAAGAGTATTAACAAGGTTATAAACGAGCTGCTGCGGATAGGTGCGGAGGTCGTTTATGAAAAGATGTATGATGTTCACGTTTCGGGACACGCTTGTCAGGAAGAGTTAAAGCTGATTATGGCGCTTTCACGTCCGAAGTACTTTATTCCCGTTCACGGTGAGTACAAGCACCTGAGCAAGAATGCGGGACTGGCTCATGCTCTGGGAGTTCCCGAAAGCAATATAATAATCGGGTCCATAGGCGATGTTATCGAGACGGACGGCTCATATATGCGTGTTACCGGGAAAGCGCCTGCGGGGCGTGTTCTGGTGGACGGCCTGGGCGTCGGCGATGTGGGTGCGATCGTGCTGCGTGACAGAAAGCACCTGGCTGAGGACGGGCTTATTGTGGCGGTGGCTACCATTGAAAGCGAGAGTGGAACGGTTCTGGCGGGGCCGGATATCCTGTCGAGAGGCTTTGTATACGTCAGGGAGAGCGAGGAGATCATGGAGGCTGCCCGCAGCGTGCTGAAAAAGGCGCTGGAGAGTTGTCTGTCGGGCGGTATGCGTGACTGGAACAGCATTAAGTCCAGCATGAGGGACGCTTTGAGCGATTATATTTATATGAAGACCAAGCGCAGTCCCATGATACTGCCTGTAATTGAGGAAATATAAGGAACTGCGCATGTGATGTCCAGAAAGGTTTTCTCCGCTGTCATGAGTATTGGTTCATGTGGAGGAAGCCTTTGCCAGGCAGTTCATTTGAATTGCCGATATTCTGTTCTTGCCTCTTGCTTATGAAAATCTTGCTTCTAATAAGGAGGTGCGTAAAAGTGCTGTCGGGAAAGGTTACAAGGGCGTTTAAAATAGCGGCTATGGTGCTGGTGATAACTGCCATGATATGCACATTCGGCATGACAGGGGTCAGTGAGGCTGCATTCTGGGCAATGCTGGCTGTGGTGTCGGCGGTGAGCATAGTTTTTCTTGTGTTCTATTTAAAGCTGGAAAGGGCTGTGGTCGACCTGCATGAGGACGACAGCGCCAAACGCTTGCTGTCCGAGCGCAGCAGCCTTGACAAATTTCCCGCACCTGCTGTCATTGCGGACAGAGAGGGGATAATGCAATGGTGCAATGAGGCGTTTTCGAGCAGCATATATGCCGAGGATGTATTCGGCATACCTCTTTCGGAAATTGCGGAGATAGATATCGGCAAGATCTATGAAAATGTTGGAGAGGTCACCGAGATATACTCGGGCAGCTACCGCATAAGGGCTATGGCCGACGGCAAGCATACGGACGAGGCGAATCCCGAAAATTTCCTGTGTCTTTTGTATTTTGAGGATATAAGCGAAAATATCCGTATGGAAAAGGTTATAGCAGACCTTAAAAAACCTCGTCTTGCTGTTTCCGCAGGCAGCGGTTCGGGGGATAATTATGGGGATAATTATCCCATTCCCTCTGCGGCATATGACAGCGAGGGGATAATTCGTTGGTGCAACCGTGCCTTCGAGGAAAAAATGCATTTGGGTAATGCGGTAGGCAAGGCGCTTTCCGAGTTTATGACGATAGATGAGGAGGCTGCGGCCTCCGAGGCGGGGACGCAGACGGAATCCGGCGGCGCTGTATGGCGGATAAAATCGGCAAAGGCAAAGGCTGAAGGCTTTTCCGAGGGGCTTACCATGCTTTATTTTACCGATGTAAGCGAGCTTATGTCGGTGAAGAAAGAGTTTGCCGCAAGCAGAAGCAGGGTCGTGCTTATTGTGATAGACAGCTATGACGAGCTTTTTTCAAATGTGCGGGATTCGGAAAAGGAGCGCATTACCAGCCGAATAGGAAAGCTTTGCGAACGGACATTTATTGAGAGGCACAAGGGTATACTGAAAAAAATATCCTCCGACAGGTACTTTGCTCTGATAAACGAGGACGCTTTGGCTTCTATGGAGAGGGAGCAGTTCAAGTCCATAAGGAATGAGGCAAGGGATATTACCTTTAACTACACCGAGCGGTATCATGTTACCCTTTCCATTGGCATAGGCAGAGGGGGAGGAAGCCTTAAGGGATGTCAGCAGTTTGCCGAGGACGCTTTGAAGGAAGCTCAGCAAAGCGGCGGCGACAGAGTATACATCAAGGATGATAACGGCGTTACCCGATACGGCGACAGCACGGCGGATTCCGAGGGTAAGTCCAATGTAAAGGTAAATATGTTTGCAAGAGATCTGCGGGGGCTTATTGAGGAATCCGACAGAGTAATTATAATGGGTCACAGGGACAGCGATTTCGACTCGGCAGGGTCGGCAGCGGGACTGTGCGGGGCTGTGCGTGTGCTGGGGCGTGAGGCCTATGTTTACGTAAATAAAGATAACACAAATGCGCTGCCTGTTATCAACCGAATCATGGAAAATGACAGTGCGCAGGATCTGTTTTTGTGGGACGACAAGGCTGCGGCGGAGATGTTTACTGAAAAGTCCCTGCTTATAGTGGTGGACACTCACAAGATAACCTTGCTTGACAGCAAGGTCATATACGAAAAGGCGTCCTCCTTTGAAAAGCCCAGGATAGTTTATATCGACCATCACATCAAGGAAGAGCCTGCCATAGAAAATGCCGGACTGTCGCTGCATTACCAGTATGCTTCGTCGGTCTGCGAGATGGTGACGGAGGTAATAAGGAGTCTGGGGCTAAAAGAAGAGCTTCACAGCTTCTTTGCGGACGCTATGCTGGCGGGGATAATCCAGGACACCAAGAGCTTTGTGCTCAAAACCGACAGGCGCACCTTTGAGGCGGCGGCGTACCTTAAAAAGCTGGGAGCGGACACGGTCAAGGTCAAGACTCTGGCGGCAATCCCCGAGGAGACAAGCATAAGGCGCTCGAAGATAGTGGAGGAGCACGAGATATACAAGCGCTGCGCTGTTTCGTCCACTTCGGAAATGTCGGGCATGGCGGCGGTGGCTGCGGCTCAGGCGGCGGACGAAATGCTCAATATCGAGGGCGTTGACGCAAGCTTTGTAATGTACTTTGTAAACTTCGGTGACGGCGGGGCAAATAAGGTGAAAATTTCCGCCCGTTCTTTCCAGACCACTAAGATGAATGTTCAGAACATTATGGTGACTCTGGGGGGCGGCGGTCACAAGGAGCAGGCTGCGGCGGTGGTGAATGCAGATAACTTTGACGACGCCAAGGTCATGCTTTACAAGGCTATTGACGATTATGTGAACAAGATAAGCTGAGTGGGGATGTCGGGTTTGCCCGATTATCCGAAATACATCTGATTGATAAACCAAATGAGGAGGAATCGGGTTATGAAAGAAAATACCAATAAACGGCAGAAAATCATTTCCGTTCTTGCAGTTGTGTTTCCGCTGCTTTACGGCGTAATGTATCTGCCGGTATGGAACGGAAAAGAACTTCGGATTTATAATACGGTAAATTTATTTGCATTGCTTTTTCAAGGAGTATGTTTTATTATTGCTGTTATAAGGGCGAAAAAATTTTTTCTTAATAAAGTCAGCTTTAATTCTATTGATTATCTGATAATGACTGTTTCGGTACTGCTATTGTGCTTCATAGGTTTTTTCTTTACAGAGAATCTTTTGGGTATTCCTCCTATTCCGCCGCAGCATTAAATATAAAGGCGTTATTATGATAAGTCGGAATTTATATAAGGTGATTTATAATGGAAATACGAAGATTTCAACCGGAATATGCAGAAGAAACCGCACAAGTTATTGCCGCAACTTTGAAAATAAGCAACAGCAATGATTATTCCGAAGAATACATCGAAGCCAATATTTCTTCCCATTCGGCAGAGGTATTGATCGAGAGAGCAAAGGAAGGACATATGTATGTTGCGTGTGAAGATTCACGAATTATCGGATGCGGCGCTATTGCAGGATATTGGGGAAGTACTGATGAAAGTATACTGTTAACAATCTTTGTACTTCCCGAATATCAAGGCAAAGGGATAGGGCGGAAAATAATTGAAACGCTTGAACAGGACGAATATTTTTTAAGGGCAAAGCGAATAGAAATTCCTGCTTCAATCACAGCTGTAGATTTTTACAGAAAAATGGGCTACGAATATAAAAACGGAATAGCAGAAGTAGATGAAGAACAGCTTTATCGTTTGGAAAAGTTCAGATAATTTCCGGTTTGTCAGGCTGAATCTTTGTGAAGCTGTCAGATATACGGAAAAATGTAAATACATAATAAGACAAATTGAAATTTGCGGCGTGCTGCCGCCTTCACTCGCTATGTAAGATAGAGGAGTTATGTATTTTAGCAGCCCGGTAACTTAAAATGTGTTAGTTCAATAAATCGGAATTTATCGGCGAGCCGCTTGCTTGCAAGCTTGTTAAAGAGTTACATATAAAAAATATCGGTTATCGGAGGCAGAAAAGAATGATGCAGAAAAGAAAAAAACAGTTATTGCAGGATTTATTGATAATTGC
>CAZGAZ010000028.1:0-37136 GCA_964523835.1 uncultured Ruminococcus sp.
TCATACTTTTCTTTCCTTTTTGTTACCATTTTGTTACTCATGCGTATGGTCTGCGATATTTTTTTGATTTTTAATGAAATATTCGGGGAGATACGTTTATATCGGGATTTGATGAGATGTGACGAAAGAGGGCGGAATAAAAAAATCGGGCGGAACAATAAAAGGCACCGTAAAAAATGCGATACCTTTTATTGCTTTGCACGGAGATACGAACGGAAGTTAAGGGAATTGTCGTAAAATGTGTTGCATTTCCCGGAAAAATATGGTATAATATGAAAAGCCGGTGAACTGCCGCTCAAAGGCTTTTTTCACCGCAGGCGGAGAGCAAACCTTGTCAGACCGTCAGTCGGTAAACGAAATATTTTGAGATAATATGTATAGCATAAGGATCGAGCGGCTCTCAATTTTCACCAGAATTTATAATGTTCTTACATATGAAAGGGGCATTCCAATGATATTTAATAAGAAATTTAAATTAAAATCTGATTTTACCGAGCGCATACCGTTATCCATACGCAGAAGAAATAATGTCGTATATTTTCAAACGCAAATTGAAGTTGCAAAAGCTGACGGTTATAATTATGCGAAACACTGTGAGTATTACAAAACCGATGAACATAATATCAAGGAAGTCGGAATGCTTGCGGGCAAACTTTTAAAAAAATTTGAAGATATCGGTGATCTGTCAATTGCCGAGTTTGAAGAACTGGTTAAAAGTATTCCCAAAGGGGAATCATATCTGGAATTCTTTGGCGCTAAGGATTTTAAAGATTTGAATCGAAATTATGATGAATGTTCCCTTGATTATGATATTTTCAGAAAAAAGTACTCCTTTACTCTTTGGTGGTGCATAAGAAGCGGATATTCTAACAACTCGGATTCCCTTGGCAAACCAAAGGTATTGACCTTTGACACGCCTCTTGAATTTACCGATTATTCCGACCCCGAAGCCTTAGGCAAAATGATAATTAAGGCTCTTGACCGCAGCAGAATGATCGGTGAAAAAATTGCGGGAAATCCATACCCCCCAAAAAATATTGAACTTGCAAGCGGAAGTAATTTGACTGTATCACCACCCCGTGACAAGCATTTTTCCGATGACGATGATTACGGAGTAGGCGAGCTGTATCAGGCGTATATGTATTTCCCGAGAGAGGATTCCGAGGAACCCTCTGCTGCGTTTTATATTGGAATGGCTGCGGAGCTTGACGGTGAAATGAACGAGGAAAATATCCGAAGGGCTTGGGAAAAGCAAAACGGCAAGGCAGAATTTTTCGAGGTCAAGGCGGTTGAACACGGCATTTTTAAATATCGTGCGGAAATGAGAAACAAAAAAGTTCACCGGATATCATATCTTTTGGAGATTGCCGACTGCGACCTGCTTGACTGCACAATGGAGCTTTACAAGCCCAACAGCCGCAAAAAGCTTGATGAAAAGCTTTCGGTTTTGTTTGAGGAATTTGCTTTTCGGTGCAAATTTAAGGATTAAATATTTTTACGCAGCTTGCAGTGACAGCAGGCTGCGTTTTTTTATAAATGAGAAGCAAATCCGGAATGACATGTCCGTTTGAATTTTTCCGAATTTATCGGTTGTCTTTCCATTGCAAAAGTATGCGTCCTGCTTGTTTTTATATTTGTGCCGTTCACATCTCTTTCCCGTTTACAATCTTTACGGAGACCGCTATGGAAACGGCATATATCACTGCGGAGAGCACTATAGAAAGCAGCAGCAGAATAAACGAAGCGGGCAGCGGCAGTGCGCCTGCATCTTCCGAAAGATCGGGAGAGCCCGTTATTTTCAAAAGATTATGGACTATCAGAAGAATTAAAAGAATTCCGCCTGTGGGGATATACATAAAAAGCCTGCCTTTAACAGACCCGTATTTAAAGTAGCCGGGAAGCTGAAAAACCGTATATATGGAAAACATAAGCAGACCGAAGGCGGCGGCCTCTACAATATCCGAGGCGGAAATATGTTCACCGAGAAGGGTCAGCAGCAATGGGTGGACGATCAGTGAGAAAGCAACGGCGGCAAGTCCCGTAAGGGCAACAAAAAGATATCTGCCGAAAACCATTTCACTGCGGCTGACGGGCAAAATGCCGTAGAGCCTTTCCATAGCATTTTTCTCCGATATCGAAAATGTATAGCCCGAGGTCATTGCCATAAAGCAGGCGCAGAAAGATACTCCCATTAAAAGGGAACGGTTGACGGCGGCAAAAGCTGCAGGCATTATCATTGTAAAAAATAATACGGTCCTGACATAAGGGCGCACCAGAGAAAGGTCCATAGCGGCGCATTTACGGATATTGTTCATATTTTTACTCTCCTTTACATGGATCTTGTACATAAAAAATACATTGAAGCTTAGGGGCTTCCTGTAACATTCAAATTTATTCACTTCTTTTTGCGGTGAATATTATAATATCGTCAATTGAGGCAGGCTCGGCGTGGAGACCGGGAAGCTCGTGCAGGCTTTCGGTTTTTACCAGCGCCTCAAATCCCAAGGAATATTTTCTTATTCCCAGAGCCTTTTCGGTAAGCAAGGGGGTAAGCTCGTCGGTCCCACCCTTGGCTATGCGGAACATTTCGGTAAATTCGTCCTTGCCGCCGGTGAAAAACATTTCCCCGTCGGTGATGTAGGTGATATAATCCGCAGAGCGCTGCAGGTCGCTTGTGATATGCGTGGAAAAAAGCACGCTGTGTTCGCCGTCGCTGATATATTCGTTCAGATATTCCAGCAGCTCGTCACGGGAAACAGGGTCAAGTCCGCTGGTAGGCTCGTCAAGTATCAGCAGCTTTGCATTATAGGACAATGCGCAGGCAAGCATAAGCTTCATCTGCATTCCCTTGGAAAGCTCCTTTACAAGCTTTTTTGCGGAGATACGGAATTTGCCCAGCAGCTCGGAAAAAAGGGCGGAGTCCCAGTTTTCGTAAAAGACCGACAGATTCTTTTCCGTCCCTGCAACGCTCCATTCTCCGTCAAAAAAGCAAGGCTCAAAGACGGCGCCTGTTTTTTTCTTGACCTCCTGCTCATGGGAAATATTGTCAAGGCCGAAAATATTTATGCTGCCGCTGTCCCTTCTGAGCATATTGAGGATAAGCTTTATGGTGGTGGTCTTTCCCGAGCCGTTAGGGCCTATAAGCCCCATGATATAGCCCTTTGGCAAGGTAAAGGAAATATCCCGCAGGGTAAATTCCCCAAAGCTTTTTGAGATGTTTTTTACTTCAAGACAGTTTGTCATCTGTGTTTTCCTCCAATAAAATATTTATGAGCGAAAAAAATTCCTCACGGGTAAGTCCAGCCGTGCGGGCGGCGGAAATTGCCTCCCGTATACTGTTTTCCGCTTTGCGGATAAGCTGCTCACGCAGCAGCTCCGACCCCTGCCCCAGCACAAAGCAGCCTCTGCCCTGTATGTTCTTCACAAAGCCCTCCTGCTCCAGCTCGGTATACGCTCTTGTGACGGTGAGAACGCTTATTTTAAGCTCTCCCGCAAGGGTGCGCAGAGAGGGGAGGGATTCGTTTTCTTTAAGCTCTCCCGACATTACGGCGGATTTTATCTGCTGCTTTATCTGCTCATATATGGGTATGCCGGAGATGTTTGATATTATCAGTTTCACTTTTAACCCCCTTTATATTTTTAATGTTTTACTGTTATGTATATCAGTATAACACATATAACAGTATTTGTCAAGAGTTTTTTAAAATTTTTTCAAAAATTTTGTCCCGGTGGGGAAAAAACATAAAAATACTGTACAAAGAGACGGCGGTATGATATAATGAGAATATGAGAAAAAATACGGTGGAAGTGTAAAGTTTGAAAGTCAGCGGTAATCCCCTAAGTTTCAACGTACCTTTGGTGTGAAAGTCTGATTAACGGAGTGGAAGTTTGAAAGTCGGCGGTAATCCCCTAAGTTTCAGCGTGCCTTTGGTGTGAAAGTCTGATTAACGGAGTGGAAAAGTTTGAAAGTCAGCGGTAAACCCCTAAGTTTCAGTGTATCTTTGGTGTACAAGATTTTGTAAAGGAGCTCAAAAAAATGAAAACAGACAGACTTATTGGCATACTGTCAATACTTCTGCAAAAGGATAAGGTTACAGCCCGGGAGCTTGCGGATAAATTTGAAGTGTCCCGCAGGACGATACTGCGTGATGTTGACGCTCTCGGTATGGCAGGAATACCTATAATATCGGAGCCGGGACAGGGCGGCGGCATTTCCGTTATGGAGGGGTACAAGGTAGACCGCACCGTGCTTTCCTCGGAGGATATGAAAGCTATCCTCACAGGCTTGCAGAGCCTTGACAGCGTAAGCGGAAGCAGCAGGTACCGTCAGCTTATGGAGAAAATTTCGGTTGACGGTTCTGCTGCGGTCAATGCGGACAATCATATTATCATAGACCTGTCCAACTGGGGTAAATCGGCTGTGTCCGATAAAATTGAGCTGATAAAGTCTGCCATGGAGAAGCAAGTGAAGATCGCTTTTAATTATTTTTCGCCCCACGGTGAAAGCCGCCGTGTGATCGAGCCGTATCATCTGGTGTTTCAATGGTCAAGCTGGTATGTCTGGGGATATTGTACGAAGCGTGAAGATTACAGGCTTTTCAAGCTCACACGCATGACGGAGCTTACTCTTACCGATGAAAAGGTCTGCGGCAGGAGCGTTCCGGAATATATCTGCGACAGGCTTCAGCACCCTCCGGGCGAAATTGAGGTCACGGTTAAATTTGATGATTCGGTCAAATGGCGTGTCATAGATGAGTTTGGCGCAGATTTGGTGAAATATGATGAAAACGGTGATATTATCGTTATTTTTACATGGTCGGATATTCCTGCGCTTTATCGGTATATTCTTTCGTTCGGGGACAGCGCCGAGATAATTTCACCGGCAGAGTACCGACGGGATTTTGCAAGGTTCCTGAAAAAAATGCAGGAAAAATATGAAAGGTGACAGACAGTTGTCACCTTTTGTGTGGTATGCTTTTATCATAAGATCAATTCCTATCCTGTTGTTTGTTGATTTATCATGCACAGCGGAATCGGGAAAATTGTAATGCAGAAGGAGAATGTATATGAAGTGCTACACACAGGTATATGTAATGAACAGCATTGAGGCGGTTGAAACATATTGCAAGGCTTTCGGGGCAAAGGTGACCTTTGAGATCAGGAACGCTGCTCAGACCGCATATGAGCACTGTGAGCTTTCGGTAAACGGCGAGGGGATTCTTGCCGTAGCAGAAGCAACGGAGCCGTATGATGTGAGCCTTATCCACAGGCTGAAATTGCAGGTAATGACTTTCAATGCGTTTGAGCTGGGAAGCGCAGATGCGGTAAAGAACGCATTTGATGTGCTCGGTGACGGGGGCGTTGTTATCGACGCAATTCATGAGCTGCCGTGGAGCAAATGCTGCGCTACCGTTATTGATAAGTACGGCGTGTGCTGGTGGGTCGGTATTTAACGGAAAAAGCAGCGCAAGTTCACTGCGGAAAGCAGGGTGAAATGCTTTCCGAAAGTTGGACAATGAGTAAGCGAATGAATGATAAATTGGAGGAATACAATGAAGCGGGAACTTGGAATAGCACGCTGCGGACTGGCATGCTGCTTATGCAGCGAGAACGGTCATTGCAGCGGGTGCGGCAGCGGAGAATGCCCCGATAAGGACCGGTGTGAAAACAGAAGGTGCTCAATTGAGAAAAACTGCGGACACTGCTACGAATGTGAGGCGGAATGCCGGAAAGGATTGTTATCCAAAATCAAGCCGTACGGGTTTACATTATTCATCAAAAGATATGGGGAGACAGAGCTTCTGGACTGCCTTGAACGAAATGAGAAAGCAGGCGTTGTCTATCACCGTGAGGGCGTAAACGGCGATTATGACGAATTTGATGATGTCGAGGAATTGATCGGTTTTATCAGAAACGGGAAAAGATAAATTTTGATCTATATTGTCTGTGCTTAGTATAAAAAGCGGGTTTGACGGCGCTTTCGGGCAAGGTGGTATTTTCATCTTGCCTTTTGCGTTTTGGAAATTTTTATAAAAATTTTTTCCCATTGACATATCATAATTATTGTGATATAATATACTTGCGTTATTTGCTGTATTTTGCGGGGGCGTCGGAGAGGCCTTGGGAGAATAAAAAATCCTTTTCCCGAGGGGGAAAAGGATCGGAGTTTTATTTATATTTTGTAAGTGGTTTATGAGAGGGAGTGCTTTACTCTGTCGTGTTCCTCGCAGCGCTTTGCATCGTTGAAACGGTCAAGTGTGCCTACCAGATACCCTGTTATTCTTCTGATACGGTCGAAGGGCAGGCTGTCAAAATAATATTGCAAATCTACAAAATCACCGTCAATATTTACATCCATGGCGACAATCCTCTTGTTGGGATATTTCATCTCGCCGTGTCTTATGTATGCATTAAGCTCCTCGTTTGAAATCTGTCCGCCGGTTACATTTACATTCATTTTTCTCTTTCTCCTTTGTGGTTTACAGAATCGACCCTAAAGCTCTATGGTTCTGTGACCATATTTAGTGGTTCTGTATATTATTATACCACAAGATATGGTATTTGCAATAGGTTTTATGAGAAATTAATAAAATATTTACAATACGGGCGGGGGTAAAATCCGCAAATGCCCGAAGTCTTTGGACGGACGGGGACAAGCCGTATTTTGGAAATGTATACTGTTTTTTAACGCTTTAAAAGGTGTAAACCGTGCATATTTATTAAAGCTAAAAATATATAACATGTTAATGTCAACCAAAATATACTAGATTAGTGTAATAAAGCGCCGCATTTGCTGTGTGCAAAAATGTTTTTAAAAGTGAGGTAATCGGGAAATGGATAAATTTGAGCTTGTCGCTCCTTATGAAATGTCGGGAGATCAGCCGAAGGCGGTGGACAGTCTTGTGAAGGGGCTGAAAAAGGGTTACAGAGATCAGACCTTACTGGGTGTTACAGGGTCGGGAAAGACCTTTACTATGGCGAATATCATTGCAAAGGTGAACCGTCCCACTCTGGTGCTGGCGCACAACAAGATACTGGCGGCGCAGCTTTGTTCGGAGTTCAAGGAGTTTTTCCCCAATAATGCGGTGGAATATTTTGTTTCCTACTACGATTATTACCAGCCCGAGGCTTATATCCCCTCCACGGACGCTTATATCGAAAAGGACAGCGCTATCAATGATGAGATAGACAAGCTGCGGCACAGCGCAACGCTGGCGCTGGCGGAGAGGCGGGACGTTATAATAGTTGCTTCGGTTTCCTGCATTTACTCGCTGGGTGCGCCCGAGGAATACCGCAGCAATGTTATATCCCTCAGAAAGGGCATGGAAATTTCGAGGGAGGAGCTTTTAGCGGCGCTGGTGGCGAATCAGTATGAGCGGAATGATGTGAACTTTGTGCGCAACAAGTTCCGTGTGCGGGGAGATGTGGTGGAGATATTCCCTGCGGGGTCGGCGGAAACTGCGCTGCGGGTGGAATTTTTCGGGGATGAGATCGACAGGATATGCGAGATTCAGGCGCTGACGGGGAATGTTACGGCGACGCTGTCCCATGCTGCGGTTTATCCCGCTTCACACTATGTGGTGTCGAGGGAGCATATGCGGCAGTCGGTGGAGGAGATTCAGAGGGAGCTTGACGAACGTGTAAAATGGTTTGAGGAGCAGGGAAAGCTGGTGGAGGCGCAGAGGCTCAAACAGCGCACTTTATACGATATTGAAATGCTGGAGGAAATAGGATTTTGCAAGGGGATAGAGAATTATTCGAGGATACTGGCGGGAAGAGAGCCGGGGAGCGTGCCCTACACGCTGCTTGACCATTTCCCGGAGGATTTTATTCTGTTTGTGGACGAGAGCCATGTGTCGCTGCCGCAGGTAAGGGCTATGAGCGGCGGCGACAGGGGCAGAAAGAGCGTGCTTATAGATTACGGCTTCCGTCTGCCTTCTGCGTTTGACAACCGTCCGCTGACCTTTGAGGAATTTGACGAAAAGAGGGGGCAGGCAATATATGTTTCGGCTACCCCGGGGACTTTGGAGAGGGAAAAATCCGAGCAGATAGTTGAACAGGTGATACGTCCCACGGGGCTTGTTGACCCGGAAATTACCGTGAAGCCCGTGGAGGGGCAGATAGAGGACTTGCTCAGTGAAATAAATCTGCGGACGGTAAAGGGGGAGAGGGTGCTTGTCACCACGCTTACAAAGAAAATGGCAGAGGATTTGACGGCGTATCTGGACAACATGGGGGTGCGGGTAAAATATCTGCACCATGACATTGACACCATTGAGAGAATGGAGATAATCCGTGACCTCAGACTGGGAAAATTTGATGTGCTGGTGGGGATAAATCTGCTGCGTGAGGGTCTGGATATTCCCGAGGTATCACTGGTGGCGATACTGGACGCAGACAAGGAGGGCTTTCTGCGGTCGGAATCCTCCCTTATACAGACGGTGGGACGAGCTGCAAGAAACGCTTCGGGACAGGTAATAATGTACGCCGATTTTGTGACGGGGTCAATGGAGAGAGCCATAAACGAGACAAACCGCCGCCGTGAAATGCAGCTGAGCTACAACAAGGAGCATGGGATAATCCCCAAAACCATAATAAAGGACGTGCGGGAGGTCATAGAAATATCCACAAAGGAGGAGACGGACAAAAAGACCTCCGCAAAGAAGCTCAGCCGCAAGGAAAAGGAGGAGCTTATTACAAAGCTTACGGCGGAAATGAAAAACGCCGCAAAGCTGCTTGAATTTGAGCATGCGGCGTATCTGAGGGATAAGATAAAGGAATTGCAGGAGAGCTGATGAAAGCCCCGGCGGCAAGGAAATTTCCTGCTGCCGGGGCTGTTTTTATGATATTATTTTGCTAAGCAAGATTATTATTGAATATAAGGCTGTCAATAGTGTTTTTCAGAGTTGAGTTTTTGTCCACTGTAATGGCGGAGGCTATCTGATTGATTGCCGGGAGATAGTTACTTGTGTCAAATGGGTATTGAGAAACAATGGAAAAGCTGTTGATAATGTCCTGTATGTCGGTCTGAGTAATGTAGGAATCAAGAAATTTTTTCGAGGTGTTGTCGTCGAGGGCGGTGTCGCCCAAATAGTGAGTTACGTAAGCAGAGGTGTGCATACTTTCGCTTATGCCGCCGCCTACGCCGCACAAGTCCATTTCATAGGTCATTTTATAATAATCTCGGTGGGTAAGTCTGCCGTCTGGGCTGTTCTGCATATATTTTTTGATAATGGCTTCCCTTACCTCATAGTCGTCCTCGCAGTCGCCGTAAAGGGCTTCTCTTCTCACCTTGTACAGGCCTTTTTCGCCGAAGACCGCAACGAGCTCGTTGGTAAACTGTTGAATAATAGGTCTGTAAACGTCATAGCGGGATGGTATCAGATAGGTATCGGCAGCCTTTCCCATCAAAAATTCTTCACCGTAGCAGTGCTGATATTTTTCATAAATTGCGTTATATTTTTCCGTCTTGGTCATGCCGGTAAAGTCTTCGGCAGCAGTAAGGTCATAGTAATCCGCCGAATTGGTAAAGTCAAAGCAGCTATTATAATAGGCAATGGCTTCACGGATTTTTTTGTCATATTTGGCATCACCTGTGGACTCAATGTCGGTGGGAGCGTGAATGGTAAAGTCGAACACAGCTATAGCATATTCGGGAAAGTCAGCACTTTTAGCTTTCTTTTCCTCGGCTTTTCTTAAAGCCTCTTCATAGGTTTTAGTAAAACTTACGGCGCTTTCACACTGTTCCTTTGATAAAAAGTGTGAAGAAGGCTCATAGACATAAAGCCCATCCTGAACCTCACGCTTATTATAAGGCGTATTGTAAACCACAGTAGTATCTGCGGCAGACGTTGATATTGTCATAAAATTCCTCCTTTTATACTGCCGGCAATAGGTAATTTCCGGCAGATTTTTATTGGGCTTTGTTTATTTTGTTAAGACAGTGCAGGTAAAATTATCTTGACTGTCTCAGAGCAAGACGCTGTTTCTGTGGGCATATACTTTATCAAAACCGTTGTTTCGGTTTCGCCCATAAACGAAGTAACATTAACAGCAGAATATTGTGTGCTGTACCATGTATTACCATTGTCAAAGCTGAAAACCATATCTGAGGTCAGATTGTAAAGTGCACCGTTTTGATAGTATACGCTGTCGGGTGTGCTGGGATTTCTGCCGTAAAGTGTTAATGTACCGTATTTACTTGCAGGTGTATCAGCAGTTGCGGCATATCTTATGTAAATCCTGTCGAAACTTCCCGAGGGGATCATATCAATAAAATCACCTATCTGATAATATGCAGGAGATGCATAAACATAACTCATTCCATCCCCGAGAGCAAGTTCGATCTGACGTTCACTGGGGTATATTGCTAAAATTTCCTGAATGTCGAAATAGCCAATGCTATCTGTTGAGGGAGCAGCTTCACGGGTTTTAACGGGAATTCTGCAATTTAATGAAGGATTGCCGTTGGCAGATGTTTTGTATCTTACAAGAATGGTATATTCTTCATCCTGTACGGGGAAATACATAGCTTCGGATGTTACAGAATTCCATGGTGAAGTATAGGTCTTGTCACTGTCTTCATACCTGAACTCTCCGCAATACTCCATAGCAGTTGTAAGCCCTACAACAGTTGCATAATCATAAGGATTGGCAATATTATAAAGTATTTCCGGAGTAGTGGGGGCGGGTCCGGTCGGGGTCGTCCATGTTATTTTTGCATTAGCCGTTAAGGTGAAAGAGGTGTTTGTCTTGTTGTCAATTCTGCGAAATTCCGCTGTACTCGTTTTTTTATTGACGGGAATTTCAAAAATATAATCTTCTTCATAGCCATAGAGAATTTGTCCTGCTGATATAACACTGCCGGATTGATTGTAGCCTTTTGTCTGATAACTCATGTCGGGTTCTTTGTTGTCAAGAGTATTGGTTTCTGAGGTATGAAATCCCTACTGGAAGACTCTGATTCGAATGTACTTGTAGCCTGTTGCGTCAATTGAAATGTCTAAGCTGTCATTTGGGGTGGTTGATTTGTAAGCAACTGCCCATTCGCCGGGTGAATATGAAAGAAGTCCATCATTACCTAAGTAAACTCCGATTATGCCCAAAGTTTGCAAGGCGGGAGGATTTGATGAATAAGGCATAATGCCCTCTTCATCGGCTTGATAAAAAGCTTCGCCGTAATTTGGCAGTTCAACCGTTTTTTCAGAGCTTTCGGCATTGTCAAAGACTGCGATATCATAGCCGAAGCTGTCTGCTTCGGCAGCTGCCGTGTTTGTAAGCCGGGAAATGTCAACGGTTTCCGCTGATATGATGTTTTCACTGATAAGGTCGGTTTCTGTTCCGACCTCCAATGCCGAGGCACTGACAGTGCTGAGAGATAAACACAGAGCCATGCTTAATATGGTCGCTGTAAGTTTTCTGAGCTTCATAAATAAACTCATCCTTTCATTTTAATTTTTTCAGATTGTCACTTCGCTGCTTGTCTTTTCGACTGTTTCCGAGTTTGTACCGCTGTAAACCGTAAATACGGTTCTGAGGCGGTATGTACCGCTGTCGAGATTGCTTTTGCTGTTGCTCAGCAAAAGATAATTGCTTTCTGTTGAACCGTTCCATGTGCAGTCTTTTACGGTTTCCCATTTATCGCTGTTTTTTATCTCCAAATACTGTGTGCCGGAGATTTTAGTGACAGTGCTGTTGCCTTGAGCAACACTTCTACAGGTTGCTTTGCTGCCTGAAATCGAGAGACTGCTTGTTGCCGAATTGGTGTAAGCATATCTTGCTTCAACAGCATAAGCGGAAATTCCGCAAAACATTGTAACTGCCATAATAACAGAAAACAAAATACATAAGCGCTTTTTCACTGGCTTGCCCTCCTTCCTGATTATTAAGTGTTCAACACACCTACATATATAATCCTTTTGGAGGCATTTTGGGGACAGCTTTTTTGCATTTTTTTATAAAAATATTAATTTTCTACTTTTTGCACAGATTTGGCTGCCTCAATTAGTGCGTTTTTACCAACATTTCCCGTAATATCAAAAATATAATCACCATTATCCCACGAAATATAATATTCATTATTGCCAAAATCAACTATCATACCCTCACGACCGTTAATATCAATATAATTTATGGGATTGTTTTCGGTATTTACATTAATATCATATTCAGTTTTAGTATATTGATTAAAGAAAATATATTCATTATTTTCTGTTCTGTATACATGGCTTATAAACGTTTCATCTTCATATTTTTCGGTCAGAGTAAAATTATTTGGTACATCTAATGAAAAGGCATTTAATATTGATTTGGGATAATACATATCATCCGCCGATTTGACCACCGTATGAGTATCGAAGTTTGTCATAAAGAATTTTTTGTAAAGGTCACGGGCTGCGCCGACGGAAAGCGCTGTCAGTGCTGCTAAAAGCGCAGCTATCAACGCATAGGTAATCAGCTTCTTTAAGGAAACCTTTTTAAAAGAGCCTTTTTCCAATGGGACTTTATCAAAACGGATACCGCCGCCGTATTCAGAAGCACACAAACTGTGCCGCTCCAGCTTTTTCATCTTCTTTCTGTATCTGCGGGAAAATTTGTGGTCGGGGGTTTCGGGGATCGTTTCGATAATGCGGCTCCGAAGGGTGGAATCAAATGCCGCTTTTAATGCCGCATTATAATCCGTCAATGAGTCATTCCGCATTTTTTAGTCCTCCTTTGCCATTTCCCCGAATTTCTTTTTTGCTCTTTGAATCCGCTTTTTGGCTGCCTCATATGTAATGCCCAACACCTCGGATATTTCGGAGATACTCATATCCATATAAATTTCAAGAAACAGAATGTCATAATGCTCACGAGGGAGCGTTTCCATTACAGCTTTCAGCCGCACGGCTTCCATATTGGAGATAACATATTCTTCCAGATCAAAATCATCTGACTGCACCGTTAGTCTATCCTCAAAATGAACTATGTTATCACTCGTTTCGATTATCTTCAAGGCAGCGTGTCTTACGGTAATGAGAAGATATGCCTTGGTTCTGAGGCTGTCTGTTTCGGTAATCTTTTCCATATGCTTTATAATATTTGTAAAAGCCATATGGACTGCGTCCTCGGAATCAAAATCGCTTTTAAGTATCTCATAGGCCGTTTTGAACATATCCTGTTCATACAGCTGATAAAGCTTTTTGAATTTGTCCTTTTCCTCGGGCGTGTCAATAGCTGCAAGATAAACACTAAGCATGGCAGATTCCCTCCAAAGATAATTTTAACACATTTTCAGAGGGATGTCAATGCTTTGCAGCTCTTATTTCTCATACCTGTCACGCAGCTTTTCGAGAGCCTTTTTTTCTATGCGGGAAACATATGAACGGGAGATACTGAGCTTATCCGCCACCTCCCGCTGGGTCATGGGCATTGTTCCGTAAAGCCCGTAACGCAGGCGGATTATCTGCTTTTCCCGATCGTCCAGGCAGCTTTCCACAAAGCCGTAAAGCTGGCGGGTCTTTATCATGGTGTCGATCTTATCCACCATGTTGTCGTCCTCGGAAATTATGTCCATAAGGCTCATGCTGTTGCCGTCCTTGTCGGTGTCCACAGGGTCGTCGAGATACACGTCACGGGCGCTTTTTTTGGCGCTGCGGAAGAACATGAGGACTTCATTGTCGATACACTTTGCCGCATAAGTTGCAAACCTTGTGGACTTGGACTTGTTAAAGGTATTCACTGCCTTTATAAGCCCCACAGTGCCTATGGAAATAAGCTCCTCGCTGTCGGCGGCTGTGGTGTAATATTTTTTCACCACGTGCGCCACCAGCCGCAGATTGTGCTCGATAAGCTTCCCTCTGGCAGACGGATCACCCTCCGCCATAAGCCTGAATGCCTCCTCCTCCTCTTTTGCCGAAAGGGGCTTCGGGAAAACAGTGCTGCCGTCCATATGCAGGGCAAAATAAAGCATATTTTCCATAAGCCACGATATAAGTCCGCCGAACATATTATCACCTCGTAAAAATTCATGTTTTAATATATTCGACGGAAAATTTGTCCTATTCGTCCGGTGCGGCGCTTAATTTTTTACAGTCGGATTTTGTGCATTTTAATAACATATCACTTGCAAAATTTTAACAGGATATGTTTTCGGTATATCTTTTCTGCCTTAAAAGCTTTGGCTGGGAATAATATTTATACTGCTTGATTTGCTGTGAATATGCGTATTGAATAAAAACCGGCCTTGTATGCGGTGCGTTTATTTATTTTATCAACAAATTTTGCAGGATGTTCATAAAAGCCCTGCAAAATCTCTTGACAAAGTGAAAAAAATGTGGTAAAATGATAATATCGGAAAAAGTCGGGTCATGTCAAAGGCGGATCTGCTCCGATGAGGCGCTGCCGATAATACCGATAACGGGAAATGCTGCAATAACAGATCATTGCGGTCGGGAGTTACCGGAAAGCAAAATACATAACGCCTCCGTTTAACATAGCGAGCGGGTGCAGTGGCACACTGCCGCTGCTGCGAAAGGAAGTTTGAAGATCATGGATAATTACAGGCAACAGCAGCCCTTTGAAAAAAAGGGACTGTACGACCCCCGGTTTGAGCACGAGAACTGCGGCATAGGAGCTGTGGTGAACATAAGCGGCAGGTCTGACCGGAAAGTAGTCGACGATGCGCTTAAGATCGTTGAAACACTTGAACACAGAGCAGGCAAGGACGCCGAGGGTAAAACCGGAGACGGCGTGGGAATCTTGCTTCAGATATCCCACGATTTTTTTGCCGCTGAGATGTCGGAAGCGGGCTTTGACCTTGGCGGCAGGCGCTGCTACGGTATTGCCATGATGTTCTTCCCTCAGTCGGAGGAGAAGCGGAAAAAGGCAATGGAAACCTTTGAACAGACGGTAAAAGCTGAGGGCATGGAGTTTATATGCTGGCGCACCGTTCCCGTGGATGAAAGCGTTCTGGGCAGCCGTGCGCTGGAAAGCGAGCCTGTTATTATGCAGGGCTTTGTAAAGCGCCCCCCGGAGTGCGAATGCGACAAGGACTTTGACCGAAAGCTGTATATTGCACGTATGGTCTTTGAGAAAAAAGAAAAGGAGACCTATGTTTGTTCCTGCTCCTGCCGCACTGTAGTTTACAAGGGAATGTTTCTGGTAAAACAGCTCAGGGCGTTCTATAAGGATTTGCAGAGCGACAGTTATACCTCGGCTGTGGGTATCGTTCATTCGAGATTTTCCACCAACACCAACCCCAGCTGGCAGCGTTCACACCCCAACCGCATAATGGTGCACAACGGCGAGATAAACACCATTACGGGAAATGCGGATAAAATGCTCAGCCGTGAGGCTATTCTGAAAAGCGAACTTATCGGCGACAGAATGAAGGACATTGCCCCTATTCTTGATGTTACGGGTTCGGACTCGGCACGCCTTGACAATACCCTTGAATTTATGACCATGGCGGGGGTCGACCTGCCCTTGGCTGTTATCGCCCTTATTCCCGAGCCCTGGCAGCATATGACTACCATGAGCCGTGAAAAGAAGGCCTTTTATCAGTATTACGCCACTATGATGGAGCCCTGGGACGGCCCTGCCTCCATTATTTTCTCCGACGGCGATATTATGGGAGCGGTGCTGGACAGAAACGGTCTGCGCCCTTCGAGATACTATGTCACGGAAAATAACGGCGAGCGTTATCTTGTGCTTTCATCCGAAGTGGGCGCTCTGGATATCCCTCCGGAAAGCGTTATCAAAAAGGAGCGTCTGCGCCCCGGCAAAATGCTTCTGGCGGATATGAAGAGGGGAGAACTGGTTGATGATGAGACTGTCAAGAATTATTACAGCACACGTCATCCTTTCGGTGAATGGCTTGACCATAATTTCTTCCCTCTGAACGAATTCAAGATACCCAACAAAAAGCCTTTCAGATATTCGGGCGAGGAACTGGAGCGGCTTCAGCACGCATTCGGATATACATACGAATCTATTATGGGAACGATAATTCCCATGGCGCTCAATGCTTCCGAGCCTATTTCCGCCATGGGTACCGATACTCCAATCCCGCCCCTTTCGGCGAAAAATCCTCCCCTTTTCGATTACTTCAAGCAGCTTTTCGCTCAGGTCACAAACCCGCCCATAGACGCTGTCCGTGAGTCGGTTATCACCGATACCACCGTTTATCTGGGCACTTCGGGAAATATTTTAAAGGAGCGGGAGGAGAACTGCCGTGTACTTCGTATCCACAATCCCGTGCTGACAAATCTTGACCTTTTAAAGATACGCACTGCTAATATTGACGGGCTTAAAACCGCCGATATATCCATGCTTTACGATAAAAACACCACCCTGCGTGAGGCTGTGGAGAATCTTTACAAGCAGGCGGACAAGGCACATGAGGAGGGTGCGGCTATCCTCATTCTCTCCGACAGGGGCGTTGACAGGGATCATCTGGCCATTCCCTCCCTGCTGGCGGTTTCTTCCCTTTCCGCATATCTGGTGCGCACAAGGAAGAATACGGCTATTTCCATTATCGCAGAGACTGCCGAGCCGAGAGAGGTCCACCATTTTGCGGCGCTGCTGGGCTACGGCGCAAGCGCTGTAAATCCCTATCTTGCTATGGACACTCTCTATGACCTTATTCACAAAAGGTCTATTGACAAGGAATACACAGAGGCGCTCAACTGCTATGTTAAGGCAATTGTTGACGGCATTGTCAAGATCGCTTCTAAAATGGGAATTTCCACTATCCAGTCCTATCAGGGCTCTAAGATATTTGAGGCGCTGGGTATCAGCAAAGAGGTTTGCGACGAATTCTTCCCGGACACTGTCAGCAGAGTGGGCGGAATTGACCTTGACGATATAAGCGCACAGATAAAGAGCCGTCATGACGCTGCCTTTGACCCGGGAGACCTTACCGTCAACGACGCACTGGAAAGCGTGGGCGACCACAAATCCCGCAGCAGCAAGGAAGAGCACATGTATAATCCCGCAACCATTCATATGCTCCAGCAGGCCACATGGACAAACGATTATTCCCTTTTCAAGAAATATTCCGCATACCTTAATGACGAGCAGCGGAATCTGACCCTCCGCAGCACTCTTGACTTTAACTATGCAGCGGACGGCGGAATTTCCATAGACGAGGTGGAAAGTGCAGAAAGCATTATGCGCCGCTTTAAAACGGGTGCAATGTCCTACGGGTCTATTTCACAGGAGGCTCACGAGTGCATGGCGATCGCCATGAATATGATCGGGGGCAAGTCCAACAGCGGCGAGGGCGGCGAGGACGACGAGAGAATCGCCACAGCGGGACAGGCGGAGGACAGGTGCTCTGCTATCAAGCAGGTTGCTTCCGGGCGTTTCGGCGTTACCTCAAAATATCTCACCTCCGCAAAGGAGCTTCAGATAAAAATGGCGCAGGGGGCAAAGCCCGGCGAGGGCGGACATCTGCCTGCGGGAAAGGTTTACCCATGGATCGCCAAAACAAGGCACTCCACTCCGGGCGTTGCGCTTATTTCGCCTCCGCCTCACCATGACATTTACTCCATTGAGGACCTGGCGCAGCTGATCTTCGACTTGAAAAACGCCAACAGAAAGGCGAGGATTTCCGTTAAGCTTGTCAGCGAGGCGGGCGTGGGCACTGTTGCGGCTGGCGTTGCCAAGGCAGGAGCGGGAGTTATCCTTATTTCGGGCTATGACGGCGGCACGGGCGCTGCTCCGGGCAGCTCCATTCACAATGCGGGGCTTCCTTGGGAGCTGGGACTTTCCGAGACCCATAAGACCCTTATAATGAACGGTCTGCGGTCAAAGGTTGTTATCGAGACAGACGGCAAGATGATGACAGGGCGTGATGTGGTCATAGCGGCGCTTCTGGGCGCAGAGGAATACGGCTTTGCTACGGCTCCGCTGGTAACCATGGGCTGCGTTATGATGAGGGTCTGCAATCTGGACACCTGCCCTGTGGGCGTTGCAACTCAGAATCCCGAGCTTCGCAAACGCTTTAAGGGCAAGCCCGAATATATAGTGAATTTCATGCGGTTCATTGCCGAGGAAATGCGTGAATATATGGCAAAGCTGGGTGTGCGCACGGTGGACGAGCTTATAGGGCGCACCGATCTTCTCAGAAAGCGTGAGTATGAAAAGGGCAGCAGACCTGCCAAGATAGATATGTCCCTTATCCTTGACAATCCCTATTCGGGCAGCGAAAATTCCCGCTTCGACCCTGCGGATGTATTTGACTTTGAACTGGATAAGTCCATTGATGAAACGGTAATAATCCCCCGTATGAAGGACGCCTTTGACAAGGGCGAGAAGATGTCCATTGATATAAATGTGACCAATCTTAACAGAACTCTCGGCACTGTGTTCGGCTCGGAGATCACTGAAAAATACGGCGATTCCCTTGATGAGGACACTTATGTTGTGAACTGCAGGGGCGCAGGAGGACAAAGCTTCGGCGCATTTATTCCCAAGGGCTTGACCCTTACTCTGGAGGGGGACAGCAACGACTACTTCGGCAAGGGACTTTCGGGCGGCAAGCTGGTTCTTTTCCCGCCTGAGAATTCCCGCTTCAAGGCAGATGAAAATATCATAGTCGGAAATGTGGCGCTGTTCGGCGCAACAAGCGGAAAGGCGTTTATTGCGGGTGTTGCGGGAGAGCGGTTCTGCGTAAGAAATTCCGGTGCGGCGGTAGTTTGCGAGGGCGTGGGAGACCACGGCTGCGAATATATGACAGGCGGTATGGCGGTCATTCTCGGGAAAACAGGGAAAAACTTTGCTGCGGGCATGAGCGGCGGTATTGCCTATGTGCTTGATGAGGAATTTGACCTGTACACCAAGCTGAATAAAGCTTTGGTGGGCTTCTCGGGCGTAAAGGAAGCGGAGGATATTGATAATCTGCGCAGTCTTATCGAGGAACACACGGCTGCTACGGGTTCTGCACGGGGCAGAGAGATCCTTGATAATTTCGAGGAATATCTCCCGAAATTCAAAAAGGTCATTCCCCATGATTATGCAAAGATCATGAGCAGCATAAAGCAGTTTGAGGCAGAGGGAAAGACTACCGATGAGGCTAAGATCAGCGCATTCTATGCGGTGGCAAAGCACGAATAACTGCAAACTGCTTATGGTGTACAAGTACACTTGTGTACAAGTACACGGTGTATACATACACTTGTGTAATGTATACACCGGTCACTTTATGAAAGGAATGATTATAAATGGGAAAAGCTACAGGCTTTTTGGATTATGATAGAGAGGAAAATCCGGGACAGTCGCCTCTTGAGCGGATAAAGACCTACCGTGAATTCCACACTCCCATGGATACGGAGGAAAGACGGAAACAGGCAGGGCGGTGCATGGACTGCGGCGTGCCCTTCTGCCAGTACGGCAAACCGCTCCATGACGGTATGGTTTCGGGCTGCCCTTTAAACAACCTTTGCCCCGAGTGGAACGACCTTATCTGGCGGGGGGATATGGACGGCGCTTTAAGGCGGCTTCTGCTGACAAACAGCTTCCCCGAGTTCACCTCCCGTGTATGCCCTGCTTTGTGCGAAAAGGCGTGCACCTGCGGGCTGAACGGCGACCCGGTAACGGTCAAGGAAAATGAGTATTCGGTTATCGAATACGCCTATTCTCACGGTCTGATGAACCCTGCGCCCCCCTCTCACAGGACGGATAAGCGCATAGCCGTAATTGGCTCGGGGCCTTCGGGACTGGCTGCTGCACAGCGCCTTAACAGGCGTGGACATACAGTCACGGTCTACGAGCGTGAGGACAGACCCGGGGGACTGCTGATGTACGGCATTCCCAATATGAAGCTGGAAAAAGAGATAGTCGAGCGCCGTCTTGACCTTATGAAAGCTGAGGGGGTAAAGTTCGTCACGGGTGTGAATGTGGGCAAAGACATAACGGGCGAACAGTTATTGCAGGAAAACGACGCTGTTATCCTCTGCTGCGGTACGGGCAATCCCAGGGATATAAACGCCCCCGGCAGGGACAGCAAGGGCATTTACTTTGCGGTCGATTTTCTTAAATCCACCACAAAGAGCCTTATGAAATCCAACCTTTCCGACGGCTATTTTATCAGCGCAAAATATAAGAACGTTGTCGTAATAGGCGGCGGCGACACGGGCAACGACTGCGTGGGCACGGCTATCCGCCACGGCTGCAAGTCAGTGGTGCAGCTGGAGATGATGCCCAAAGCCCCCGATGTACGTGCTGAAAACAACCCCTGGCCCGAATGGCCGAGGATATGCAAGACCGATTACGGTCAGCAGGAAGCTATCGCCGTATTCGGCAGCGACCCGAGAATCTACTGCACCACCGTGAACAGGTTTATACCCGATGAAGAGGGGCATATCCGCTCCATTGAAACGGTGAAATTACAGCAGGTAAAGGACGAGGCAACCGGGCGTATGAGACCCGAAAAGATACCCGGCAGCGAGGAAATTATCCCCGCAGACCTGGTGCTTATTGCCGCAGGCTTCCTGGGCACGGAAAAATATATCGCCGATTCCTTCGGCGCAGACCTTACCCCACGGACGAACATTGCCACGGTTTCTCCCGACGGTTATTTTACGGGCATTCCGGGGCTCTTCACGGCAGGGGATATGCGCCGTGGTCAGTCCCTTGTGGTATGGGCTATACGAGAGGGGAGAGAGGCTGCAAAGGCAGTCGACGAGTATCTTATGGGATATACCACTATGCGGTGAGTTTGATATAATAAAAATAAGGCTGTTGCAGTGCGGTACTGTAACAGCCTTTGGTTAGTTCACGGTTCGGAATTTATGTTATGCCAATATTTGCCCTGCAAATTTTTGCGGCAAACCTTTGCCATTATCCCGCTCTCTCCATTTTATACCCCACTCCGAAAACGACCTTTATGTATCTGGGGTTGTGGGGGTCGGGCTCAATTTTGCAGCGTATGCGGCGGATATGCTCCACCACGGTCTTGCGGACGGAATAGGGCTTCTCCCGCCATACACGACGGTAAATATCATTGATAGCGCAGACGTTTCCGCAGTTTTCCATAAGATATTCCATTATGCCGTACTCTATAGAGGTCATGCGCACTTGTACCCCCGAGGAATAAAGCTCCCTGCGGCGGCGGTCAAGGGTAAGCACGCCGTTTGTAATGGTATCTCCCGAAAATCTGGGGGGCATATAAATAAAATCCCTTTTAAGATAGCGGCGGAGCATGGAGACCACTCTTGCCTTGAATTCAAACACCGAAAGCTCGTCTGCGGACATACAAGCGTCCGCACCCTTGGTGAGCGCCATTATCCTGTATATCTCCGTGCAGTCCTCGGAAACGGTAAGTATGGGTATATCCGACATACTCCGCACCCGCTCTATCTCGTCAAAGGCGGGGCTGTTTATCCCTCCGTCCCTGATTATCATCATATGGGGCACAATGCTTGCCAGTGCCTTGCTGCCGCTTTTTACTCTCATCACGTTTATTTCCTCTCTGCTCAGCAGCTCGGAAAGCTTGCTGTCGGTGTTGTCTCTGCTGTCTGCTATTATTACATTGGGGCGGCAAAAGCCTGCCATATCGTTTCTTTCATACATATTCTTTTTCCTCCTTGGGGGTTTTATCGTGTTACTTCTTTCGGGTCACCGGCTGTTCGGTACATTTTTTTCTCCCCGAATTTTATCTTCTGCTTAATAAACGATTGAGAAGGCCAAAAAATTTCACTGTCGGGTCGGTTTTTACAAATTTTTAACATTTATCTGCCTTTTGCACAATTTTGCATTGGTATATTTGTTGAAAATGCGCATAAAAATTTCCTTGGACATTTTGTAATGTTCAAGGAAAAAATTAATGAAATGATAATAAAGTGCCACAAAACAGCCATAAACAAAAAGGTATAACTAAGAATAAAATTATTCCGTATACCAAAATGTAACGCCAAAAATATACAAGCAGGCCTCGACGGGTGTTTTGTCTGTCGACAGGATTCAGCGCTTTGTACATATAGCCTGCGGTATTTATCATAAGAAGAATTATCAGAAATGCATCGCTTGCGGATTTGTCGGGTATAAAAAGCCGTACTGTCAGCTGAAAAAACCACATTAAGCTTATAAAAATATTTAAGCTTTTGTTGCTGCTCTCAACCTCGGCAGGGTCTTTGTCGGGCTTGGGAATTTTAGCTTCACTCATGCTGCGGTAAACGGTATAATCTCCTATATTTCCGCATTTTTCCCATGGACTGACAAGCTTACCGCCATTTGAATACAGCGCAGTTTGGATAACGGCATATGTAACATTTGCTGCCTCGGGCGCACGCTCAAAGGTCAGCAGACCTATGAAGCCTTTCAGACTGCATAACATATATCCCTTTTGCAAATTTGTGTAAAGAATTTGCAGCAGGATATCTTTATTGTAACAGTCAAAGTCGGCAAGCATACGGCGTTTATCACTTGGCTTGACAGTATCGGTCATAATTTTTCACCCCTTATGCAAAAAAATCCGGTTTATAGGGCTCGGGTCATGAGACTGCAAAGAAATCATCAAGATATTGCAGGACATCTTCCTCGGTCACTGCCTCTTTATTGTAGCAAATGCCGAAAATAACATCTCCCGAACGAACAATCACTCCCTTATTGTCCTTATTGAATTTGCTTGCAGCCTCGTCAAGCAAAAGGATATCATCAAGTGCGGAATAGGCGGAAGAATCGGCAGTATCAACGGTATTGAACAAGCCAAAATCCAAGATCAAGGGGTACTCGGAACCGTAGCCGGTTTTTATTTCCTCAAATACCTTCGGGGCAAGTCCGTCAAAACGGGCTTCATAAAGAAGGCAGACGGAGTAGACCGAATCTTCTTTTCCTCTGAAAACATACCTGCGGGCGGCGCTGCTGCCGTTCAGCTGTCCCTCGGAAAATTCCTCGGAAAAGGGCAGGCGGCTGTCGGGCAGGACATTGTCCTTATCGGCTGCGTCATATCCCGAAAGAATTGCGGCAGCTAAAATGAAAGGTATCCACAAGCCGGGAATCACATACTGCCTCAGATATTTTGAACGCCCCCGTTTGGTATCATCTCTTTTCACCCCTTTAAACGCTGCTGCAAAATCTTTTATAGCCAGAAATATAATGCAGAGTATTGCAAATGGATCGAAAAAATGAAAGAATTGTGAAAATTTACATGCTGTCCACATTCTGCATTTATCCGAATATAAGTCTAATATTGCCAACAACAGAAGCAGCAGCCCCTGCCGAATGAGGTTTCTTTTATAAGTTTTGTCCCATTCACGCAGGTCTGTATCAGGCTCGGGAATTTCGGACGTGCCCATGCTGCGGTAAACGGTATAATCGCCTATTCTTCCGCATTTTTCCCATGGACTGACAAGCTCCCCGACCTTTGAATACAGCCCGGTTTGGATAACGGCATATGTAACATCTGCTGCGGCGGGCGCAGGTTCAAAGGTCATAAAGCCTATAGTATTGTTCACGCCGCTCAGCATATATCCCTTTTGCAAATGTTCGTTAAGAATTTGCAGGAGAATATCCTTGTTGTAACAGTCAAAATCAATGAGCATTCTGTGTTTGCCGCTTTTCTTGACAATATCGGTCATAATTTTCACCCCTTATGAAAAAAGGTTTATAGGACTCGGGTCATGAGCCTGCAAAGAAATCGTTAAGATATTGCAGTATCTCACTTTCGGTCACAGAGTCTTTTTTATACCAAACGCCGAAAATAACATCTCCCGAACGGACTAACACCCCTTTGTAGGTAACGCCGAAGTCGGTCGTATCTCCATCACACAGGAATATCTCATCAAGAAAGGGGTAGTCGGACAGGTCATCATAAGCGGTGAGGTCTTTAAACAAAAACGCTGTCATAGGGTATACGGAATATTGTTCGGAAAACCATTTCTCCCTCATTTCCTCCATAACCTTTTGGGCAAGCCCGTTAATATCGGTTTCATAAAGAAAGCAGCCGAGATAGGTATCGCCAAGAGCATAATGGTATTCATACCTGCGGGCGGCATAACTGCGCTCGAATGTGCCGCTGTCAAATTCCTCGGAAAAGGGCAGGCGGCTGTCGGGCAGGGAAATACTGCCGCCCTTGCAGTAAAATCCCGCAGCAATGAAAAATGCCGTCAAAAGCAAGCATAAGACCCATGGCAGAATAAACTGTCCGAAATACCCCCGTTTTTTGGCGGCAGCGGCATTTTTATTCTTAAACGCTTTCCCAAGATTGCCTATTCCCGTTATCAGGCAGAGTATTCCTCTGAGACTAAGGAGGTTCAGATTTTCCGAAAAGTCCCTTGCGGAGGAAAATATATAGGGAATATCCATGGAAAGATACACGACCGCTTGCATCAGCCATATTGCAGCTATAATTATATAGTTTGTTTTCTGTGACCGTTCCGCTTCCTTAAGGCTTATGTCGGGCTTCGGAACGGCTGCCTTAAGGTCGGCGGAGCGCCATATCTGATATTCTCCCAGCATTCCGCACTTTTTCCATGGCTTGGGCAGATTCTTGTTTACATACTGCTTAGGATATATTAAGGCATATACAACGCCCTCCGCAGGCGCAGGCTCAAAGGCAAGCACGCCTGTGAAGCCGTTTATACGGCTAAGCATATATCCCCTTTGCAGATGGTTTTCGAGAACTTTTGTTATATCGTCTCTGTTGTCTGCATTAAAATTAATGAGCATACGGCGTTTGCCGCCCGGCTTTATTGTATCGGTCATAATTTTTCACCCCTTATGCGGAAAATCCGGTTTATATGGCTCGGGTCATGAGCCTGCAAAAAATTCATCAAGATATTGCAGTATCTCATCTTGGGAAAATTTGTCCTTATAATAGGCAATGCCGAAAATCGATTTGCCCGAGCGGACAATAAGTCCCCCGAATGTATGCTTCTCGTCATATTTGTTGTATTCTTCGCAGACAATAATATCATCAAGATAGGGGTAGTCCGAAATGTCGGGGGAGTATACCGTTCCCGGATTTATAAAAATAAATCCTCCGCTTGGATATCCCGAATAATTTTCGGTAGAATATACATTCCCCTTATCCCGTATTTCATCAAAAACCTTTGGGGCAAGCCCGTCGAAATATGCCTCATAAAGAAAACAGGACATATAATCCTCATCGCTTGTTTTGTTGTAGATATAATTTCGGGCAACATAGCTTTTGCCAAGAAATGCGCTTCTTCCGCTGTCAAATTCCTCGGAAAAGGGCAGACGGCTGTCGGGCAGGGGGAGCTTCTCTTTCTTCATATCGTCCGCAATGACAAAGATCAACAGACCGATCGCCAAAACGATCAGAATGTACGGTACAATGTACTGCCTGAAATATTTAAGCCGCCCTCGTTCGGTGCGGTCCCGCTTTGGCTTTGAAAAGGCAGCTGCAAAGCAAATGACGCCGTTTGCCGTCGCAAAAATATCCCGCAAAAATTTGAAGTCAAAGTGTTCGGAAAAGCCCCTTGCAGAGCCTGTCCATATTGGAAGGTCGGTTGCAAAATACATAACGCCAATGAGCAGCCACAGTATTCCCTGAACAATATTAATGTTTCTTCGTCTTCGCTCCAATTCGGCAGAGTCTTTGTCGGGTTTGGGAATGTACGCCGCACCTGTGCTGCGCCAGATCATATAGTCGCCCATTCTGCCGCATTTCACCCACGGCTTCGGAAACTCTCCGCCGTTTTCATATAGGGCGGGGCGTATGACCGCATATGTAACATTTTTCCCCTCAGCCACAGGCTCAAAGGTCAGCAGACCTATGACCTGATTGGAATGTTTGAGCATATAGCCTCTTTGCAAATGCTTTTCAAGGACATTCATCAGAATATCCCTGTTTAACATATCAAAATCGGCAAATACTTTGAGCTTTTCGGCTTTTGACGTTGTGTCGGTCATTTGCTCCACCTCTTTTTGAAGCTTGGTCGATATTTATAGACTTCTATTATAAAGTTTAACATAATAGACCAAACATTTTGTGGATATTTTTATACATTTGTGTTAATTTTTATGGAATGCCGGGCAGAAAAACGGCGCAGTGCTTACTGATAATATTTTTCGATAAGCTCTTTCACGGGAATGCCGTCGATAGTCATACCCGAAATGCGGCAGGAGGAAATCGCAAGCCCCTCCAGGTTGCAGTTTTCAAGGCTTACCTCCGACAGGTCGCAGCCCTTGAAAACAGCCTCGCCTATATCCACATTTTCAAACCGTCCTCTGCGTATGTCGCCGTTGTTTATCCTTACTCCCGACATGGCAGCGTCCTTTATCTGCGCCCCCGCCAGGTTGGCGTTCTCTATGGCGGCATCCTCCAGCATTACATTGTCCAGCTGTGCGGATATCATATTGCAGCCGGCTATGGTTATTTCCGAAAGGTCGCAGTCCACCGCCGAAACCCCGTTAAAGCTTGTGCCCGTGATATTGGAATAGGAAAAGTCGCAGTCGCTGCAAATATCAATTTTTTCATTCTGTAAGATCATCTCTTTAATAAACTCCTTTCATGCGGCGTGCCGCCGCTTTAAAGAATACTGTTCCATTAATTTAAAAAAATCCCGATTTGGGGGAGAAGATCCCCCCTCAAATCGGCATTTAAAATTTACGTGCAAGGGTAAAAATATTATTTTTAACGTCTAAAACTTACTTGTCTGCGATTACATCAACGCCGGGAAGAACCTTGCCCTCAAGGTATTCAAGGGAAGCGCCGCCGCCTGTGGAAATGTGGGACATCTTATCGGAGAAGCCCAGCTGGATAACAGCCGCTGCGGAGTCGCCGCCGCCGATGATCGTGGTAGCGTCGGTGTCGGCAAGCGCCTTAGCAACAGCGATAGTGCCCTGTGCAAGAGTGGGGTTCTCGAATACGCCCATAGGACCGTTCCATACAACAGTCTTTGCGGTCTTTACAGCCTCGGCGAAAAGCTTCTGAGTCTCAGGACCAATGTCAAGACCCATCTTGTCTGCGGGGATAGCCTCGGCGGATACATAGTCAACGGCAATTTCGGCGTCAATGGGGTCGGGGAATGCAGCCGCAACTGCGGTATCAACGGGGAGCAGCAGCTTCTTGCCCAGAGACTCGGCCTTAGCCATCATTTCCTTGCAGTAGTCCAGCTTCTCATCGTCAACCAGAGACTTGCCTATTTCGCAGCCCTTAGCCTTCAGGAATGTATAAGCCATACCGCCGCCGATAATAAGTGTATCGCACTTTTCCAGGAGATTGGAGATAACATTGAGCTTGTCCGCAACCTTAGCTCCGCCCAGAATTGCAACAAAGGGTCTTTCGGGTACTTCTACCGCATTGCCCAGATACTTTATCTCCTTCTGCATAAGGTAGCCCACAGCGGTCTCCTTGACGAACTTTGTAACGCCCGCAGTGGAAGCGTGTGCACGGTGAGCCGAGCCGAAAGCGTCCATTACGAAAACCTCGCCGTCAACCAGTTCAGCCAGCTCCTTGGAAAGGTTCTCGCCGTTCTTGGTCTCGTCAGCGCCTCTGAAACGGGTATTCTCCAGAACAACGATCTCGCCGTCAGCCATTTCGGAAACTGCTTTCTTGGCATTATCGCCCACAACCGAATCATCCGCTGCAAATGTTACCTTAGTGCCCTCCATAAGCTCAGCCAGTCTCTTTGCTGCGGGAGCCAGGGAGAACTTGGCCTCGGGGCCGTTCTTGGGCTTGCCCAGATGCGAGCAGAGCACTATCCTTCCTCCGTCCTGTGCCAGCTTCTTGATAGTGGGGAGAGCGGCTGTTATCCTGTTATCGTTGGTAATAACGCCGTCCTTTAAGGGAACGTTGAAATCCACCCTTACGAGAACCTTTTTGCCCTTTACGTTAATGTCGTCAACTGTGACCTTGTTTAATCCTGCCATTGGTATTACACCCTTTCCTAAAAATGTACCCTCGGAGAATGTCCCGAAAACATAAAGCCCCAAAGGTCTTTATTTATATTTTATACCATTTTTCGGAAAATTGCAAGGGGTTTTGGGAAATTTTTATAAATTTTTTTGCCAAATGTAATAATAAGTTTGTGAAGATTACCATTAAGTGCCGTTCAAAACAAAAATGTTTGCACAAAATTCCTCGGGACTGTGTTCAAAATCAAAGTAATAAACTATATTATCAAGACAATGGACGGTACTCGGAAAATCCTTTTTATTCATCACATACTGTTCCGTGATTTTCAGGAAATACTTTTCCGAATTGTCCGCCAGTCCGATACGGAATTTATCGCTTTGATAATAAGCGGGATCCTCGGTAACTCCCGATTTATCAATTATGATCCTGCTTAAATTTTTTATGTGATCACGTGCCGAAATTTCACGGTAGATACCGTTAATTATCCGCTGTCCATTCTCGGGAGACAGAAGCCTCGGGTCGATCGTCAATACATTAAATTCGGAAGAGACCGCCATTTCCACCTCCACCCAAATATCATCGGTGCCGTTCCACATTGTAAGAGATGCGCTTTTCTCATTTCGCAGCAGTCTGCGCATTTCGGCAATATCGGAACATTCCGTTTCATCTCCAGTACCGTCGAGCCACAAAAATATTTTATTAAAATAGGGGTTTATGCAGCTATAGCCAATACTTCCTAAAATGTCAAGAGAAAACCCCAAAAAATTATTGCTGTTTTTTCGGAAAATAAATTCGCAAATGCCGTCTTTCATTATTTTGATTCTCCCTTATTTTTGCTGTACGCAGTCAATTGCTGTACGCAGTCAATTGCTGTACACAGTCAGCGCCGAATATGTTTCAAACTTTTTCTTTTTCTTTCTTGTGCATTTGATACCGTTTGAAGCGCACCATTCCTCCGCAAAATCGATTATTTTTACTTTTCCCTCCACTACCCATTCGGAGTAATGATTATCCTCATCAAACCACGGCAAATAATTTTTATGGTAATGATCGAGCAGCTCAGAATCGGTCATGGAACCGACATTCCGGGCAAGCTTTATAAGATTTTTGTCATTGCTGTTTTTTATAAATTCCCGCAGCAATCCGCCTTGTGTGAACTGCCTTGGAATTTCCGCAAAACCGGTGTCCCCATTTAATGCTTCCTCATCATCGGGTAAATAAAGCTCGCTTGCGGAAATATCAATATATGCTTTTTTTATTTGAGCGTCATCAATAAAATATTCCCATATTTCATCAAGAAAAATCATTTTTTGCCCCTTCATATCATTCCAACAATTTCATATTTTGCGCCCTTAACATTATTTTCCTTAAAAATATTATATACCCGCCGTGATACAATAAGCTCGGGACTGCCGTACCAGCCGGCCCCGAAGTGCTCCCGGGAAAGATTAAAATCCGCAGCCTGCTGCAAATCGCTCCCCTTGTAACGCATATAGGAAAGAGGCAGGATATGGTGGCATTTGCAAACATCGCAGTAGCCCTCGATTATTTCCGTATCCATGCTTTTATCCGCAGGCGGCAGTATGCTTGTAACCGCCATATGCCACAGGGGAAAATCATTTTTGATCCTTTTGCTGTAATGATGTGCAGGGTAAAATTCTACTCCTGTAAGATTATTTTCTTCAATTAAATTTTTAATTTTATCCGACAGCAGAATTTCATTATTAAGATTATCGGAACATGAAATATCTTTGCCCCCGAACTTGCATTTATCTATAAAAACCTCTCCCATGGGAATGCGCTGGTGAGTATCGCAGGCGCTGCAATATTTGTCGGAATATTTTGTGTTATAATTTTCGGTATGATCTTCACTCCCGTAGATTCCGAGCTTCACTTTATAAAACCGAGCGCTGTCAATTTCTTTTTTGGTACACTTTAAAGAATATGTATGTTCACTGACTTTTATCAGGTATTTCTCGGCAGCTGTCTTAACGGATGATTTTATTTTATAATATTTTTCACTGTTGTATGGGACGAAATAATATCTTATCTTTGTATTCGACATAAGTTCCCCGAGTCCGAATTCGGCATTATATTTTTTAAGCCTGTTTAAAAAATCCTCAAAATATTCGTCTGCTTTGTAATGGCTTTTCATATATTCACGAAAATCCACCATGTCATATACAAAAAAGTTCCTGAGCTCAATCATTTGTTTTCTCTCTCCTCTCTCCCTCATCGTCAAAAATTTTTCTGAGCTCCCGTTCAATCAAAAAAATACTCACCAGCATTGCAATGACCTGTAACATTATTACTCCCGTCATTGCGAGTAAAAGGCTGTCCCCCGAAAAAATAAAGCTTAATATCAAAAGCAGCAAAAGAGATATCGGAAGCATAATTATCCCCATTTTTTTCCAAATCCTTGACATTATCAGCTGAGCGGTTTTCCAGGTGTCATCATTTAGGCGAGAAAATGAAGAGTTATAGCCTATCCCGCCTATCTCCTCCGAAGGATTTTTTCCGAAAACAATGCCTATAAAAAGCATTAACAAGGGCAGCGAGCAGCCAAAGAAAAAAGAGTAGATTATTTCAAGCATTTTTATTCCTCCCGATAAAAAATAAGTAAACAGCCCCGTAAATATCAACTGTACGGGTATCTGTACTGAATGACCCTCCAGGCGTCCTCCTCATCACGTGAGATAACAAAATTCCCGCCGTCGGTGTAGCCCGTAAAGCTGCCGTATTCGTCGTATTTTTCCTGCCTTGAACGGAAGAGCATTCTGTCCTCGCTTATCTCCATTCCCGAAAATGTCAGCGTGCCCAGAGAGTAGTCAAAGCCCACGTCGCCCACTATTCCGTAAAGCTCTCCGTCTATATCGGTGTATTTCTGCGGCGCCTCGGAAAAAATTTTCCGTGCGGCAGTATCGGAAAACACTGCGCATAAATAATCAAGCAGATCGCCGGTATCGGAAAACCTGCCGTCGCTTATCTTAAAGTAATATTCCACAATGCCGTCGTCCGAGGTAATCTCCACGAAATTATCAAAATCGGAAACATTAAAGGATGAAATTACAAAATTCTGTGCTGCATAATTTGCGGCTGCCCAGTATGCATAGCCGAAATAAAGGGGATTTTCCTCGTTTATTTTTTCAGAGCCCAGAATAAGCTTTGAGTTTTCATAATCAAAGGTCATTGTCCTTATTTTCACACGGCTTTCTATGGGACGCACCTCTCCGTCCTCATCAAAAACACTGCCGTCAACGGAAATTTCATAAATGAATTTTTGCGGCTCGGTGTGGTAAAGCTGGGTCTTGTCAAGATAATCATGAACAGTTTCGGGAACGTCATTTTCCGGGTCGCCCGGGGTAACTATTTTTATTTCACGCAGCTCTCCGACCTCGTCCACAGTGTACATACGGCTGACCGAATAAGCAGGCTCGGGTTCGTCCGAGGCGCTTCCCGCACCGTTTTCCGAAAGATAAAAGGTGAACTGGAGAATATCTGGGATCGGCGTATCGTCAATGTCATTCGCAATAAGCCGCACCACCGTTGATGCGTCGGCGCTGCTGTAGGGCAGATAAACGTCATAGCCGTAAGGGGCGGTGATTATAAATTCACGGCTTTGGTAACGGTTATTCTCCACAGTCACGGATATCTCATTTTCATGCTCGCCCCTGCGGATAATTATCATATAATTTTCCGTTTCGCCCCTGAGCTTTAAGCTGTAATCGGTAAAGGGGGCTTCCGCCGTGGTATCCTCTTCCTGTAAAACAGCCGCAGATTCGGACGCAGCGGGAATATTTTCTCCCTCATCCCTGTCCGCACAGGCTGTTAAAGCCGCTGTCATAAGAGCGCATATCAATATTTTTTTAAACTTCATTGAGCCCTGCTCCTTTATGTAAAAAATGTTTTGCATATAATTTTATTATAACATAAATTTTTAAAAATGAAAAGTGCTTTCCGATATTTTTTATAATATTTTAATTATCTGAAATATTTTACTGTAAGCTTTAGGAAATCCCTCAAAAAATCCTTGCAATTTATCAAAATAAATGTTATAATATATCAAGTGAATTTCGGAAAATGAAAGGAGAAATTTTAATGATACCACTGGAGATCGAACGTAAATTTTTAATTGAACAGTCGGAGGGATTATTTTCAAAGTGCAGCGAAAAAATAGATATACTGCAAATATATCTTACCCGTCCGGATCCCGATATACAGCGGCGGATCCGCTCATGGAGCACGAAAAAAGATGTGAAATATTTTTACACCGAAAAACGCTTTTTAAGCCCTGCCGTGCGTGAGGAAAATGAGCGGGAAATTTCTCCCGATGAGTTCAATGAACTGAAAAAAGAAGCCGACCCCAAGCTTCGTCCCATAGAAAAAACACGGCGCATTTTAAATTATGAGGGGCAGCGCTTTGAAATAGACAGCTATTCCTTTGAAAGCTTCCTTGCAACTATGGAGCTTGAGCTTTCGGGCGAGGAGCAGGAAATACATCTGCCGCCCTTTGTAAAGGTCATAAAAGAGGTGACGGGGGATAAGGACTATTCCAATGCGGCCCTTGCTTTAAAGGGATTTCCTAAGGAAAATAAAGCTTAAAAAACCTTTGTTTTATATGTCTATAAATTTGTCCCGCCGACTCCATTTCAATTCGCATTCTCCCGAGGCGGAGCTGAATTTCCATTTAATATAATATATCTCGCCCTTGTTTGCATAGAATTCAGTGCGGCTGCAATCGTCGTTAAGCTTTGCTATTTCCACCTTTTGACGGTCAAGTATGACCACCTCCGCACTGCCGATCGCAATGGAATTATCAAGGGTAAATTCATATGTGCCCTCGTCTTTGAATTTAATAATGCGGCCCTGTGTTCCCGTGCAGCGGTTTATGTGAAATTTTTCACTGTTTTCGCCTCTCTCATACACAAACAGCAGCGCCGCCTTGCACGAGGTCACCATTATCCCGTTAAAATAAAGAAAAATCATTACTCCCGCTAAAACTATCAAAAAAATAATTATTCCGATCCACTCGCCAAGCATATTATTTCACCTCTTAATAAAATATATCAGTCGAGATCATCTTTTTTGCCCTGCTTTTTGCGGCGCTTTACGCACTCGGTCAGCAGGTATTCTATCTGACCGTTTATTGAGCGGAAGTCGTCCTCCGCCCAGCGTGCAAGCTCGTCATACAGACTTGCGGATACCCTTAGCGGTATCTGTTTTTTTGCCTTTTCTTTGGCTTTTTCCTCAGCCATCCGCTCACCTCCTTAACTTTGCTGTTAGCTGTTATTTCCTATCGGATATTGAACTTTAATTTTTGCCCATCTGTTTTTTATTCCATGAATCGGTTATAATGATCGTAAAAAGCGTACATATTATTACAAGAAACATATAAGCGGTTATCCAGAAGTCACCGGAAATATTGATTGCCGAAAGCAGCGGCGTACAAACCGGTATCACAGAAACAATAAATATTGTAAGCGATACATTGAATGCAAGCCTTTTTACATGAGCCTTCAGTATATCCTTATCATACTCTTTGCTTTTATCATATCCGGCAAGCAGCTCGTACATTTCCGATTTTATTACTGTAAAAAAAATGAGATTGAAAGTAAAAGTCAGAGATAAATTAATCAATATACAGAAGAAAAATAATCTGCACGTCCCGTTTCCTGCCCAAGGTATTTTGCATAACAGACCGTAAATGACCGTGAATATGATTTGAATTATGATAATTGCTCTGTTCCTGTTCATATTTTTCCACTCCGCCAATCAGATGTTCGCACCGAAGATACGTTGAAGCTTAGGGGATTACCGTTGACTTTCAGACTTTCATCTCCAAAATCAAACAACCTTATATACCGCATATGTCTGCGAAAATTTTGCAGGGAATCTCCCGTCCCATGAGCGGGAAATACCGCATAATATCATTTCATTTTTCTGTATACCCGCACCGCAAACCAAACCGTCAGCGGAACCGTAATGCACAGAAAAACATA
Source organism: uncultured Ruminococcus sp. (assembly GCA_964523835.1). Taxonomy (GTDB): domain Bacteria; phylum Bacillota; class Clostridia; order Oscillospirales; family Ruminococcaceae; genus Huintestinicola. Next base: position 33,805 of record CAZGAZ010000028.1, read on the forward strand.
CGTCAAGGGCAGCGGCATAATCCCCACCTGATACATTGCGGAGGGAACGTCTGCCAGAGTATGGATCAGAATGCAAATGGGATAATAACGCATTTTCCCCCGCAAAGTGCCGAACATTATCACCGATAAAGCCGTGTGAAAGGTCATTGCGCAAAGCCGCTCAAACAGCGCAAGCAAGCCGTTTGCAAAACTGTAATCCACCAGCGGCTCCATTTGAACACGCACTGCCTCGGCAACCTCCTCGCTGCCTCCCGAGGACATAGCGATAAATTCCTCAAATCCCATGCTGTTTGCCATTGATAAGGAAATGCAAAGGGAGATCATCGTAAGTCCCATAATAAGAGCAGCTTCGCAGCCTCCGTGCCCCAAGCCGTAAAGCACCGCCGATCTCGGGTCGGTGGATTTTTTCATTACCGTTTTATATGCGGCAAGTCTCCCCGTTTCCTCGAAAAATCCCGCAGCCAGAGCGCCGTAAATAACGTACAGTGCAGGTATTCCGCTGACAATGGGTATCATTACCGAATGAAGAATCTGTTCCAGAATAAGCGCAAAAACAATAAACACCGCAGCCCCTATAAAAAATGGCGAAAAGGGTATGTCCTTATTTTTTATCTTAAAGACAATGCCCGCCGCCAAGGGTATAATTATGCACAGGCCGCCGCAAACGCCCAGCGCTGCAATAGATGATGTCGAAAACATATAAAAACCTCCCGACTGTAATTATCCCTGTAAAACCGCCGTCCATAAAACTATAAGCCAGTCGTAAAATCCGTGAGCAACGATCAGAGAAAGGATAGTGCAATTTTTTATCTTCAGTCTGCAAGCGCAAAAGAATGCGCCTATGACCGCCGTCATTAACATCTGTAAAATATTCCCTCCGAATATGTGAAAAAGTCCGAAAAGAACAGACGAAGCGATAACGGCTGTCGTTTCATTTTTGCCGATTTTTTTGATCTGTTCATAAATAAATCCCCTGAACACAAATTCCTCCACAGCCCCTATCGCCAATACACAATAGAATAATTCGTAAACGAACTGCCATAAATATTGATAATTTTTTCCGCTGCTGAAATACTCCCCGAAGCCCAATAAATGCGGCATTAAAGTGAGTACGACCGACATTGCCGCACCGATCGGCAATCCCCAAAGTATCTGCACCCCAAGCTTGTTTTTTGTAAAGCCGAAATCGGACAGCCGCATTTTATGAACGGCGGCAGCAATTATAGGCACTGCTGCGATCAGCCAATACATCAGAATCATGCTTGCCATTCGCAGACCCAGGGGCAGCCTTATCAGCACAAATTGATTAAACAATATCACTCCGTACGTCCCCGCAATCGAGCCTAAAAAGCCGATCACAAGCGCACGCCGTTCACTTTTTTCTTTCAAATTTTTCCACTCCGTTAATTAGACTTTCACACCAAAGATACACTGAAACTTAGGGGATTACCGCTAACTTTCAAACTTTCCACCCTTTCGGAATTGGAGAGAGCGCCGGTTTACAGGCAGCGCCGCCAACCGGCATTCAGCACAAACGCAGTTAATAGATCGAACCGCTGTTCACTATGGGCTGGGCGTCCTTATTGCCGCAAAGCACTACCAGAAGATTGGAGACCATCTGCGCCTTGCGTTCCTCGTCCAGTTCGCAGACATTGTTTTCAGAAAGCCTGTCAAGAGCCATTTCGACCATTCCCACAGCGCCGTCAACTATCTTCTGACGTGCTTCGATTATGGCGGTCGCCTGCTGCCTCTGAAGCATTACCGCAGCGATCTCGGGGGCATATGCAAGGTGAGTTATCCTCGCCTCGATTATCTCCACGCCCGCAACCTGTACTCTGCCTTGCAGTTCCTTTTTCAAGTCCTCCGCAACCTCGGCGGAGGAACCTCTCAAAGACTTGTCATTATCGCTGTTTTCGCTTTTGTCATAAGGATAAAGCCGCACCACGTCACGCAAAGCGGAATCCGACTGAATGGACACAAACTCCTTGTAATTATCCACCCCGAACACAGCCTTTGCGCTGTCGGTTATCCGCCAGACCACCACAATTCCCACCTCAATGGGATTGCCCATTTCGTCGTTTATCTTCTGCTTTGAGTTGTCGTGGGTCTTGACCTTGAGGGAAATTTTCTTGAGCGAGGTAAAGGGGTTCACATAGTAAATCCCCTCATTCCGCAGCGTGCCCGTGTATTTTCCGAAAAGGGTCATCACAGCCGCCTCGTTGGGATTTACGACCTTTATCCCGATCATCCACAGCCAGCCTATGCTTGAATAAACTATGCCTGCCACAAGTACAGGTATCGCCCATACAGCAGCCTGCCGCAGCTCGTTGTCGGCTGCATTCAGCTCCTTTGCGGCAAAGATAATGGCGGCAATGGCAAGGGCTATTGTGATAACTCCCAGGGTAATTGCGGGGATACCGCTTGCCGCTTTAACGGCATTTTCCTTTATGTCGTGATTTTCATTGTCGGCAGCAGCTTTTTTTACATTTTCATTCGCATTTTCTTTCATAATGTTTTCCTCCCGGCGGTAATATGTAAATGATATCAATTTGATATCATATTATGAGTATATCACGTTTTGCGGAATTTGTCAAGGGGTTTGGAAAATTTTTTTGAAATTTTCAGACCGGCACTTATTTTCTTGATCGGGAAATATCATAAAAAATGCCGCAAATCCGTTATTTGCATATCTTCCGAACATTATTAAAAACGCCGTACTGCCGGAGGCTGCGGCGGCTTATGTTTAACAATTAAAAATGCCGATATGATTTGCCTGTATGAATATATTCAAAGGACTTGACATTATAATTTCTTTGTGTTATAATACTCTTGTAAAATTTATAACAAGCCATGATTCGGTAAGGTATTGATATGGAGATAAAAGATATTTTTGACAGGGAGTTCAGGGGAAATATATACATTGTTCGGAATAATAAGGTTTTGTATGAGGGAACAACCGGATTTGCGGATATGTCAAATGAAATTCCGAATACTCCGGAAACTAAATTTGCAAGCGCATCGGCAGGAAAAGTATTTGTTGCGGCAGGAATATTGCAGCTTATAGAACGGGGAACAATAAAGCTTGATGATACATTGGGAAAGCTTCTCGATATTCCGTTGCATAATATTGATAAGGACGTTACAGTAAAACAGCTTTTGACCCATACATCGGGCGTTCCCGATTATTTTGACGAAAGCGTTATGAACGAATATGAAGAATTATGGACAGATTATCCGAATTATAAAATAAGACACAACAGCGATCTGCTGCCTCTGTTTATAAATAAGCCTATGATGTATCCGAAAGGAGAAAAATTTCAGTATAATAATTC
>CAZGAZ010000029.1:0-36788 GCA_964523835.1 uncultured Ruminococcus sp.
CCTTTTCATAGCCCCGTTGGTGCCTTTCGCAGAAAGGCGGTTTATAAAAATGAAAGCTGTAATATGCCCCAATTTCTCAAAAAACAACGCCTTTGAGGTAACGGCAAAGGTATGCTCAATCCTTGTGAATATGGGCTTTGAGCTTTTCGGCGACGAGGAGATCATTGACAGATTTCCCCCGAAAAGCAGGGTGACCTCCGCAAAGCTCACGGAAATTTCGGGGGAATGTGATTTTATCATAGCCATAGGCGGGGACGGCACAATTTTAGAGGCTTCCGCCTATGCCGCTCTGGGAAACAAGCCGTTATTGGGCATAAATACGGGGCGGCTGGGATTTATGGCCTCTATGGAGCAGACAGAGCTTTACAACCTTTCAAAGCTTATGAGCGGCGACTACCGCACGGAAAACCGAATGCTTCTGGAATGCGTTCATCATACGGAAAACGGCAGCGGCGCAGGCGAAGCCCATATTTATACCGCCCTTAACGATGCGGTCATAGGCTGCAAATATTCGGGGCTTACGGATTTTTCAATAACAGCCAATGACAGGGAGATAACCTCCGTGAGGGCGGACGGGCTGATATTTTCCACTCCCACAGGCTCTACCGCCTATGCCCTTTCAGCAGGTGGACCGATAATCGAGCCTTCCCTTGAATGTATTCAGATGACCCCCATCTGTCCCCATTCCCTTTTTGCCCGCACTATGATATTTGACGGCGGACGGAGGCTTACGCTGTCCGCACAGGTAAAGACCAAGGGCAGCATGTACATCTGCATTGACGGGCAGATAACAGGAGGGATAGACCCGGGGGACACTCTTGAAATTTTCCGCTCGGAAAAGACCCTGAAGCTTATTGATATTGCGGGGGATTCATTCTATTCCGCCGTAAACCGCAAGCTTATGAATTCGCTGAAATAACAATACAAGAAAATTACCTGCAAGAGGGTGCTTTGAATTTTATGAGATCAAATCGTTTGCAAGCTATAAAAAATATAATCGAATCCGAAAATATCACCACTCAGCAGCAGCTGAAAAAAGCCGTTACCGATAAGGGCTTTGCGGTGACCCAGGCTACCCTTTCAAGGGATATGTCAGCCCTGGGGATAATCAAAAGGGACGGCAGATATATCATTCCGCCCATAAAGACCATTCCGCCGCTTATCGGGGAATCCGTCAGGAAGATCGACAGGGCAATGAACACGGTGGTGTTCAAATGCCGTGCGGGCACTGCAAATGCCGCCTGCGCCGCCTTTGACAGCCTTGAAATGCCGGGAGTTGTGGGGACGCTCGCAGGGGATGACACCATCTTCATTTTAATGCGCTCCCCCAAGGACGCCGCCGCCTTTGAAAAGCTTATGCGGGGGCTTATGGACAGCGAAAAATAATTTAACCTGGCGAAAGGATGTCAAAGCAATGCTAAGTGAGCTTTATATAAAAAATCTTGCAATAATAGAGGAAGCAGCCATTCCTTTTACGGATAATTTCAATGCGTTTACGGGGGAAACAGGCGCCGGAAAATCCATTCTCATCAACGGCATTAACGCCGTGCTGGGGCAGCGGGTAACAAAGGATATAGTCCGCACAGGCTGCGACAAGGCGGTAATATCCGCCCTGTTCACGAACCTTACAAAGTCAGAGGAAGCGCTTCTTGACGAAATGGGCATTTCCCACGACGACGGTCAGATATCCCTTTCAAGAGAAATTATGGCGGACGGCGGCAGTGCGGCACGGGTCAATATGATGAAAGCTTCCGTGGCGGTTTTGCGGGAGATAGGCGGGCGGCTTGTAAATATCCACGGTCAGCATGATAACGGGGTGCTCCTTACCCCCGAAAAGCATCTGGGGATACTGGACAGCTACGGAGGACTGGACTCTGTGCGGGAAGAATATCACGAGAGCTTCAAGCGCTTGCAGGAGGCTTCAAGGCATTTGAAAAAGCTCACAGTGGAGCGCCGTGAACGGCTGGAGCGGCAGGATATTTTAAAGGAACGTGTGGAGACTATAGGTGCGCTGGAGCTTTGCGAGGGCGAGGACGAGGAACTGGAAAAGGAATACAGGGCAGCCAGGAGCGGCGGCGATATACTTCGTGACCTGTCTGAGGTCTGCCTGCTGCTCAGAGGGGACGACGACGATTCCCCAAATGCGGAAGAACTGCTTTCCTCCGCCTGCGAGAGCCTGAATGCCGCAGCCGAGGAATCGGGCAGCGAAAGTCTCGGGGCTCTTGCCGCAAGGCTGGAAAGCGCACGGGTGGAGCTGGCGGACATTGCCTATGAAGCTTCCGAAGAGCGGGACAGGGTGGACGTCGACCCTGCCCGTCTGGAATATCTGTCGGATCGCCTGAGCGAGATAAACCGCCTTAAAAAGAAGTACAGCGGCGATCTATCCGATGTGATAAAGGTTTACGAGGAGGCAGCCGCAGAGCTTGCGGCAATAGAAAGCTCGGACAGCGAGATCGAGGCGGCAGCGGAGGAGCGGGAGCGGCTTCTGGCGGAGGTCTCGGAAAAGGCAAAGGCGCTTTCCGCAGCAAGAGAAAAGGCAGCGGCGGATTTTTCTAAGCAGGTGGAAAATGAACTGAGCTTTCTCGATATGCCGAATGTCACCATAAGAGCGAAAATGGAAAAGGGCAAGCTTACCGCCACAGGTCTTGACAGCGTGGAATTTATGATCTCAGCCAACGCAGGGGAGGACCTCAAACCCCTTTCAAAAATAGCCTCGGGAGGGGAACTTTCACGGATAATGCTGGCGCTGAAAAACGTTATCTCCGAAAAGGACGATGTTCACACTCTTATTTTTGATGAGATAGATACGGGAGTCAGCGGCAGGGCAGCCCAGAAAATAGGCATTAAGCTTGCGGAGGTCTCCCGCAGGCAGCAGGTGATCTGCGTTACACATTTATCTCAGATGGCGGTAATGGCGGACAATCATCTGCTGATAGAAAAGCAGACCAGAAGCGGACGCACCTACACACAGGTCCGCAAACTGGACAGCGACGGGCGCAAAAATGAAATAGCCCGTATCATGGTAGGAGAAAATATCACCGATACAGCCCTTAAAAACGCCGCCGAAATGCTCTCGGAGGCAGAGGACAGAAAGGTAAAAATGAAATGAATCTGATAGACGATATAATACGCCGTATCGAGCCCCCCGATATAAGGAAATTTTATAAGATACACAGGGAGCTTGCAAACTTTTTCGTCCACAGCGCCGTAAAAATAAACGACGGACATTACGACCGCTTCCTCACGGCAAGGGAGGACGGCAGGCAGATTCCCGTGCGGGTCTACCCTCCCATGAACATATCCCCCAAAAGGCGGATAATCCTCTTTTTCCACGGGGGCGGCTGGGCGGTGGAGAATATCGACCGTTATCATAATGTGTGCAGCCAGCTGGCGGCAATTTCGGGAAGCTATGTCATTTCCGTGGAATACCGTCTTGCACCCGAAAATAAGTTTCCAGCAGGTCTTAAAGACTGCTACGAGGCGGCAAGACAGGTCTTTGCGGGAGCGGCAAAGCGTGGGATCCCCGGCCGCAATGTTATCCTCACAGGAGACAGCGCAGGGGGAAATCTTGCGGCGGCAGTTTCCCTTGCTTCCCGTGAGCGGGGAGAATTCCGTGTCCGCAGACAGATACTTATTTATCCCGTGACCGCCTGCGAGTATGGGGAAGATTCCCCCTATGCTTCCGTTCACGAAAAGGGAAAGGGGTACATACTCACAGCAGAAAGAATGCGTGGATATCTCGAGCTGTATCTTAAATATCCCGCCCAGAAAAACAACCCCTATGTCGCACCTATCAAGGCGGAAGGCTTTGAAAAATATCCTGCAACACTTATCATCACAGCGGAAAACGATCCCCTGCGTGACGAGGGAGAGGCATTCGGCAAAAGGCTTTACAAAGAGGGCTGCGACGTTATGGCATTTCGCATAAAGGGCGCATATCACGGCTTTTTCGGCACGGATTTGCAGCGCAGTCCCGACGCCCGCAGGGCGGTAAGCATGATGATGTATTTTATTGGACTTACGGATTAAAAAATTGTCTTAACGAGGGTGATAAGTTTGAAAGTTAGCGGTAAACCCCTAAGTTTCAGCATACCTTTGGTGTGAAAATCTAATTAACGGAGTGGAAAAAAATGCTTTTTACCAATAAAGAAAAGGACGCTGCATGGAGCAGGCTGGACAATGCGGCAAAAATATTTCCCTCCACCGTGGAAAAGTCGGATACACGTGTCTTTCGCTTTTCCTGCGAGCTGGAGCTTCCCATAGACAGGGATATCCTGCAGCGTGCCGCAGTGGAGGCGGCAGAAAGCTACCCCGGATTCAACGTGGTCATGAAAAAGGGACTTTTCTGGTATTATCTGGAGCGGTGCGATGAAAAAGTACAGGTCACCCGGGAGGAGCTCCCGGTATGCGCCGCCCTTTACGAGGAGGAGCATATAGGGCTTCTCTACCGTGTTTCCTACCTGCGCAACAGGATAAATTTAGAGATGTTTCACGTGCTGACCGACGGCACGGGTGCGCTGGAGCTGCTTAAAACCATAGTTTACAGATACCTTGTGTACGCCTGTCCGGATAAATTCGGGGAGAACCCCCCGTTTCTTGAAAGCGGAGCTTCCTTTGCACAGAAGAGCGCCGACAGCTTCACCAAATATTACGACAGCAGCGTAAAGGGCAAAAAGCGGGTGAAAAGCGTCAAGGCGTTCAAGCTGCGGGGCGAACGGCTGGATAACGACTGTCTGTCGGTAATAGAGGGCTTTGCCTCGGTGAAAAGCGTGATAGAAGCCGCCCACAGGTACGGCGCTACACTTACGGTTTTCCTCACCGCCCTTTACATAAAGGCGCTCAGCTCGGAAATGCCGCTGTCGGGGCGGAAAAAGCCCGTGGTCATAAATATCCCCGTAAACCTGCGGCCCTATTTCCCCTCGGAAACGGCGAAAAATTTCTTCGGGATGATACCCGTGAATTACCGCTTCGACAAGCAGCCCGACGACATAGAGTCCATTGCGGAGTATGTGAAAAGCTCTTTTGAGGAGCAACTGACAAGGGAAAACCTTGCGGTGCGAATGAACAGCTATGCCGCTCTGGAGCACAACCCCGTTGCAAGGATAGCCCCATTGCCTTTGAAAAACGAGGTGCTGAAGATAGCCCGTCACATAAGCCTTAAAAGCGAGACCTCGGTCATTTCCAATGTGGGGCGTATAAAAATGCCCGAGGAATTTGACGGCTTGATAAAGCGCTTTTCGGTAATAGTCAGCACACAGAACATTCAGCTGAATATATGCTCCTACAATGATACCCTGCAAATGGGATTTTCCTCATCCTTTGCCGCTTCCGACGTTCAGTGTGCATTCTTCCGCCTGCTTACCGAGCAGGGGATAGAGGTAACTGTCCGGAGTAATGACAGCTACTAGAGGCTGGATATAAGAGGCTAGAGGCTGGAAAATTTACAAAAGCGTAAAAACGTAAAGATCGTTCGTTCTCTCAGATTTAAAATATTGTAAAGGCGGTGTTTTGTATGCAGTATTGCAGAAACTGTAAGGTAAATGTTGACGGCAAAAAATCAAGGTGTCCTCTTTGTCAGGGGGAGCTTACGGGTGAGCCCGAAGAGGAAATGTACCCTGCCTTTGCAGCCCCGAGATTCGGCAGCTCATTCATTGTAAAGATAATTTCGTTTATTGCCATTTCCGCAGGGATAATATGCCTTGTGACCGACTTTCTGCTGTCCGACAAGCTAAGCTGGTCGCTCATTTCCGTGGCGGGGATAATCTGCGCATGGATAACCACCACAGTGGCGGTCACCTACCGCAAAAGAGTGCTCAAAAACATCACATGGCAGCTTTTTCTTATAACCGCCCTGTCGGTCATATGGGACAGGTTCACGGGCTGGCACGGCTGGTCGCTGGACTTTGTGCTGCCCTGCGCCTGCGTGTGCGCCACAGGGTCGATACTGCTGCTGGCAAAGCTGTTGAAAATGAAAACGGGGCAGTATCTGCTGTACCTGATAATCGGCGGTCTGTACGGTCTGCTGCCCTTCGGCTGCCTTGCTGCGGGACTGGTTCACGTTAAATATCCCTCTGCCATTTGTTCGGGTATCAGCGCCATTTTCATTGCCGCTCTGCTGCTTTTCAGGGGCAGGAGCACAAAAGCGGAAATGGAACGCAGGCTGCATTTGTAGAGGTAAGAGGTCAGAGGTAAGAGGTTAGAAGAAGGTGTCATATAATGAAATTCGGAGGTATGCACATAGGATTGCTTCTGGGAAAGCTGTTTTTTGATTCGGCGCAACAACGCAGGGGGACAGACCGTGATATTTTTGATTTGTTAAAGGAATACAACGACAGTCTCCGCCAAAGAAAATACAGCGGCATAGGGGGTTCTTCGCAGTCGGGCGATACAAAAATGTCGGGCAGTTCCATAACATTGAGCGGTCACAAAGCAGAGACGTCTCCCGAAAATACCCCGAAAACGGCGGGCAAAAGCAGTCCGCCGCCTGTATCCGACCAAGCTGTCCGTCCCGTTCCCGCAAAGCCCGATACAGACGTTCCCGATTATTTCACTCCCTACGAGGGAGCAGATATGACCTGCGCAGAAGCGGACGCAGCGGGCTTTGAATTTGTAGGCGCAGACAGGTATCACGGCGTGGATTTCTGGCTTGATGCAGATATTTGGCCCCTGCGAGGCGGCTATACAGAGAATGTTCGTTTTACACACCGAAACCGGAATAACAGCCCGGGCATTTCCGGCTGCGCTGTAACAGGCTGGCACGGCAGCGATGAGACCGTAAAAATCCCCCGCAGCATTAACGGCAGACCCGTGGTGAAGATAGAGAAAGAGGCGTTCGCCCAAAAGCAGATCAAGGAAATATACCTTCCCGACAGCGTTATAGAAATAGCCGACCGTGCCTTTGCGGAAAGCGCACTTACCTATGCACGGCTTTCAAAAGCCCTTGTGCACATAGGCGCAGAGGCGTTTATGGAATGCGTTTCACTGGAGCGTGTGTATATGGGAAACGTCCGTGTTATAGACGGATGGGCGTTCTGGGGCTGCGAGACGCTGCGGCAGGTAAGGCTGCCCGAAGAGGTGTGGTATATAAAAGACAGAGCCTTTGCGGGAAGCGGACTTGAAAAGCTTTACTGGAATAAGATATTTTTTTCCGATTCGCTTATTATTTTTTATACGCCCTATGATGAAAGACATAAGCTTATCGTTCTGGGCGATACCCTGCAAAGATGCAGCATTGACGCTCCGAATGAACTGATAATCGACATTCCCGGCGTTACCGCTGTAGGAGATTCTGCATTTCAGGAAACGGCAGCTAAGAAGATAATCCTTTCGGATAAGGTTCATGTAATAGATCATGATGCCTTTAATGTCGGCCTTCGCTCAAACAGGATAGAGGAGGTTTACGCCCCCGGGGCATGGATTTTGGGAAGCCATTGCTTTAGCTTTAATTGGGTCAAAAGGATAACAGTTTCGGAGAATTATCAATATACCTCGGATAACTCCGCCGTAAAAGGGTATCTTCATCTGCAAGAATATTCTTTTTATCGTACACATATGGAAGAGCGTTGTTGGGGCGGCAGCCGTGAACATCCGTGTATCTGTGCCATGGTGCGTAATATTCTTGTTCTTGCACGGGTGGAATTAGTGCGAAACTGTTCTGAAAGCGACATTTCCTTTGAAATTCTTACCCTTTCCGAGGACGGCGGCACGCTTACAATGGACGACCGTGTGGAGTATACAGCTGCAAGGCATATCCCGAATTTAGGGGCGAAAAAGCTGATAGTCAGCCGCAATATGCACATCCTGTACAGCTTTGCTTCCATAGAGAATTTCGAGGAAATAGTTTTTCGGAAGCCTGTGGTTTCCGCCCGTGAAAAGCTGCCCTTCCGCCCGAAAAAATCCGTCGTCATCAGATTTAAGTTTGACTTCCCCGCATACGGAAAGCTCATAGACAGCGCAGTGCTGCTTTATCTGCCGAACGTTATAAAGGATTCTGCCGAGGCTGAAAAGCTTTACGCTCTCTATGACCGCTGTCTTGGCGCAGGCTTTAATTTTAACATTTATGACCGTGAAATTCTCACTCTTGTTTCCTCCTACCGTGCACGGTTCACCATAGCCCGTCTGCGGCTGGAGGGAGATTTCGGATTGCAGCCCGAGGCACGGGAGAGGTATGAAAATTTCCTGCTTGCCCATAAGCGCAAGGCGGAATTTACCGCTAAAAAGCACGGTGATACAGCACTGTTATCACTGTTGGAAAAATTATCCGAAAAGATATTATCGTAAAAAACAGCGGAGACCGCATTTCATAGGTTGGAAAGAGGTGTTATTCAATGAATTTCGGAGGTATGCTCATAGGAGTGCTTTTGGGGAAGCTGCTCTCTGCTGCGTCAAAGGAACGCAGTGAGACAGACCGTGATATTTCCGATACGGCAAAGAACCGCAGCGGCAGTTACAGCCAAAGAAAAGACAGCGGCAGCAGAGGTGTTTCTTCGCAATCGGGCGATACAAAAATGTCGGGCAAAAGCAGCCTGCCGCCTGTGCCTGGCAATGCTTTCCGTCCCGTTCCCGCAAAGCCCGACAGGGGTGTTCCCGATTATTTCACTCCCTACGAGGGAGCGGATATGACCTGCGCAGAAGCGGACGCAGCGGGCTTTGAGTTCATAGGCTTCAATAAATATCATGGAATTGATTGGTATTTATGTTATCAATATAAAGATATTCTCGGAATCGGCAGTTACAGCAGCAAAGGGATCAAAGCCTGTATTATAACGGGCTGGCATGGCAGCGATACCATTGTAAAAGTCCCACGGACAATAAACGGCAGACCCGTTGTGAGCATTGAAAGGGAAGCATTCAAAGGAAGCCCGATCGATGAAATTTACCTTCCCGACACTGTTCTTATAATAAATGAAATGGCATTTATGAAAAGCGCTCTTACCTATGCCCGACTGTCCGAGAATCTTTACAGGATAGATGACAGAGCCTTTTGCGGCTGTAACCTTTTGGAGCGTGTTTATTTGGGGAATGCTCTGCATATCGGCAAGCAGGCTTTTTATGACTGCAAAGCCCTTTCTCAGATAAGGCTGCCCGACAGTGTGTGTGATCTTCGGGACGGCGCATTTATGGGAAGCTTTCTTCAGAAAATTTATTGGAAGGATATCAGATATGCAGGCGACAATGTGGTTGCCGCAACTCCCTTTTCCGCCAAAAACGACTTTATAGTACTGGGCGGTACCCTGCAAAAATGCAGCGTTTCCTATATAGACGAGGTCGTGATAGACGACCCTGCGATCACCCGTATAGGGGCGGAGGCTTTTTGCAGTGCAAATGTCAAAAAGGTTATCCTTTCCGATAAAGTCCGCACGATCGGCATGGGCGCTTTTAACACCAACCGTTTATTTTTGCAGAAGATCATAGAGGTATACGCCCCGGGCGCACATAATTTCGACGACTTTTGCTTTGCATACGTCAGCAGGGTAACTGTCAATGAAACAGAGCATTTCAACATAGAAGAGCATTCATTCATGTGGACAAATATGGAAAAAACATATGCCATAGACGGCAGCGGATATTACTGCGCTATGGTCAGAAATACCCTTGCCTTTGTGGGAAAAAATCATTACAAGGGGTTTGATCCCGGCATTCTCACCGTTCTAGGCGATACCCTTATAATGGACGACAGCGTACACAGCACTGCTGCCAAACGCATACCCTGCCTTGGCACGAAAAAGCTTTTGGTAAGCAGGAATCTGAAGTACCTGTACAGCTTTCACTCCATAGAGGACTTTGAGGAAATAATTTTTCAAAAACCCGGTCTGAATGTTCGGGAAACGCCTCCCTATCGCCCGAAAAAATCCGTGACCCTGCGGTTTAAATTTAATTCAGGCGTAAAGATGATCAACAGTGCGGTTTTGCTTTATTTGCCGAACGTTGTAAAAGATTCGGCGGAGGCTGAAAGACTTTTCGCACTTTACGACCGCTGCCTTAAATGCGCTCCGTTTACCTATGATCCTTTTTTTAAATTTGACCTTTACGACCGTGAAATTCTTAACCTTGTTTCCTCCTACCGTGCACGGTTCACCATAGCCCATCTGCGGCTGGAGGGAGAATTTCAGCTGAAACCCGAGGCACGGGAGAGGTATGAGAATTTCCTTCTTGCCCATAAGCGCAAGGCGGAATTTACCGCTAAAAAGCACGGCGATACAGCACTGTTATCACTGCTTAAAAAATTATCCGAAAAAAAACCGGAAAAAATAACAACTCAAAAGGAGGCGGCAATAAATGAGACCCGGTAATCTGATTACGGGAGCGCTTATGATAAAGCTGCTTGCGGCTGCGGTGAAAAGAAGCAGAGAAACCGACCGTGATATTTTTGATATGTTAAAGGAATACAGCGACAGCCGCCGCCAAAGAAAAAGCGGAGGAAATAATGAAACTCCTCCGCATGCGGGCGCTTCAAAGGCGAAGAATTTTTTTGAAAATAACCGTAAAAAAACCGCACCCCAAAGCAGACAGCACCCTGTGTATTCGGGCGTTGTCCGTCCCGTTCCCGCAAAGCCCGATACAGACGTTCCCGATTATTTCACCCCCTATGAGGGAGCGGATATGACCTGTGCAGAGGCAAGAGAAGCAGGCTTTGAATTTGTGCTGTCAAAAAATTATTACGGCGTGGATTACCTGCCGGGTATGCACGTTGACCCAAAGCGCCGGTGCGGAGAGATCACTTATACTTATGAAAGCCGCCGGGGCTGTTGGGGCAGGGGCGCTTCGGCGTGCATTATAACAGGCTGGCACGGCAGCGCCGAGATCGTAAAAATACCCCGCAGCATTAACGGCAGACCTGTGGTGAAGATAGAAAAAGAGGCGTTTAAAACAGGGTTTAAAAAAGGCAGATACAAGTATCATAATATCAGGAAAATTTACCTGCCCGACTCTGTTCTTGAGATAGACGACAATGCGTTTGAACACTGCGGAGCCGAATATGCAAGGCTGTCAAAAAATCTTGTGCGGATAGGAAAAGAAGCATTTTATGGATGCTCCTCATTAAAAAAAATATACCTTGGCGGAGCAAGGATAATTGAAGAATGTGCATTCAGCTACTGTGGAAGCCTCAGATCGGTAAGGCTGCCCGATCGTGTGGAGAAGCTGGGCAGATTTGCATTCTTTCATTCGGAGATCGAAAAATTATATTGGAACATTATAGTTAAGGCGGACGGCGGGGTGTTGAGAGAAACGCCTTATATAGATAATCATGATGTTATTCTTCTGGGCGACTGCCTGCAGCGGTGCTTCATAAAAGGCGGTGACGAAATAATCGTTGATTCCCCCTGTATCGGCAGAATAGGGGAATATTGCTTTTCATGTTCGGACGTAAAGAAAATAACCTTGTCCGACAATATTCAGGTAATAGAGACCAGGGCGTTTCACTTTACCTCAAAGAATGAAATTGAAATTTACGCTCCCGGGGCTTTTAAATTCGGTGAGTCGTGTTTTTGGGGACAGAAAGTAACGGTTTCGGAAGAGTTCCGTCGAAGTGAGGGCAGCGAAAAGGGTTTTTTGTATATTGAACCGTATTCCTTTGACAGTACGGAAATGGAACAGGATTATATCGTCGGCAGACGTGAAAAGCCGTGGATATGCGTTACGGTGCGGAATATTCTTGCACGGGTGGAACTGCGGCCAAGCGAAATAAACGACGGTATCCCCCGAGGAATACTTACCCTTTCCGAGGACGGCAGCACCCTTGCAATGGACGATCGGGTGGAGTGCACTGCCGCAAGGTATATCCCGAATTTCGGGGCGAAAAAGCTTATACTCAGCCGCAGTCTGCACACTCTGCGCAGCTTTGCTTCCGTGCAGGATTTTGAGGAGATAGTTTTTTTCAGAATACCCGACATTCATGAACGCACGAAATTCCACCCTAAAAAATCCGTTTTATTAAGGTTTAGGGTTTACTCCTACAAGGACGAAAAGACAGTAGACAGCGCTCTTCTTTTGTATCTGCCCAAGGACGTAACTTCTCCGGAGGCTCAAAGGCTTTACGGGCTTTATGACAAATGCCTCATTTATTTTCGTGAATACGACCGTGAAATTCTTAACCTTGTTTCCTCCTACAGCGCACGGTTCACAATAGCCCGTCTGCGGCTGGAGGGAGGGCTTGATCTGGACTCGGAAGCACGGGAGCGTTACGAAAATTTCCTGCTTACCCATAAGCGCAAGGCGGAATTTACCGCTAAAAAGCACGGCGATACCGCACTGTTATCACTGCTGGAAAAATTATCCGAAAAAAACACCTACCCGAAAGGAGACTTCTCAAAATGATCATCTTAGCTTCAGCCTCACCACGCCGCAGGGAACTGCTTGCCTATTCGGTAAGTTCCTTTGAGGTGCGCCCCGCAGACGTGGACGAAACTGTGCCCGACAATATCCCACCGGAGGAAACGGCGGAATATCTGGCGGTAGAAAAAGCCAAGGCCGCACTGAAAGCAAACCCCTATGACGACATAATCGCCGCAGATACGGTGGTCGTTCTGGACGGCGAGATAATGGGCAAGCCCCGCAATATAAACCACGCACGGGAAATGCTGCAAAGGCTGTCGGGAAAGACCCACAAGGTGATAACGGGAGTGTGCGTTTGCAGCAGGGGCAGGACGGAAAGCTTTTCCGAATGCACCGAGGTCACATTCTACGACCTTAGCCCCGGCGAGATAGAAGCCTACATTCAGTCGGGCGACCCCATGGACAAGGCAGGGGCATACGGTATACAGTCTCCGGGCGGTATGCTGTTTGTCAAGGGAATAAACGGAGATTATTTCAATGTGGTGGGTCTGCCCGTGGCAAGGCTTCACAGGCAGCTGGTAAAAATGGCGGTCATAAGCGGAAAATGACCTTTTGAAAATAAGCAATAAAAAAGAGAGGAAAATGAAAAATGAATTCATGGAAAGAAAACCTTATAAAAATAACCCCCTACACCGCAGGGGAACAGCCCGATAAGACGGATTTTATCAAGCTTAACGCCAACGAAAACCCCTATCCCCCCGCTCCCGGGGTAATAAAAGCGATAGCCGGATTTGGGGCGGACAGCCTTAACAAATACCCCGACGCAAACGCCGCACCGCTGCCGGGTGCAATTGCAAAGTCTCTTGGCGTTTCCCCGAAAAATGTTTTTGCGGGAAACGGTTCGGACGACGTTCTCGCACTCTGCTTCCGTGCCTTTTTCAATTCGGGAAAGCCCGTGCTTTTCCCCGATATCACTTATTCCTTTTATCCCGTCTGGTGCAATATGCTGGGCATTCCCTTTGAAACGCCCCCCCTGGACGGCAGCTTCAATATCGACCCCGAGGACTACAAAAGAGAAAACGGTGGCGTTGTTATCTGCAATCCCAACGCCCCCACAAGTATCGGCAGAGGGCTTGATTTTATCCGTGAAATTCTTGAAGCGAATACCAACAGCGTTGTTATTTCCGACGAGGCTTATGTGGATTTCGGCGGCATATCCGCCCTTCCTCTTTTAAAGGAATTTCCCAACCTGGCGGTTGTCAGGACCTTTTCCAAATCCCATTCCATGGCAGGAATGCGCATAGGATATTGCATAGCGGGGGACGAGCTTATTTCCGCCCTCCGTGCCGCCAAGGATTCCTATAATTCCTATCCCCTTGACAGCGTTGCCATAGCCGCAGGCTGCGCCTCGCTTGCGGACGAGGATTATTTCAGGCAGACGATTTCAAAAATAATCTCCACCCGTGAAAGACTTGCAAATGCGCTTCGTGAAAGAGGCTTTATATTGCCTGACAGCAGCACCAATTTTCTTTTTGCTGCGGCTGAAAAATTCTCCGCCCGTGACATTTGCGAATACTTAAAGACCCGTGACATTTATGTCCGCTATTTTAACTCCCCCCGTATCGACAACCGCCTGCGTATCACCATAGGCACGGACTATGAGATAGACAGGCTTATCGAGGCAATTGACGATTATATCGGGTCCCATTGATCTTGCAGACCCGAAGCAGACGTCTAATTTCTCTCCCCAAGATACAGCTTCATTTTGCTGTCTGCGCTTGCGATAAAATCATCAAGGGTCATATTGCCCTTTAAATATTCATCAAGATCGTCCCAATAGACCGAGTAGGGCACGGCAAAGCAAATGTCGCTGTCGGCATAAATTTCCCGCAGGGTGCGGATATATTCGCTGCCCCTGCCCCCATTTGTCAGCATAATGTTTCCGGGATTTTCCGAAAGCTTTTTCGCCAGCGCCGAAATGTACATAAGCGCCGTTTCACGGTTTTCACCTTTGGAGTTTACGCACATAAAGGTGCATACGGCAGCGTTTTTTCCCTCCCCCAAACGGGGCAGCGGTGCGGCGGAAAGGTTTTCGTCATCGGCAAGATAATCCGTCTGCATACTGCTGTCGGTCATAAGGGTGAAGAAAATCTCGTCATAGCTTCTGTGATCGGTGTATTCCAAAAGTCCCAGCTTTTTACTCACATTATAGTCCATAAGGTCGGAATAGATCATGGGATCGAATAGGAAAACATCGTCGGTGCATTTGTCTTTAAGGGTCACGGCAAGGTGTCTGAATTCCTCGGTGTCAAAGCTTTCGTGACTTGTCAGATACTGCAAAAGCATTCTGTCCTTAAAGCTGTAGCGAATGCAGTCGTAGCGGCAGCCCATTTGGCTTGCGGTGTGAACGGTGTTTACAAACTCGTCAAGGTCGCTTGAAAAGCTAAGTCCCGCCTTTTCGCAGTTGTCTTTATTGTAAACTATAACGGGAACATCAAGGCATATTGGCAGCGCCCATATGTCCCCGTTTTTATTGGTGCAGGCGGCTTTGATATATGGGTGGCAGTTATCCAGATATTCTGTTACTTCGGGGATATCGTTCAGAGGACAAAATGCGCTGCTGCTCTGCATATTTTTGGCATAGGGCGCATTTGTGACAAAGCAGGAAACATCAAAGCTGTCACTGCCCGAAACGGTTTGCAGGGCGAACATTTCCTCTGTTACCTGCCGCAGGTTTATCTCATACCCCGAGGAAAAGGGTATCTGCATATACATTGACGTCTGAATGACAAGGCTTCCCTTGGACAGGGCATTTTCCGCATTCAGCCTGTATATTTTCTGTGAATCGTCATAGATGCTTTCGCCTGTGCGGTAGAAAATATAATCTCCCGAGCACTTTACATCATTGGGGAGATAGGAGTAAACATTTTCGAGAAAATCCGCCGTGCCGATACCGCCGTTATTTTCTCCCGAAATATCGGCAGCCGATATATCGGCAACGCATAACTTGTCGTTTCTTATGCCCGACAGCACCGCCCCCGCAGGGGAAATGTCCATATCGCTGACAGAACCCAGAAGTCCCCCGAAATCGGCATACACCCTTTCGCCCGACCCCTGCCGCTTAAAATAATAGCCCTTGTCCTTATCAAAGGCGAAGATCACCGCCTCGCCCTTTTCGTCCGTGTCAAAGGCTACGGTGTACTCTTCATCTATCCGCTTTGCCTCCCCCTCAAAGGAAATACGGTACAGCGCCTTGGTGTCATAAGTGAAAAAAATGTTTGTGCCGTTTTCCAATGTGAAGCTTTTATTTATGCGCTCCGAGCCCTCTGTGGGAGCGCCCAGCAGGTATATTCCTCCTGCACATACGGTCATTTTCTGAGCGCCCGTCAGGATATTTTCCGCATTTATAACCTCCGTAAGGCTGTCCGACAGGGTGTCATAGGCATATATCCGCTCCGCAAGATACAGATATATTTTCCCCTCCCATACTTCCATAAAGGTGATGTTGATATAGTCTGTCGGGGGATTTTCCACATTCGCAAAGCTTACGGTGTATTCCTTTTGTGGACTGCCGTCAATGCTGTAGGTCTTTATTATAACATTCGTTCCCTCGGTGTCGGCAGGGTCGGTAACGTACAGCAGACCGTTTTCATCGGGGGCGAACAGGCTGCTTGCCCAGGACGTTTGCAGGGCATTTTCGTAAACAAAGGAAAGAGGAGAGCTTGCGGAAACGGCAGCAGGCGTTTCCTCGGATTGCGGCTTGTTATTGCAGCCCGCCAATGTCATGGCTGCAAATACTGCGGATAAAATAATTGACAGTTTTCTTTTCATATATAAGCAGTCCTTTCTGTAAATTTCCTTAATCTTTAACCCAGAACCTCCGGGACGAAATTTTCATCAAGCTTTACAAAGAAATACTCCATTTTTGAAGAGGCTAAGTTGTACTCCTTGCCTATGGCATAGAGGTTTTTATTGTCCGAATAAACAGTATCGTATTGATGAGCGTCGTCAAGCTTAGTCAAACTGCCGTCCTTATAAAGATAAAGAAACCCGTCTGTCCCTAATATATAAAGCTCGCCATTAAGCAGGGTGTAGTCGTGCATACCTTTGCCGTAAACATAGGTCTCGCCGTCTGACAGGTCGACAGAGCGCAGTTCATGGCTTTCCTGCCCCTTGTAGTAGAATTTGCCGAATGCAAAAAATCCGTTTATGGGGATATCGTCGTCAATGAACAGCCTGCGGTCGTCGGGACTTTGGAGGTAGGAGCAAATGGTATCGCCGTCCGATTCAAATGTCAGGAAATAGTCTCCCGTTTTCTTTATATCAAAGCTGCCCCAGAGCTTTTCGCCCTCGCCGTATTTATAGACGAAGCAGTCGTTTTCCATGTTAAGTCCGTAAATTTCGCCATCTATGACGGTCATACTGTGGATTATTTCATCGCCTATTTTTTGCAGATTGCCTGTTACGGGGTCGTATTTATAGGGAAGCCCGTAGTTTACGCCCATATCGTCAATATTAATCCTGCGGTCGTCGGTAAGAAAATATATGCTGCCGTCATAATAGTCAAGTCCGAATGCGGTAAAATCCGTCAGCTGTTTGCACCGGCTGATGTTGTCGCTGCTGCCGTTATAAGAATAAAGGTGAAAATTATCCTTGGGGTTTGAAAAATAGATATTTCCCGAATCGTCATAGCAGAAAAAACGATAGTCAAAGGCTTTTTGGTTGACCTGCGGGGAAAAGCCCCGGACTATCTGATCTTCGGGCAGTCCCGTGAAAGGTTCTTCGGCTGCCTGTCCGACAGGGCTTGTACAGGAGGTCAGCAGGGCTGTTGCGAGAATGAGGACGGGGAATTTTATAAGTGAAAATTTTTTCGGCATATTTGTTCGCTCCTTATTGATTTCGTGCTGCTGAGGAAGCACTGAATAAATCGCTTTTTAAAATTTACCCAAAAATGGCTATGTATGGCGGTGTTTCTCCCGCCGCAGGCGGGAGAAACACCTATAATCAGCAAGTCCCTAATTGCAATTAAAACAGAACCATAATTTATAATGCAGATATGAATTAAAGGGTTTAAACTCTTGCCTCCTGCTTCTTGCCTCTTAAAACCAAGAAACTTCGGCCAATATTATATCTCCCTCTAATAGAACACTTCAGGGGGGCGAAATGTTACAGTTCGAAAAAAATTTTTGAAAATTCTGCGTTTTGTACAGACAGGGGCAAGGCGGTTTGTGCAATATTAACAGGACATAATTACCTTTACAGGGGACTGTAATCGGATTTTTTTGTCATATTTGTCAATATAAATTATTTGTGAAATATGGTATAATTACATAAACAGGTGTTTTACGGAAATTTCAAGTGAAAAGGATAGGTTAAGATTATGAGCTTTGTTTCGCTGAAAAATGTATATAAGCGCTATAAAATGGGAGAGGTGACGATCACCGCCTCGGACGGAGTTTCCTTTGATATTGAAAAGGGGGAGTTTGTGGTCATTACAGGGGCGAGCGGCGCAGGAAAAACCACGGTGCTGAACCTTTTGGGAGGCATGGACTTCTGCGACGAGGGGGAGATAACCGTTGACGGCAGCGACATTGCAAAATATTCTCCCAAGCAGCTGACCGCCTACCGCCGCACGGATATCGGATTTGTTTTTCAGTTCTACAATCTGGTGCAGAATCTTACTGCGCTGGAGAATGTGGAGCTGGCGGCTCAGATATGCAAGGACAGTCTGGACGCAAGAGAAGTCCTGGAAAAGGTGGGACTGGGAGAGCGTATGGATAATTTCCCCGCTCAGCTTTCTGGAGGGGAGCAGCAGAGAGTTTCCATTGCAAGGGCGCTGGCGAAATCTCCTAAGCTCCTTTTGTGCGACGAGCCTACGGGTGCGCTGGACTACAACACGGGCAAGACCATTTTAAAGCTTTTGCAGGACACCTGCCGTGAAAGGGGAATGACGGTCATTGTTATTACTCACAATCAGGCGATAACCCCCATGGCGGACAGAGTTATCAAGATCAAGAACAGCAAGGTAGCGAAAATTTCCCTTAATCCCAAGCCCACGCCTGTGGAGAATATTGAGTGGTGATACGGCGTGCCGCCGCTCCCGCTAGCTATATAAGACAGAGGCGTTATGTATTCGGCTGCCCGGTAACTTAAAAATGCGTTAGTCTGACAAATCGGAATTTAGGAGTGTTTATATGGCAATATCTGTAAATGACGTTTTCATGATAGCAACCGAAGCACCTTGTTCTTCTAAACTTTCAGAAATTATAAAAAACGAGATAAAAAATGGAAATATGGTAACAGCATTTGATAGAGTTACTTCATTGCCTGATGAAACATATTATATTTTGCTTTTTAGGGATATGCCTAAAGAAAACTATCCGTGTTTAAAAAAATGTCATAAGAATAATGGTGCTGATTACCATTGTATTGTGCTAACTGATTCTAATGGTTGTACGGAAATTCGATTTAATTATTAATTCTATAAATTCCTGTTTATCTCTTTGCGGAGAATAATATCGGTAAGCCGGAAGTTATATAGGAGGGCTAATAATGGATCTGACAAAGCTTGAAAAATTTATCGGCAAACAAAATGTCAGCTTTATATGTTCTGTTGACAGTGAACAGTATCCTAATGTGAAAGCAATGCTAAGACCCCGAAAACATATTGGACTTACGACTTTTTATTTTTCCACCAATACTTCTTCTATGAGAGTAGAACAATATCGGGAAAACCCCAATGCCAGTATTTATTTTTACCGTAAAGGCCTGTTTAAGTATACCGGAGTCATGCTGATAGGTAAAATGGAAGTATTAACAGACCAAGAAACCAAAAATATGATCTGGAAAAAGGGGGATACTCTTTTTTATAAGAAAGGTGTTACAGACCCGGATTACTGTGTTTTAAAATTCACTGCGTCTCACGGAAGATATTATCAGGATCTGAAAACAGAAAGCTTTGATATAAAATAAATTCTTGTTTATTTACTTGCAAAAAATAAAGGCATATAAAAAATTTTTAATCGAATGAATCTCCAAAATATCAGAGAGGAAAAAATTACCATGAACAGACTTCTGTTAAATTCTTTTCGGGAAATAAAAAAATCCCCCGGGCGGTTTGCTGCCATAACCGCCATAATTGCCATAAGCTGCGCCTTTTATTCGGGCGTTAAGGCGGCGGCTCCCGATATGAAAAAGGCGGCGGCGGATTATTATGACGAATATTCCTTGGCGGATATCCAGATAAAATCAAATCTGGGCTTCTGCGATGATGATATAGATGTGCTGCTGGAGAGCGGCAAATTTTCTGAGGGGTATGCGGGATATTCCGCCGACCTTTTTACCGACGGAAATATCGGACGGGCAGCGCTGAAGGTTATGAGCTGGTCGGAGGATTATCCCCTGAACAACGTTTGCCTTACGGCGGGGAGAATGCCCGAAGCCCCCGGCGAATGCCTGGCGGACGATAAGGAGCACGCTAAAATTTCCTTTG
Source organism: uncultured Ruminococcus sp. (assembly GCA_964523835.1). GTDB lineage: Bacteria > Bacillota > Clostridia > Oscillospirales > Ruminococcaceae > Huintestinicola. The sequence continues at coordinate 19,769 of CAZGAZ010000029.1, forward strand.
CTGTGGGGGACAAGCTGACAATAACGCCTCCGGATGACGAGGAAATAGGCGATTATCTTAGCAGAGAGGAATTTACCGTGGTGGGACTGGTCTCCACGCCCCTGTATGTAAAGTTCGACAGAGGCTCCACCACTGTGGGCAACGGCTCGCTGGATGCGTTTATATACATATCTCCCGATGATTTTGCCTATGAGACTTACACCGATATTTACCTTGCCGCAGAAGGGACAAAGGGGCTTGATCCCTTTTCCGACGAGTATGACAGGGCGGTGAAGATCGGTGAGGACTATGCGGAGGAAATTTCCGCAGGCAGACTTGATGTGCGTGGAGATTCCCTGCGGTATGACATACAGGAGGAGCTTGCCGAGGCGAGAGAGGACCTGGCTGAGGGGGAGGAAAAGCTGGCGGACGGCAGGAAAGAGTACAATGACGGACTTCGTGAAGTCGCCGACGCAGAGGCGGAGCTTGCTGCCAACCGTGAGGACTTTGAGGCTGCCGAAAAGGAATACAATGACGCTTTGGCTGAGGTCGAGGAAAATGAACTTAACATGACCCATTTATCGGAGACCTGCGGCAGGGTGGATAAATTTCTTGATGATTACAACAGCGTTTATATGAAAGTGCTGCCTGCAGAGCTTTTGAATGTGTTCAAGGAGATCCAGGAAATTTACGACGCCAACAGCATTGACGCCGAGATTGAGGACTTGATGGCGGTATACATAATCACCGACCCGGAAAAATCCCCCAGGGAAAAGGAAACGGCACGGCTGACCATTTCCGCTGTGAACGAGCAGGTGAGAGAGGCTTCGGCGGCGGCGCTGTATCAGATAGCCGTGACCAAGGACGTGCTTAAAAAGTCGGAGGAGGAGCTCCGTGAGGGGCGGCAGGAGCTCCTGAAATACGAAAAGGAACTGGAGGACGCAAAAAAAGATCTGGCAGAGGCCGAGGAGGAGCTGTTGAATGCTCAGCAGGAAATAGACGACGCCAACGCCGAAATAGCCGACGCAGAGCAGGAGCTGGAGGATATTATTTCCGAGGGCGAATGGTATGTGTGGAACCGCTCCGAATGGAATCCCGACTGCTCGTCCTACGGAAAGGACGCAGACAGGGTGGACTCCATTGCCTCGGTATTCCCCATATTCTTCATACTTATAGCGGCTCTTGTCTGCTGCACCACAATGTCGAGAATGGTGGAGGAGCAGCGCACTCAGACGGGCACGCTCAAAGCTTTGGGCTACGGCGGGTTTACCATAATCATGCAATATGTGCTGTACGCTGTTATGGCAAGCATTATCGGCAGCGTTATCGGAGTGGCTGTGGGAATGCCGCTGCTGCCGAAGGTCTTTTACATCTGCTATCAGACCATGTATACCTACCCTTATTTTGAAGCGCCCATAACGGCAAAGTACTTACTGGGGTGCATGGGAGTTTCGCTGCTGTGCACGGTGCTGTCGGCGGTATACACGGCGGTAAGCGAGCTGACAGGCACGCCTGCGGTACTTATCCGCCCCAAGCCCCCGAAAAACGGCAAGCGGATATTGCTGGAAAAGATAGGCTTTATCTGGAACAAAATGAAGTTCACCCACAAGGTGACATTCAGAAATTTAATGCGCTATAAAAGCAGATTTTTCATGACAGTTATCGGGATCGGAGGCTGTACGGCTTTGCTGCTGACGGGGTACGGGCTTAAAACCGCCATTGCCTGCATTGTCGACAAGCAGTACGGCGAGATATACCTTTACGACGCTATGGCGATAGTGGGAGATGATCTTGATGATGAGGAAAATGAGCAGATAGAGGAAGTTTTGGCTTCACGTCCGGAAATTACGGGGCATATGCGGGCTGTGCAGGAAACAAAGGACGTTTTCGGTGGCTCGGGAAATGATGTGAGCTGCTATATTTTCGCTCCTGATATTTCCCTTGAGGCGGATTCGGAAAATTTATCGGATTATATCGTGCTGCGGGACAGAAAGACCCATGAACCCATAAACCTTTTGGCGCTCAGCGATAATGAGGCGGTGATAAACGAAAAGCTTGCCCGTCTGCTGGGGGTCTCAAAGGGCGACGAGATAACCGTGGAGGACGGGGCTTTCCCCTTGAAAATAGCGGCGATAACCGAAAATTACACCTTCCATTATGTTTACATGAACCGTCAGACGTACACTGCCCTTATGGGAGAAAACGAGCCTGACCTTATTCTGATAAACACGGGGGATACTCCCGAAAAGTCGGTGCGGGAGGAGATTTCCTCGGAAATAATAGCCTGCGACGGCGTTATATCTGCTTCCTTTGTATATGACGGCACGGATAATTTCCGCAAGCTGGTGTCGAGCCTTAACCTTATTGTGGCGGTCATAATCATATTTGCGGGACTGCTGGCGTTCGTCATTCTTTACAATCTTGCCAATATCAACATCAACGAGAGGGTAAGGGAGCTGGCGACAATTAAAGTTCTGGGCTTCTTTGACGGAGAAGTGGGGGCGTATATTTACAGGGAAAACACCGTTTCCGCAGTGGTGGGAATGGCGGCAGGACTGGTGCTGGGGATATTCTTCGAGGCCTTTGTTATAAAGACCGCCGAGGTGGACGAGGTGATGTTCTCTCCTGATATCCCGTCCGAATGCTTTGTATTGGCGGCGGTGACTATGGCGGTGTTTACGGTGATCGTAAATGCGATACTTTATTTCAGGCTGAAGAAAATCGATATGACGTCATCTATGAAAGCGATAGAATGATCTCAAAAGACAAATAAAATGACTCGCAGGAATTATGAAGTTCTCCTGCGAGTTTTTATTTTATCAAAAAAGAAATGGGGTCAGAGCTTTTTTTTCACGGTCTTTGAAATATTGTGTTCTATGTGCTCTCTGTAAAGATCAACAGCCACCTTGAACACCGAGGACACAGCAAAAATCCCCATGGCAACAGACCCTGCTTCCGCAAAGGCAAGAGAAGCCCTTTCAAGAAACGCCTCCCGTTCGCCGCTTACCAGCGACAGGCAGGCGTAATAGGTAAGTCCTCCGGGCACAAGGGGGATAATGCCTATTACCAGAAACATATTCACGGGCACCTTGCACCGCCTTGCCAATATTTCCGAATAAGCCGAGACCGCCGCTGCCGCAATAAAGCAGCACATTCCCCCCGTAAGCCCCATATGCTCCGCCAGGGAAAAGGTGAGCTGACTTATTACCGCCCCCAGCGCTGCCCCCAGCAGATTCCATGCCCTTATGTTGAACTGCACTCCGAAAGCGGCGCAGGCGGCAAAGGAGCAGAGGCAGGGGAGGATGAATGTGTCGAAAATGTTCATTAAAAACACCACGCCTTGTTAATTAATAATTAATAATGTTCGTTTTGCTTGCCCGATGAGTTAAGATGCGGGGTATTATTTTTGCTTTTGGATAATATTTGTTGCGTACTGTAACAGAAAGTTTACAAAAATATAATTTAAAATAGTAGAAATTATATTCGCACTATGCTATAATATTGTTATTGACATACACTATCTGAAAAATAAAAGTGCAAGAAGATCACTCAATCATTATTAATCATTAATTATTAATTAACCTTTACAGGTGTATTGCAGACGCCACTGCCGAGCCTACTCCCACCGCCAGACCCGCCGCCGTCAGCAGAGCCTCGGTAAGGGTGTAAAGCCCCGAAATGAAATCCCCCGAGATAAAGTCCCGCATACTGTTCACCATGGCAATTCCCGGCACCATGGTCATAGTTGCGCCGATTATCATCTTGTCAAAGCGGGGGACTATCCCCAGCTCGTAAAAGCCCACTGCCATAAAGGAAATGACCGTGGAGCAGGCGACTGCCTTTAAAAATGCGCTTGCACGTACTCTGCCCAGCATTTCACGGATAAAGCATACCGCAAGCCCCAGCAGTCCCCCGAAAACCGCTTCAATGACCGACCCGCCGAAGTACACAGCAAAGGCAAAGCCCACGGTGAAATAGCTGATATATATAACGGGCCTCGCATAACCCTTTGTCTGCTTTATATTTTTGATCTCCGCCATTATCTTATCCGCAGAGGGCTTTTCGGCGCAGATCTTTCGGGAAAGCCTGTTGATAAGCGCCACACGGTTAAGATCGTCCGAGCGGTTTAATACCGTCCGGGTGTCGGTAAGGGGGCAGCCGCTTTTATCCTTTAAGGTGATGATGAAGTTTGCGGGGGTGGCATAGAGCTGCGCCTCGGTATGGCCGTAGGCGTTGCAGATACGCCGTGCGGTGTCCTCCACACGGTAAATTTCCGCTCCCCCGGCTATGAGCATTCCCGCAAGCTCCGAGCATATTTCCGCTAAGGCTCGTTCGGTCATTGTATGTTCACCCGTTCCTTTCAGAGGTAAGAGGTAAGAGGTTAGAATGGGGCAGTTTTTGTATACCGCATTTCCCGAAGTGCCTTGCCTCCGATGTTATCATCAAGAAAGTCTCCTGTGGGGGAAAAGCCGTTTCTCTCGTAAAACCGTCTTGCAGGGTGATTTTCCTCCAGTACCCACAGGAATATTTTGTCAAAGCCCATTTCCGAAAGCTTGGCTGCAGCCTCCCGGAGCAGCATTTTTCCGTAGCCCTTTCCCATAAATTCGGGCAGGAGGTATATGGCGATTATTTCACCCTCGTCCCCAAATTCGGGAAACCTTGAAGCGCCGAGGCTGCAAGTGCCGCAAAGTCTGCCGCCCTCGGTGAGGACTAAATTGTGCCGACCCTCCTTGTCCGCATTTCCCGCCCATTTTCCGTGGGGAATGCCGTCAAGGAAACCGTCGGGGATAATGCCCCGATAGGCATATTTCCAGCTTTTTTCGTAAATTTCGCTAAGCTCTTCTCTGCTGTCCTCCGGGAGCAGCTTTCGCACATTCACAGTCTGTTCACCCTCTCGGTGTATAGGTGTATATTAATGCACGGCATAAGCGGTTTATGCCTCTTGCTTCCTGCCTCTTACAGCACCAATCCGCCGTTTATCCCCAGAACCTGCCCTGTGATAAAATCCGCCCTTTCATCGGCAAGAAAGGTCACGGCACGGGCAATGTCATAGGGCATACCTATGCGGCTTACGGGAGTTTCGTCAATAAGGGCGGCTATATCCTCGGGGGAAAAGCCTTTGTTCATATCCGTGTCAATGACCCCGGGGGCAATGCAGTTGACGGTAATGCCCGACAGCCCCACCTCTTTCGCCAGTGCCTTGGTAAAGCCGATAACCGCCGCTTTGGCAGCGGAATAATGCACCTCGCAGGAAGCCCCCACCTGCCCCCACATGGAGGAGATGTTTATTATCCGTCCCCATTTCCTGTTTATCATATGGGGAATGCAGGCTTTGGAGAGGCTGTAGACGCTTTTTACGGAAACATCGAACATATTGTCCCACATTTCCTCGGTTATATCCTGGAGTACAGCCTGCTCGGATATGCCTGCGCAGTTCACCAGAATGTCCACGCCCTCATGGATAGCTTCTACAGTTTCCGTAACCGCCCCGCAGTCACGCACGTCGCATTGCAGGGGAGTGCAGGAAATTTCCTTGCACAGGGCTTCTATCCCCTCACGGCTGCTGTGCCACAGGGCGTAGACCTTATATCCCTCGTTTGCAAGGGCTTTTGCGCATTCCCTGCCTATCCCCCGGGAAGCGCCTGTTACCAGCGCTGTTTTCATGCTGCCGCCGCCTTTTTCTTTCTTTCCCTTTCGTCCCCGCCCTCGGAAATGCCTATGATTATTATAGACAGTATTCCCGAAATTGTGCAGATAATGCCAACGGAAAGTCCCTCGGGGAAGAAGGTCATTTCGATCTCATGCTGACCTGCGGTAAGGGGCACGCCTATAAGGGCATTGCAGACCTGCACAGGCTCGGTCTTTACGCCGTCCACCTTGATAGTCCAGCCGGGCTCCCAGCTTATTGTGGTGAACATTATGCCGTCTCTTTGGGCGTTTATACTGCCCTTGATGTGATCCTCAGACCAGCTGTCAAGCTCGAGAGTGCCTCCCGCCTTTATGGTGTCCAGAGCCTCGTGGAAAAGCTCCTCGTCCAGGTATCTGAACTGAACGTCCTTATAAAGAACTTCGTTTTTCTTTTCGGTAATTGTGGCTATAAGGGAAATTTCCTCCCCTGCGGTAAATCTGCCCAGGGTCTCTATCGCCATTTTGCCCTGCTCAAAGTAATAATCAAGGAAATCCTTGTTGAGCCAAAGGTTTACCTCTCTTTCATAGGAGGAGGGCATATAGAAGTAGAGCATATTGGAGTTGGGAGCTTCAATGAAAAATTCAATGTGGCTGTTTCTTCCCTGGACCTCGGGGACGTACTTTGTATGCACGCCGTAGCTTGTCTTTACCGCATTTTCGGGAACTACCCTTTTCACGGGAATTTCCTTGAAATATTCCACATATTCGTCGGAGATCATGGCGCTCAGAATCCTGTTCTGATTGGCAAAGGGGTCGTCCAGTCCCAGAGTAATGTCAAGGATAGCCTCGTCGGACATAAATCCCAGGGGCATTGCATAGGGATTTTCGTAAACGGCGAAAATATCCTTTTCATCCTCATTGGTAAGCAGCAGCTTGTCATAGGATTTGCTTTCGGGGATAACGGGGAGAACCTCTTCCCCGGTAATTTCCTCATCCTCATCGGTCTGCTTTTTTTCTTCCTTTTCCATTACATATTTTATCCCCAGAAGCGAGTCGGTAACATATGTTGAGCCTCTGTACTTGATATAATGGCCGCCGTAGGAGAAGCCCAGCTTCCGCAGGAACTGTATGGGCGCAGCGTTAAGGGTGGAGCTGGAGTGGGAGATTCCGAAGCTGCCGAATGCCATAGCGTCGTTCACGGTGCGGTGGTGGTTTTTCTCGATACGGTAAAAGCCGCTTTCATCAAAGGGGTCTGCTTCGTATATTTTCGATACGGTGTCCCTGCCGAGTGTAATATATCTGTTGTAGGAGGAATATTTTGAATAGGTAACGTCCTTGTGAATGGCGTACATGGTGGCAAGAGAGCCCGAGAAAAGCTCGCCCGCAATGAATATGCCTATTACCAGCGTAAGAGTGCGCCTTGCCGCCCTGCCCGACAGCTTTATGAACCGCAGCGCCACTCCGTAAACAAGGGAAAATCCCACGCAGTACCAGGAGGAAAGCCAGATACTTACCCCGTCAAAGTCCTGCTTCGAGATATAAAGGGCGTAGACCGCAAGGGCGAACACGCTGCCCATAAGTTCCTTAACGGAAATCCCCTCCAGCCGCTCAAAGGTCAGCGCAGCCATTATCAGCAGAATAAAGCTGAACATAAAGCTGTAGCGGTAGGGCAGCCAGTTTGGCACCTGAAAGCCGTGCCATGCAAGATCCACGGTGGAAAGGTACATAGACCCCGCCAGGGTCAGCAGCACCGCTCCCAGCCCCATTTTCTGACGGAATCTCACCTTGGAGTTAAGGAAGAACAGCGGCAGAAGTATCACCGTAAGCACTCCGCAGTAGATAACGGGCGACCCCTCGGGGCGGCAGGTGTCGTAAACATTGGGCAGGAGATTCTTGAAAAAGTCCAGAAATTCAAACTGGGTCTTTAAGGTGTAATCGGGCTTGGAAAAATCAAATTTGCCCAGCTTCAGGGAATAGTACAGGGGAATGAGCACCCATGCAGCCGCCGCTGCCGCAATTACGCCTCCCGAGGCGAATTTTACCCCCGCAAAAAAGAAGCTTTTTATGGAATGGGTATAATTTTTTTTGCCCGCAAAATAGTAGTACAGAAAGTAAACGACGGAAAAGAAGGTTATCATCCAGCCTATATAGAAGTGCGCCATATACATAAGCGCCAGGGGGATTATGAAAACAAGCCACCGGTTGTCGTCAATGATCTTTTCAATGCCGTAAACGATAAGGGGCAGGTAAATAAGCCCGTCCAGCCACATGGGGTTCATCAGCTGGACTATCATATAGCCCATAAGGGAATAAAGCAGGGAAAAGAGCATACAAGTCCCCGGACGGCAGCCTTTGCTGTGTTTGAGGTAGAAGAAAAAGGTAACAGCCGCCGTCCCCACCTTGCACAGCTGCATAAGAAGCAGCGATTCGGTTATCATGGAACGGGGGAATATCATAGGGATTATGGTAAAGGGACTGGCAAGGTAATAGGCGTAAATGCCCATAATTTCTCCTGAAAGGTTTCTGCTCCAGGAGATAAAGGGGCTGCCCACTCCGTGGACTATATCCCGCAGGTTCTCAAAATAGTAAACATACTGACCGCTGAGGTCCAGCACCAGCACCGACATATCTCCGAAAGGATATACCCTGAACGCCGCATATGCTCCGAAAAGGATGAGCATGGGCAGCAGAAATGCGGGTATATACTGCCTGTGAGCTTTTATAAAGCCGCTTATCCGCTTTGTCAAGGGGGGCTTTTTCGGCTCGTCCTTGATGTTTTCCCCGGATGTGCCGCCGTCGATTATTTTCACATTTACCTTTTGGGTAACAAGTCCGCCGAATTTTTCCGGCTCCTTTGCCGGTTCGATTTCGCTGTATTCGGGAAGTTCCTCGGCATAGCGGGAAATATCCTCTTCATTCCGGGCGGCATCGTTTCCGGTAATTTCTTCGGTTTCCGCCGCTTCAGCTTCATCTGCCGAAACTTCGGCAGCCGTTTCTTCGGCAATTGTGCCGGCACTTTCGGAACTTTCTTCATTATCCGTACCGACTGCGGAATTTTGGGCAGCTTCCCCGGAAATTTCCTGAACCGCTTCATCCTCCGAAGTCTCTTGTAAATTCTTCTTTTTATCTTCCATAATAAAAATGTCCTCCGTTAAAAAGCCTTTTTAAGGACTTACGATATGTATGACAGACCGCAATGCAGCGCTTTGACCGATATTATCATCTGCCATAAAAATCCATATAATACTATTATACAATTTTTCCGACAAAAAAACAAGTGTTTTTTGAAAAATAATAGGAAAATTTAACCAAGGGGGGTTGTTAAAAGGAAAAAAATATGTTATACTATATAGGGAACTGCTGATTAAAGGTATTTCTCCCGCCGCAGGCGGGAGAAATACCGCCCTACACAGCCTTTTTTAAAATGGGAAAATTTTTTAAGCGATTCATTCAGCGTTTCCATAGCAAAGGTCAAAAAGCATGGGGAAGAAACATTTTTTCAGATGTTCGCCTCTGACTTTTTGGGAAAAAGGAGTAGAATTTTATGCACCTGAGCGAAAAAACCATTGATAAAAAGACAGTGTTTACGGGCAGGATAGTTACGGTACGCACCGACAAGGCTGAGCTGGAGGACGGCACGGTGGCAGACAGGGAGCTGGTGATACATTCGGGAGGCGTTTGCGTTGTGCCGCTGACCAAGGAGGGGGAGGTCATTATGGTGCGGCAGTTCCGCTACGCATTCGGCGAACCTCTTCTGGAAATTCCCGCAGGAAAGCTCGAACCTGGTGAGGAACACCGCAGTGCGGGGCTTCGTGAGCTTAAAGAGGAAACGGGAGCCGAGTGTGAATCATTTGTGTACTTAGGGGTCTGCTACCCGTCAGTGGCGTACCTTACCGAGAAGATCCATATGTATCTGGCAAGGGGACTGGAATTCGGGGAAACCTCTCCGGATGAGGGGGAATTTCTCGATATTATCCGCATTCCCCTTGATGAGGCGGTAAAAATGGTTCTGGAAAATAAGATCCCTGACGCCAAGACTCAGATCGCCCTTCTGAAAACCAAGGCCATAATCGACGGCGAAAAACAGTAAGACAGGGGATGTGGTGACCGCCGTCAGACCGGTCTGCTGTGTTGAACAGATGTGAGCGTTACCCGACCGCATGATATCTTCTGGCTGTAAAAGCTCTGCCGTGCAGATTTTTCGACAGAAAACCGCCGCCCGAAACCCCATAGCGGGAATTTTCAAGCGGCGGCTCAAAAGCGCAAAACCTGCTGTTCTTTCAGATCAGAGCAGTCCTGCTTCCTCTGCCTCTGCCTCTGCCTGCATCATTTCGATGTGGCGGGTATAGGCGTCAAGTATCTGCCCTTCAATGGACTGCCTTGCGTCGGGGGAGATAGGGTGAACGATATCTCTGAACACGCCGTTCTCGTCCTTTCTGCTGGGCATTGCCACAAAAAGCCGTGCGTCGCCCTGCACGACCTTAATGTCGTGGATAGCGATCTGGTCGTCAACGGTAATGGAAATTACCGCTCTGAGACGTCCCTCGGGGATGATCTTTCTGATTTTAATATCAGTGATTGTCATTTTTATGTCCTCCTTGTTAAATGTGCATAAGCTAAGACTTATTATGAAGCTCAGACTTGTGCATTATTCATGTATTCGGGAAAATACAAATTTTCCCACCCACATTTTACATTATATATAACAATCTTAAACATATTTTAAACGAAGGTGAAATTTTTGAATAATTATATAAGAACGTTCGACAACAAAATATTTACAAATGCGAAACATATTCATATGATCGGTATCGGAGGCAGCGGAATGTACCCTCTGGCGCAGATACTTCACTCCAAAGGATACCGCATCAGCGGCTCTGACAATAACGAGACCGACACTCTTAAAGCTGTCCGTGAAATGGGGATAGAGGTCTTTATGGGGCAGCGGGCGGAAAATATCCGGGGGGCGGACCTTATTATCCACACCGCCGCCATTATGGAGGATAATCCCGAGCTTATTGCCGCAAAGGCAGCGGGAGTGCCTTTGCTGGAGAGAAGCGACCTGCTGGGGCTTATAACCGAGGGTTACTCCAATGCCGTGTGCGTCAGCGGCACTCACGGCAAGACCACAGTCACATCTATGATAACCCAGATATTAAAGGGCTCGGGACTTGATATTACCGCTTATATAGGCGGCAAGCTGCCGATCATCGGCGGAAGCGGCTGCGTCGGCAGCACGGATACCATGGTCTGCGAGGCGTGCGAATTTGAAGATCATTTCTTAAAGCTTTCTCCCGATATTGCCCTTGTTACCAATATTGACGCAGATCATCTGGACTATTTCGGCACATTGGAAAATATAAAGGCGTCCTTCGGCAAATTCTGCAAAATGGCAAAAACCGTTATAGCCAACGGCGACGACAAAAACACCATGGAGACGGTTTCGGGCACGTGCGATAACATAATAACCTTCGGCAGGGGAGCAGGCTGCGACTGGCGGGCGGAAAATATCAGCCGCAAGAACGGCCTGCGGACGGAGTTCGATATTTATAATGGCGGTAATCTTTTTACCCATGCCGTTCTTAACGTTCCCGGGGAGCACAATGTTGTCAACGCTGTGGCGGCGGCGGCGGCGGCAAGTCTTTGCGGTGCGGACGGCGAGGCTGTTAAAAATGGGCTTGGGGAATTTACCGGGGCAAAGCGCCGTTTCGAGAAATACGGCGAGGCAAAGGGCGTTGTTGTCTGCGACGATTACGGTCATCACCCCGCAGAGCTTACGGCAACCCTTACAGCCGCAAAGGGACTGGGATTTGACCGTGTCTGGGCGGTGTTCCAGCCCTTCACCTTTTCAAGGACGGCGATGCTGCTGGAGGATTTTGCAAAGGCTCTGACCATTCCCGATAAATGCGTGATAACCGCCATTATGGGCTCACGGGAGAAGAACACCTACAATATTTACGACAAGGACCTTGCCTCCCGCATTCCCGGGGCGGTATGGTTTGAAGATGTGCAGGAGCATGACGCAAATTTTGAGCTGTGCGCCGACTATGTGGCAAAGAATGCCCGTCCCGGAGATCTGGTGCTTACCATGGGCTGCGGCGACTGCAACAAGTGCGCAAGGCTCATTCTGCAAAAGCTTGAAGCAATGGAATAAGGATTGAGGAATGCAATATAATAATTTTTCGGCAAAGGAATGTTACAATGGATAATAATTTTAACAACGGTACGGATTTTTCTGCGGAAAAATCTCCCCGAAATCGGGAAAATGCCCAAGGAGCGGTATTTTCCGAGAAAACAGGCTTCGGAAACGGCGCCGCAGACAACGGGCAGGGGCAGTCTTATGGGGGTTATCAGCCCTATCAGCCATACCGTCCGGATGAGTCTGTCCGTCCGCAGCAGGGTTATCAGAATCAGCCGAACGATTGGCAGGGGCAGCCGAACGGTATGCAAAATCAATTGAACGGTTGGCAAGGACAGCAGAACGGTTGGCAAGGTCAGCCAAATCAATCCGTGCAGCGGCAGGGCGGTCAGTCCGACGGGACAAATCCATGGCAGTCGCAGCCAAATGTGTTCGAGCAGGCGCAGCCGAACGGGTCCGGGCAATGGCAGAGTTATCAAGGTTATCGGGGCGGTCAGGGTCAGCCCGGTCAGCAGGACAGTCAAAGTTACGGAGGGCAGCAGGTTTATCGGAATCCGCCGCAGTATCCGGGTCAGCAAGGCCTGCCGCAGCAGAATCCGTCAGGCGGCGCACCCTATCCCGATTATCGCCCGTACACCAGCTACAGACCTACACCCGAGCAGCCCATGCAGGACGCATTTTCGGTGACATATCCCGAGAAAAGGGCTATAAAATCACGGTATTTCGGAGTATTCTCCAAGGGGATAATTCACGCTGTCGGTTCCTTTGCCATAGCGCAGATCCTGTTTATTGCCATGAGCATGAGCGGATATACATTCCGCACCAATGACGAGGGCGTTCAGATAATGGACTGGAAATATCTCCTGGCGGGCACTCTCCCTTCGGTAACGGTTTGTCTGCTGCTGTTCATCTGGGATAAATTCAGAGGACGGGTAAGCTTCAAAAGCTACTTTTCTGCGGAAAAGATCAGCGGACGGCAGGTACTGGGCTTTTTCGGGGCGTTTATGCTTGCCTTTTCCGCAGGGCAGCTCGGGCAGTATGTCTTGTACATAGCGTGCCTTATTTTCGGGGTATCGCCCATTTCCGAAAGCTATGCCACCGCACCTCAGTATGATACGCCTTATTTTATCGTCACCTTTATTATGACGGTTTTCCTGGGGCCTATTGCAGAGGAACTGATGTTCAGGGGAGTGGTCCTCAGGGGGCTTTCCGCTGTCAGCGGACGGTTTGCCATTTTTATGTCGGCAATCATGTTCGGGCTTATGCACGGCAACCTGACACAGGCCTTCTGCGCCTTTGTTATGGGGATAGTTTTCGGCTATGCGGCGGTAAAGACCGATTCGCTGGTGCTGCCAATAATCGGGCATATCACAGCAAATTTCGTTACCACAACCACAATGATAGTGGAATATTTCCTCGGGGAGGACATAGGCAACACCTATTGGTTCGCCGTTCTGGGGCTGTTCGGACTTATCGGGCTAATTGCCGTGATTGCAATGTACTCCAAGGGGCATATCAGGTTCCCCGAATACAGCGAATATCACCGTAAGCGCACTATGCCCATTGTTATCACCTGTGTAAGCTTCTGGGTGATGATGGTTATTTACTGGGCGGATATCCTGTCCAAGTTTGAGCTGGTGGAATGGTAAGCGGGCGGTATGCGTTTTGCTGCCGCTCACTTCGGACATAGGCAGCTTTGCCCTATGCCGTATTTTGACGAACTGCAAAAAATCGGACGTGGGACGAATGTATAAGGAGTGTATCTTATTGGAAAACACAAAATTCTGCGCTTCCTGCGGCATCGCCTTTGGCGAGGATGACGACGCAGTCGCCTGCGAGCACTGCGGAACACGCTATCACAGATATTGCTATAATTCCTTAGAGCAGGGCATTTGCCGCTGTCAATACGACAAACCTGCGATCTACGGAGAACCCTCCCATACCCTTGACGTTCGGATAGGGGAGAGGGGAGAACCCGTTGACAGAAGCGCCCGCTGTCTTTCCTGCGGCAAGGCTGCTGTTCCGGGAGGCAGGTTTTGCCCCTATTGCGGCGGACTGACGGCCGCTCCGGGAGACGGCACCTCGGAGATTGCCCTTATCGGCAAGGCAGCCCCGGAATATATCCGTAAATTCGAGAAAATACGTCATGGAGGCATGAGCTGGAACTGGTGGGCTTTTCTCTGGACTCCGTTCTGGTGCTTTTATCGGAAAATGTACCTTTCGGGGATCGCTGCAATGGCAGTGCAATTGCTTGCCAATCAGCTTATGGGCGGCGCAGCAGCGCTTTTTCAGCTGATATTTTACATAATGTTCGGCATTGTTGCAGACAGCGTTTACATGAAGAGGATAGAGCGGCTTTCCAAAAAAGCCGAGGGGTTTTACGGTGATGAACGGACGGATTTTTTCCGTGCTCAAGGTGGAGTGTCCGCTGCCGCACCTATTTTGCTGGGTATCGGAATACTTGTCCGGGCAGGCTTTGCCGCTGCCATGGGCTGACCTTATTATGGTACATACTGTTTTTGCCTTTTTGCAATATTAAAAAAAGAAACCGAAAAACAGCGGTTTCTTTTTTTGTGCCCCGAAATCCTTTTGAACGAAAGTTAAATAAAAATATTCGTTTTTCGATAAAAAACTATTGACATTTGTAAATGGATGTGATATAATACATTTAAGGAAAACGCAGATGCAAATTTTGGGAGGTATTAAGTTTGAAATTTACAGAACATCCCCTAAGTTTCAGCATACCTTTGGTGTAAAAGTCTGATTAACGGAGTGGAAAGTTTGAAACATAGAGGGAATAACCCCTAAGTTTCAACGTACCTTTGGTGCGAACAACAAATCAGCGGGAGGTAAAAGTTTGAAAGTTAGCGGTAAACCCCTAAGTTTCAGCGTACCTTTGGTGTGAAAGTCTAATTAACGGAGTGGAAAAAAATGTACATAAAGCTAATTCAGCCGAAAATGAAAAAACGCCCTATGGACACCGACCTGAAGACCCATATGTCGCCGCCTCTGGGGCTGTACACCATTGCGAATATGCTGCGTGACAGGCATATTGTAACGGTGGAAAATGAGAATATCGCCCCCGTGGAGCTTTACGACCGTCCCGACGCCGTGGGTATATCCGTGACCGTGGATACATTGCCCCGTGCAATAAAGCTTGCCCGTATTTTCCGCCGTCAGGGCATTCCCGTGATAGCGGGAGGGATATTTGTTACCACAGCTTCGGAGTTTATCCCCGAAAATGCCTTTGACTGCCTTTGCATAGGGGCTGCCGAGCTTACCTGGAACGATATTGCGGCAGACCTTGAAAAGGGCGCTTTAAAGAAAATTTACTGCTGTCCCCGTCCCTTAAAGGGAGAGGATATTGTTTCCCCCGCTTATGATATGATACGGCAGGACAAGTATCTTTACTGCAACATAATCCATACAAGCAGGGGCTGCCCTTACCGCTGCGATTTCTGCTATAACAGCTCCCGCCTGCGGCAGTATGTGAACCGTCCCATTGAAGATGTTATATCGGATATTGAGGCGGCGGGCAACAGGCACGTTATGTTCATTGACGATAATTTTACCGGCAATCCGGTTTGGACAAGGGAGTTTCTCGAAAGAATAGAGCCGCTGAAATTAAAGTGGAACGCTGCCGTTTCCATAGATATAGCAAAGCGCCCCGAGCTGCTGGAGCAAATGCGCCGCTGCGGCTGCCAAAGCCTGTTTATCGGATTTGAGAGCATTGTGGGCGGCTCTGTAAAGGGCGTGCATAAGGTGCAGAACGAACGGGCAAAATACGAAGAGGCGGTAAAGATCATTCACGGTATGGGGATAATGATAAACGCCAGCTTTGTTTTCGGGCTGGACAGCGACACACCCGAGGTTTTTGAGGATACCGTCCGCTGGATAATCGAAAACCGCATAGAGACCGTCACCTCTCACATTCTCACCCCTTATCCGGGTACAAAGCTTTACGAGGAAATGGCGGGGCAGGGGAGGATACTCACTCATGATCTTGCCCTTTACAACACCGCTCACGTGGTTTTCCGTCCGAAGAATATGACCCCGAAGCAGCTTTATAAGGGCTACCTTGAGGTTTACCGCCGTGTTTACAGCTTTAAAGGGATAATAATGCGGCTGCCGAAGGAGCGTTCACAGATAATGCCCTATTTGCTTTTCAACCTTTTCTACCGCAAATTCGGCGGATTTACCGACAGGCTTTGCAAGGCTGCGGGCTATAACCGTATGGGAAAGATCGCCGAGAAAATGAGCTATTAGAGCGAGAAACAGAATCAGACGGGAGTTTTGCTTTAAGAGGCAGATTTTTTAACCGTTATTTTTCGGATTGCTGCTTTATTGCTTTATAAATATAGTTCTGTTTATATAATTTTACGGATTGCCGTAAAACCGGCGTGTGCATTATGCACCGATCAATGAGCAAAAAAAGAAGCAGGAAACCTTTGCTCCCTGCTTCTTTGTATGCCCCCTTGTCCTATAGGGCTTTATTCACGACCCGATAGCCGGAATTACTCGGCTTCCTCGTACTCGATATCAGCTTCGCCGGTGTATACGATATAGTTGCCGGCCTCGGTGATCTCAAAGTCTACATTTCTGTCGCTGCCTACTACAGCCTCGTCAACGAGAATGTACTTGCCGTTTGCGGTTCTGAGAAGAAGCTTTGCGGTCATGCCCTTGGAGCCGCCACGCATTTTGAAGGTAACGGTTACCTTGTCAATGCCGTTGAGGCTATTGCCCGTGAGGGAGAGCTGACGAACTTCCTTAGCGCCTGCAAATGCCTTGGTCTCGGTTCTTGTGAGGAATCTTACGCTGGTTTTGAAGCTCAGGGACTTAACAACATCAGCGTCAACATCATCACTGTTAATGGTAATACCCACACCCGAGTAGTTAAGGGTAAGAGAAGAATCCTTCTTATTGGCAAAGGCAGTAATGGCCTTTGCGGGGATTACTGTATGCTTGCCCATGGTTACGGCAACGTTCTCGCCTGCTTTAACGGATGTAATGGCAGATACTGCCTGAGCGGTGCTTACAGGCTGTGCGTCTGCTGCGTCTGCTGCTCCTGCAGCAGCTCCGCCGTCGCCTACCCTGTGATTTGTGCCGTCGCTTACTGCGGGAGCTGCGGGTTCGGAGGTGTTGTTGTCGCCATTGCCGGTATTGTTGTTATTATTGTTATTGTCGTCGCCCTTATTGGAGTCGTCGTCGCCCTTGTTGGAGTCGTCGTCGCCCTTGTTGGTGTCGTCGTCGCCCTTGTTGGTGTCGTCGTCGCCC
>CAZGAZ010000030.1:0-35631 GCA_964523835.1 uncultured Ruminococcus sp.
AAACCTAAAGAGAGGGGAGGGGGGTGACCCACGCCCCCTATACGCAAGAACCCCCCTCCCCTCTCTTTGGGTTGTCACCTTTGCACCATCACTTGCAGTTGCCAGACAAGTCAAGCATTCCGCCAACAAAGTCACATTTCATTTACACAGGCAAGTCACAATTGCCTGTCACCCTCAGCGCAGTAGGTGACAGAGCCGGTTCCCCGGCGTTTGAGGGAGAAACAAAACCCCAATGACATTTAAACAACAATTCTTAACCATACATTTACAAAAAAGCAACACAAAATTCACATTGCAAAAAATTAACAGAAAAATGCTCGAAAATTGACTTAAATTCTATATAGATTACTATTTCCCTTTTTGAAATAATATGTTATAATAACAGTATGAGTTTTTATGATGATATTTTAATTCCGGGAACAGTTTGACCGACTGTAAATAAGCGGTAACTTATTACAAAATGTTGAAAATCGTCGAACTGTTACCCAAAACAGAAAGAACCGAAAGGAAACAACAAAAATGACAAATAAGCATAATATTGGCGCCGGCAAGGTATGCGCAGTCCTGCTGACTGCTGCTCTTTCCTGCTCTCTTACGGGCTGCAGCGATAAAGCGTCCGAGCATCCCCAAAGACCCGCCCGCACTCAGAGTACAAATACATTTACCCTTCCCGATGTGGGCGAGTACAGGCAGGAGGCGGACAAACTTCGGGAGGAACAGGCAAAGCAAACGGAAACCGACATCATTCCCGAGGAGACCGAGGAAATATTCGTCGACAGCCTCTTTGAGACCGAAGTACCCGATGAACCGGAAAACGAGGACTGGAAAGAGGGACTTTCTTTCCCCTCTGCCACCCTTGCGCCTCTGGAAAGCGAAATAGGCGAATCCGCAGTTAACGCCGTCACGGAAACGTCCGTCGATACAGCTGCCGACAGGGCAATTGCAGAAACAACTGTCGGCAGCGCCTGCGACACGGCTGCCGATACGGTTTCCCGGACAAGCGCCGCAAATCCCCCTCAGACAGCCCTGCTTGCCAATACTTCGGCAGGTTCGGAGACAATATCCGTATCCCCTGCGGCAGTAAACGCCACTCTCGGGTATTCCGGGGAGGTCTCGGGGGAATATAACAAGGAATTTTTTGGATCCGATCTGTTTATAGGGGATTCCATTTCCACGGGCTATTTCCTTTACGGCTTTATGGATGAAAAGAATGTGTTCGCAAAAATAGGGCTTAATCCCTCTTCCGTGCTTACCAAAAGCGTTCCCACGGTTTACGGAGAGATAACCGCTGAGGATATGGTAAGATACACCCTCCCCAAGCGGGTTTACATAATGCTTGGGTCAAACGGCATTCAGTGGCTAAGCGGGGAAAGTATGTTAAGGTCGATGAAAAGCCTTACCGATACGATAACTCTCGCATCTCCCGAAACCGAAATAGTTATAGTCGGCGTGCCCCCTGTTACCGCAGCTTACGACTCAACCGTTGAGGGTATGGACGTAATGGCGGCGGTCAATGCCTATAATTCGGGACTGGCGCAGTTTGCGGCGGAAAACAGCTTGATTTTTATAGACCCGGGAGTTATTCTCAAGGATTCCACGGGATATTTTGCGGGGCAGTATGCCGAGGCAGACGGAATGCACTTTAAATCCGCTACTTACAAGGTTTTGCTCAGTTATATCGAACGTGAGGTAACAGCGGCGGAAGAACGTGCGGCAATAGCGGCAGCCGAGGAGGAGGCAGCCTTAGCGGCGGCAGGTCTGACCGGGGGCACGGATAATGCCGACGGAGCCGAAGATGATTTTGAAGAAAGCGGCGAAAAGGTCCTGCCCGATAATATTGCAACAGTTGCGGGAGATGTTGACAAAACCGTGAAAAATGCCGTAACGGGCATTCCCCGGGAGTTTGTGACATTGCCCGAGGCGCTGTCGGCTAAGGCGGAAAAAGAGGCTGCCGAATCCGAAAAACAGAATGCACTGACGGCAGCGGAGTAATAAAAATATACCGCTTTCCGCCCCCAAAATCATATATGCAAATTTAAACGGACGTTCACGGTTATTTTGCCGCAGCGGTCAGTATAATAAAGTTAAAGTGATGAGGCAAGAAGAAAATTTTCTTGCCTCTTGACATATTTTAAGAGGATATAAGTTTCAGCGTATCTTTGGTGCGAAAGCTAATTAGCGGAGAGGAAAATTATGGAAACAAAACAGAATTACCAAAAAATTTTAGAGCAGACCGTTTCCCAAATCGAGGGACTTAAAGAGCCGCCCTTGTTAATGCTTCACAGCTGCTGCGCTCCCTGTTCGAGCTATGTGCTGGAATATTTGAGCCGTTATTTTGCCATAACGGTTTTTTATTATAATCCGAACATTTACCCGCCCGAGGAATTTTACAAGCGGCGGGAGGAGCAGGAAAAATTTATCGCAAAATTTCCAAGCTCTATCCCCATAAAATTCATGGGCACGGAGCACGGCAGCGAGAAATTTTACGAGGCTGTAAAGGGACTTGAACACATTCCCGAGGGAGGCGAGCGGTGCTTTGCCTGCTATCAATTGCGGCTTTGGGAAACTGCGCTGGCCGCAAAGGCGGCAGGGTCGGATTATTTTACCACCACACTTTCCATAAGCCCCCTGAAAAATGCCGCCGCACTTAACCGCATAGGGGGCGAGATAGCCGAGGAAACAGGCGTTAAATATCTGTACTCGGATTTCAAGAAAAAGAACGGCTACAAGCGTTCCACCGAGCTTTCAAAGGAATACGGCATTTACAGGCAGGATTACTGCGGCTGCGTTTACTCGATGCAGGAGGCAAGAAGCAGGAGGCAGCAATCGGAAACAGGCGTGCAGCAGTAAAAAACTTGTTCTATAAAAGTTTGATGAAAATTTTGTGTAAAGTTCGTGAAAATTGCCGGTTAATTTTTCCCGTGTACTGCCGATATATACGATAAGAGTTTGTTTAGGTGAATTTTTGCACGGTGTGAAAATGCCTTAAGCTTAAATATGTTCACAGTGCGGAAAAATACAGAAGGAGAACCTGATAAAATGAAAACAATAGTGATATACAATTCGCAGACGGGCTTTACCAAGCGGTATGCCGAATGGATAGCGGAGGCGGCGGGAGCCGAGTGCGCCGGCCTTAAAACGGCGGAGAAGCAGGAGCTGTCGGCTTATGATGCAATTGTTTTCGGCAGCTGGGCTTGCGCAGGCGGGATAAGCAAGCTTAGCCGATTCAAAAGCATTGTCCGCAGACCGGAAGGCAAAAAGCTTATTGCATATTGCGTGGGGGCAAGCCCTATGGAAAGCCCCGAGGTGGAGAAGTCTCTCGAGAAGAACTTTAAAACGCCGGAGTTTGAGGGGGTAAGCGCCTTTTACTGCCCCGGGGGGCTTGATTATGAAAAAATGCCCGCACCGTCAAAATTCGCCATGAATATGTTGGTAAAGGTGCTCAGTGCGAAAAAGGAGAAAACAGATGAGGATAGGGAAATGATAAAAATGATCTCATCTTCCTATGATATTTCCGATAAAAAATATATTGAACCTATCCTTAAAGCGTTGGGAAAATAATTTACGTGTTTTTTTGCCGTGTTCCGCCAAAATTTCCCGGTAAAATTTGTGTAAAATATCCCCTAAACTTTCGGGAAATAAGGTCGATATATATGATAGGATAAGTATCCAAGTAAAACAGTATGATTTTCGGGGTCGGTTCAGACATTTTGGCATGCGGGTATGTTTACGTTTTACATCACCCGGAAAGGAGCAATGATATATGGATTTCATGAGTATAGGCTCGATAAACAGCTATGTTAAAACCATGGATATGGAAAACAAATGGCGAACCAGGAAAAATTCGGGAAACTATGCCGCAGACGGCGCAAAGACTATTGGCGAATGGATGGAGAAGCAGAAAAAGAAAACCGAAGAAAAAAAGTCTGCTTTGAATGATTTGGGGAAAAAGGGCGATTCCACCCTTACCAATATAAACTACAAGCTTTCCCGAGGGGCAAAGCTCACTCCCGCCGAAAAGGAGTATCTGCGGAAAAAGGATGCGGCCGCTTATCAGCGGGTGCAGAATATTGAGGCGGAGCAAAAGGATTTTGAAAACAAGCTGCGCCGGTGCAGGACCAAGGACGAGGTAAGGAGACTTAAGCTTGCTTATACGGCTTCAGCGCTTTCCTCTGTGAACAGCATTAAGAACAGCCCATATATTTCCGACGGGGATAAGGCGTCGCTTATTTCCGAGCAGCAGATGAAAATGGCTGCCATTGACAGGTCTCACAGCGACTTTGTAAAGAGCGGGGAATTTTCCGCTTTGCCCACGGACGCAGAGCGTGCGGCGGCTGCCAGGAAGATTGCCAATGCCGAAAACGGCGCCGAAAAAGGCAATGAGGGCAGAGAAGCTCATGAGGCTCGTGAACCAAAGAAGGTCAAGGTTGTCAGCCACGACAAGGACGGTAAGGTGAAAGTCGAGGAAAAGGAAGCCCCGAAGTTGAAAAAGTCCAAGGGTGCCCGTAAAATAGCCGCCAGGGCAAAAGCAGAGCAGTCTTACGAGGTGCGCAAGGTCCGCCGCTCCCGCAAGCCTTTTCGCTCGACGGCAGCCGGCGGAGATATCATTTCGGCGGGCAGCGTAAGCGCTAAGGTGTCAGTGAGCGTGACCCCCAAACAAACGGCAGGCATGGCAAGCACGGCTTGCGGGCAGAAATTTGACGCAAGGGCATAGAAACATAAAAATAAATATGACCGACAGGATTGTAATGCTCCTGTCGGTCATTTTAATTTTAGTCTATATGCTCAAGCGGCTTTACGCTCTTATTTCCGCTCCCAGCTCGGCAAGCTTTTTCAAAGCCTTTTTAACGGCAGCGTCCGCCTGTTCGTCGGTGAGAGTGCCCTCATGGGAGCGCATACTTATGCTGAATGCCACCGACTTTTTGCCCTCTTCTATCTGCTTGCCCTTGTAAACGTCAAAGAGCTTAACGCTTTCAAGGATCTTTCCGACGCCCTCTTTTATAGCCTTTTCCAGATGAGCAACGGGGATATTTTCATCGCATACCACTGCCAGGTCTCTTGTAACAGCGGGGAATTTGGGCAGGGGCTTGTATTTTTTCACCTCGGCGGATTCCATAAGCTCGTCAATGTTTATCTTAGCCGCATACACTCTTGTGCCTATGCCGTAATTTTCGGCAGTTTCCGGGTGCAGCTCGCCGAATATGCCTATCGCCTTGCCGTCACGGAGTATTTCGGCGCACCGTCCCGGGTGGAATGCGGGGGCTTCTCCGAAATTCTCCGAAACGCCCTTGCAAGGCTCATACTCTGCGCCCTTTACTCCCACAGCGTCCAGCAGTCCCTCGATAATTCCCTTTAAGCTGTAGAAGTCGCAGTTTCCGTACATTCCTATGCACAGCCTCTGAGGTTCTTCGGGCAGCTCGCCTCCCTTCGGCAGATACTCCTTTGCAAGCTCAAACAGCACAGCCTCGGGGTTGCGGTTATTATAATTTCTTGCAAGAGTTTCGCACATACTGGGCAGGAGAGAAGTTCTCATAACGGAGGTATCCTCGCCCAGAGGATTGGTGATGACTACAGTGTCTCTCAGCTTGCTGTCCTCGGGCAGCCGCAGCTTGTCAAAGCCCTTTGGAGATACAAAGGAGAAGCTTGCTATTTCGTTTACTCCAAGCCCCGTCAGGGTCTGCATGATCTTCCTTATGAATTTCTGCCGCTCGGTCAGCTCGCCGCTGGCAACGCCCCTGATAACTGTCCCGGGAATGTTGTTGTAGCCGTAAAGCCTTGCAATTTCCTCGGCAATGTCGTTTTTGTATTCAATGTCGATACGGTAAGGAGGCGCATAAGCCACGCCGTCCTTAACGGTAATTTCCAGCTTGTTAAGATACGCTTCCATATCCTCCGCCGAAAGGGTTATGCCAAGGAAACGGTTTATCCAGGCAGGGTCAAAGGGAGCGGTCTTCTGGGTGTCTCTGCCGTTTGAGCAGTCGATAATGCCGCTTACCACCTCGCCGCAGCCCAGCATATCCACCAGCTCAAAGGCACGCTTCAAGGCAACCTCGCACATTCTCGGGTCAAGTCCCTTTTCAAACCTTGCGGAAGCGTCCGTCCTCATGCCGAGTGCCTTTGCGGTAGTGCGCACGGAAGGACCGTCAAAGCAAGCCGCCTCGAAAACCACATCCACCGTGTCGTCCATTATCCCGCTGTATTCGCCGCCCATAACGCCCGCTACAGCCACAGGCTTTTCGCTGTCCGCAATAACCAGCATATTTGATTTAAGAGTGCGCTCTGCACCGTCCAGTGTGGTTATTTTCTCGCCCTCTGCCGCATTTCTTATTTTAATGGAATTTCCCTTGATGTAGCGGATGTCAAAGGCGTGCATGGGGTGACCGTATTCCAGCATTACATAGTTTGTAATATCAACGAAATTGTTAATGGGACGCACTCCGCTTGCCCTCAGCCGCTCCCTCAGCCACAGGGGAGAGGGGGCTATTTTAACATTCCTTACAACGCCCGCCATATACCGTGAGCAAAGGTCCTCATTCTCTATCTTAACTGTCAGGTGCTCGTTCACATCGCCGCCGCAGGTCTTGTATACAGGCTCTTTGATATTAAGAGGAATATCGAATGTAGCCGCAGTTTCCCTTGCAAGTCCCGTTACCGACATACAGTCGGGACGGTTGGAGGTTATCTCAAACTCCACCGTGGTGTCGTTGAAGTCTATAGCCTCTCTTATATCCATACCCGGGGTAAGGGTCTTGCCGCAGTCCTCTTCATTCAGGATAAAAATACCGTCCGCAATGGCATAGGGGAAATCATGCACCGTCAGCCCCAGCTCACCCAGTGAACAGAGCATGCCGTTTGAGGCTACCCCTCTCAGCTTGCCCTTTTTGATCTTCACCCCACCGGGCAGCGTAGAGCCGTCCAGAGCCGCAGGGACAAGATTCCCCACATTTTCCTCTCTTATATTTGGCGCACCCGTAACTATCTGTACAGGCTCGCTTTCGCCCACGTCCACCATGCAGACCACTAAATGATCCGAATCCTCATGAGGACGAACGCTCAGGATTTTCCCCACAACAACACGGGAAATCTCGCTGCCCTCCTCCTTGTAGGTCTCCACCTTTGAGCCGCTCATTGTAAGCCCGTGGCAGAATTCCTTGATACTCAAAGCCTCCGTATTCACATAATCGGAAAGCCATCTCATTGACAGATCCATTTTTCTATACCTCCATATAAAATTGATTTATTTAAAATTCACACTGAATTTGTTTAACGCTGCAAATTTTTATCCGCTTTTAACCACTGCCTACAGGGATATATCCGTTATTTTCGGGAGCTTTTCTTTCCCCCAGACCCTTTCCGTTAAGCAGAGCCATAAATTCATTGTAGCTGTTTTTATAGTCCCGCCATTTGTTCACGGAAAAACGGTATTTTATATTCTCCCTGTCGAACACTTCTATAAACACCCCGTCGGGTATACCGTTGGTGGAGTGGTATATCGTTTTGAAAGACCCGATCTCATCATACCTTATCAGCAGCCCCGCCTTCGGCACAAAGAGATATTCGTCAAGAACGTAAAAGCAGCCGAAATATTTTTCCGCAGTCTGTGCCTCTTCCTCCAGACGTTCCAGCTTGTAACTGTCTATCGACTGTAAGGTCTGCGCCCTGCTGTCCAAAGAACGCTTTTCGTTTTTAAGCGACTTTATGACCATTACCGCAGCGACAGCATAAAGCGCCAGACTTATAAGCCCCGCAAATAACAAAGCGCTGTAATCCTCGGTTTCTATCCATTCGCAAACAGCAGCAAACAGCATTGCCGCCACAACGAGAAAACAGCAAAGACTTAAAAATATCTTTATGCCGAACACTGTCCATTTCGGTCGGACGGCTTTGTATATGCGCCCTTTTTTCATATTCATCACCTCTCAATGATCACACAAATTTTCGCTCGGTCTTTATTCTCATTTCTCCGGCAAATACCGCAAAATTATCAAAGGAATCATTAAGAGTAAGTATGTCCTCCTTCCGCATAACGTACAGCCGTTCTACGCTGTTGTCAGCCAGCAGTATCATGACCTTGGCAGACTTAAAGGGCGTCTGCTCATATCTGCTGTGCCCGTAGTAAAATTTCATACTCACCGCTTTTATGTCCTGCCACCTGTACAGCATACCGTAAGGACTGAAAAGCCATTCGCTGCCGCAGTAGATCCCCCCTAAACATACCCCCTTTGCAAGGTCGCCGCAAACCGAAATATATTCATCTTTGCTCATAGTCACGGCTTTTCGGGCTATGCTTTCATATCCCTGTCTTGCCCTGATGATAAGCCCCACCGTACTATTGTGACCTATAGCCACAACGATAAGACAAAACACCGCTGTCATGACAACAGTCATTAAAACGCTTGCCGGAGTGCTCATATAATTCCAGTAATTTGTAGGCAGGATCAGAATGAATAAGATCGGCATTGATACTGCGCAAAATAATACCGAACAATAGATTCCGTCAGCGGTCATCGACCTTTTCTGCCGTAAAGCCTTATCAATAATAAGTCCGCCCCATTCGGACACTTTTTTTAAATCAGCCGTATTTGACTTCATTTTCCGCCGTGCCTCATCAAGAACATATCTATTCTCCATAATAAACGCTCCTTTCCGACAGACAGTGATTTACTCCCTCTAAATAAACTTTCTGCTTATCGCTATTCCCTTGGTTTTGGCAAAATCCGCAAAGCCGTCAAAGCCCTCGTTAACAGCGCGTATATCCCTGCCGTCAGTGACCGTACTCTTGATGACCTCGCCGTTTTTCAGAACAATGCGAAAAACTATCCGTTTATACGGGTGAATATCATACCGTGTATTGCCGTAGAAAAAATCCGAATTTATCTCACAAATATCCTCCCACCTGCACAATATCCCAAAGGGCGAATACAGCCATTCATTGCCGCAGTAGAAATGTCCCGGATTTTCGGTTCTTTGGGTAATGTCAAAGCATACCTTCCAGTAATCTTCTTTGCCTAAAGCGGTTGATCTTTCAACAATGCTGCGGTAATGCCTGCGCGCTGTCAGAATAGGTCTTATGCCATTTCCCAGTACCCATACGAACAGAAAAATCAGCACGACCGACCCAACAAACTCACCGCTGATTATTATAAAGATCAAAGAGAGTAAAGCAAGAATAACGGCAAGCACTGCATAGACTATCAGAAAAACCACACCGTTCACCATATCGGATTTCATTTTCTTCCGAGCCTCATCAATAATAAACCCGCCCCATTCGGACACGTCTGTCATATCAGTCATATTTGTCATTAATTTTCCTCCCGGAATATATTATTGATACTATTGACGTATTCTATGTTAATGCCTATTCCCTTGCCTTTGACATACTTTTCAAATCTGTCAAGGCTGTCGGCTAAGGCGGTAGTATCTATTCTGTTAAGCACCGCTCCCTCGATCACGTCGCTGCTGTTCAGCGTAATGCGGATCACTGCCGATCTGTACGGATATCTGATGCCGCTGCACCTGCAAAACTCCACATTGATCTTCCATATATCCTCCCATTTGCACAGTATACCGTAAGGAGAATACAGAAAATCATCGCCGCAGTAAAATCCTCCGAAAGCCGTCCCCGACGTTACATTAAGGCATATGTCCTCATAATCCGCCTTGTCCGTACCGTCAGCCGCATACAGGATATTTTTATAATTTTTCCGGGCCTTGCGCAAAGTGAACATAAACCTATCCGTATTTCCGGCAAGAATGAAAAAATAGATCATCACAAAAGGAATACCGATAAAGTTCGATTCCGGTAATTCTCTGAACATGAGAAACGGAAATATAAGCACACCCCAGACGATCAATGTGACCGCCAGCAGCACGCAGTAAGCCGTATTTGACTTCATTTTCCTCCGTGCCTCATCAAGTATAAACCCTTTCTCCATAATAAACGCCCCTTTCTGCCACGCCACGTATCGCCTCAGTTATTTGGATTTCAGTTTATCGTAATATTTCGGATCGGACTTTGCCCTGCGTTCGGCTTCAGCCTGTGCAGCAAGTCTTTCTTCCTCCTGCTTCGCCAGTTTTTTCATTCGGATAAACAGCGCCAAAGCACCGCCGATCAGCCCTATGGCAGTAACTGCCAGATCTACCTTAAAATCAAATGACATTTGCCCCGGCATATTTGCAGAACTGTCTCTGACGGCGAAAACAATGCCTATCAGTCCGATAAGTATCAATACTCCGCCAATGCCGAATTTTTTGAATAATATTCTGCCCAGCTGCCTCAGTGCCATAAAACCGCTCCTTTTATAAATTTTTATTAATACTCAACCGCAGCCTCCATAAACACAGCAAGGCAAACATTTCCTGTGTTGTACATTGTCATCACGGTCTTTTCGGTTACAGCGCCGTTTTTCATTCAAACGCCGCTTTCTTATCCGCCGCTAAATAAATTCCCTGCTTACCGTTATCCCCCTGCCCCGTACGTATTCCGCAAAGCCGTCAAAGCTGCTGCTTACCTCAAGGATATCATCCTTGCCCAGCACAGTGCCCTCAATGATACTGCCGTTTTTAAGGGCAATGCGAATGACTATCCATTTGTAAGGGTGAGTCTGATAACGCCCTTTGGGGTAAAAAAATTCTGCATTTATCCCCCAAATATCCTCCCACCTGCACAGCACGCCGAAAGGTGAAAACAGCCATTCACTGCCGCAGTATATCGCCCCGAATTTTGCACAGACGGACATTTTGCGGCATTCCTCATCACCCATATCATGCGCCCTTTGCTCAATATTGCCGTAATTTGCCCTTGCCTTGCCTACGACCGTAAATCCGTATTTGAAAATCACGGCGCAAGCCCATATCCAGACAAGCAAACCGATTGTCAGAGAAATGAAATCTCCCGGGTCACATCTCACGGCTTTCGGTAAATCGGACAATTTGATAGGCGCCCTTGCAAACACCGACAGCAAATACAATGAACATACGGCGAAAAATCCCGGCCACAATGATCCTGCTGCCGCTCCCGACATCATTTTGCTGCGAGCCTCGGAAAGTATATCCATGCCAACGCTCCCTTTCTGTCATTATGCTGTGCCACGCTTAGAGGTCAGAGCATATAATTTTTATGCCACTGGGTGAATTTTCTGCTTACCGATACCCCCCTGCTTTCGGCATATTTTTCAAAGCCGTCAAAACCCTCGTTCAGGGCAGTAAGGTCTTTTGCCAAAAGCACCGTCCCCTTGACAATACCGCCGTTTTTCAAAGATACCGCTATGACCGCCCGTGCAAATGACTTGCGCCCTGCGTGAGGCATTCCGTAGAAAATTTCCGCCTCGATACCGACAGCATCTTCCCATTTGCACAGCAGCCCGTAAGGAGAATACAGCCATTCCCCGCCGCAGTAAAATCCGCCGAGACACTGTGCCTTTGACACATCAAGAGCTGCCTGCGAAAAGTCCCCTTCGCCCATAATGTCAGCCTTTTCGGTAATGCCGGTAATGCCGACAATGCTGCGGTAATTTTTCCGTGCTGCCGTGACTGTTCGCAAACCGTCCCGCAGCATACACGCAAGCAGAAAAAGAAGCACGACCGACAAAAGAGAAGCCCTGCCGACTATTGCATAGAATGCAGCAAGAGAAACGGAAAACACCGCAAACAGTACCAGCATAAACACGCCGTCCGCCAGAGCAGACTTCATTTTCCTTTGAGCTTCCTCAATAATAAAACCGTCCTTCATGCAAATGCCCCCTTGCAAAGCATTTAAGCTTTATTGGTACTTATCCTGAATCGAGCCGAGATATTCCAGAAACTCTTTTGTGCCGTTCATACCGGGCGTAAGACCATATTCCTTCCCGTTTTTCATTCGAAACATGATCGTCACCGCAGGTCCCTCGGTCACGGAATATATCCTGTCTAACTCTTCATAGCCGAAGGTAAGGGGCTTTGAAAGGAAATTATGGATTGTAAATTTTTCCTTTCCCCAATACCATGCGCCCTTTGTGCAGGCAACGCCCGCAAACACCGAAAACGCCGCAAAAAAAGCAAATACCGCAAATACCGCCGCCGAAGCCATAACCGCAAAATTAACTATGATCCCCGCTATGATAAGGACTCCCGCAAAGATGTAAAACCCTATGCCTGTCCATTTGTTCATACAGATACACCCCAAGGGCTCGTAATCCAATTGGATCTTATTATTATCGGCCATTTTATCTCCTCCGTTATCCAAATCAGAACTGATTTAAAAATCTCACATCATTCTCATACAAAAGTCTCATATCATTGATATTGTACCGCCCCATGGTAATGCGCTCGAGACCTATGCCGAAAGCAAAGCCGCTGTAAACCTCGGGGTCAATGCCGCAGCCCTCCAGTACCTTCGGGTGAACCATACCCGAACCGAGAAGCTCCACATAGCCGTCCCCCTTGCACATGGAACAGCCCTTGCCCCCGCAGTTGAAGCACATAAGGTCCACCTCCGCAGACGGCTCCGTATAGGGGAAATGATGAGGCCGCAAACGAATCTGCGCCTTTTCGCCGTAAAGCTTTTTCATAAGGATCTCCAAAGTACCGTAAAGGTCGCCGAGGGTTATTCCCTTGTCAACCACAAGCCCCTCTATCTGATTGAATATGGGGGAATGAGTGGCGTCCACCGTGTCCGAACGGTAAACACGCCCCGGGGAGATAATGCGGATAGGGGGGCGGCGCTTCTCCATAGTCCTTATCTGAACGCTGGAGGTCTGGGTGCGCAGAACTACATTTTCATTGATATAGAAAGTGTCCTGAGTGTCTCTTGCAGGGTGGTGCTTGGGGGTGTTGAGCGCCTCGAAGCAGTAATGGTCGGTCTCCACCTCGGGCCCCTCAACTACGTCAAAGCCCATACCCAGGAAAATCTCCTTGACCTCCTCCAGCGTTGCCGTCAGCGGGTGCAGCCTCCCGTGAGGGGGCGTTTTTCCCGGCAGGGTAACGTCAATGGTCTCCGACGCCATTTTCATTTTGGCAGCCTCCGCTTTAAGCGCCTCCGCCCTTTCGGTAAGCTTTTTCTCAATGTCCGCACGGACAGAGTTTGCCAGCTGCCCTATAACAGGCCTCTCCTCCGCCGTGAGGCCTCCCATTTGCTTTAATATGGAGGTCAGCTCGCCCTTTTTCCCGAGGAATTTTATACGCAGTTCCTCCATTACCTTAAGGTCGCTGCATTTTGCCAGTTCCTCCGCAGCAAGCTTCTTGATGTTTTCCAGTTGTTCACGCATTTTAAGATCATACCTTTCTATAAAAATTTTTATTTATTATTTATTATCATTACCGTTTTCGATTAACGGTCATGGGTCTCAATATCTAGTCTCTAGCCCTCTTACCTCTAGCCTCTAAAAAAAAATGCCCTCTCCATTCGGACAGGACATAAACCACCTGCGAATAATCGTTTGAGGACGCTCGCTTCCTCCCGTGCAGTAACGGCGCACACACCGTCCGCTCCTACTTGTATTTTTGCCGCAGCAAAAACCGTTCAAAGCAGCCGCTCTCGGGTGAAATTTCGGCTTGCAGACCGCTGCGGAAAGCTTTCAGCCATTGGCTTTCCTCTCTTTTGCAGCAATATTATGCAAGCTTACTTTGCCCGGTCAAGGCGTTTTATATAATTCGTGTATATGAAATTTTAAAGTGAATGAGAGATCACTCCGCACCGACCCATATCACTATTATACACCATTTTCAAAAAAATGCAAGGGCTTTTTCGTAAAATTTCTTAAAATAGGAAAAAATTCTTGAATATTTCACAATTATGTGGTATAATGTTTTAAAGCCATAACGTAAGGTGTATTCGTGAAACAAAAAAACAGCGCACGCAGACCGAAAATCCGCAGCGTTTTGTAAATGCATTTTGTCGGATATTGTGTATCGCTGTAAAAAGGAGTTTGGATTTTTAAATGATAAACAGTGATTTTTATGCAGAGTATCTTGTGCCTCGGAAGCCCGGTGCCATTGATTTAGTGAAAAAGGGACTTATAGGCGTGGCTGCCGCCGCCCTGGCTGCGGGATTTTTCCTGATGTTTTTTATGATGTTTCCCCTGAATCTTGCGGGGGTGGGGCTTATATTTTATCTTGGGTATCTTTTTATTACGAATATTGATGTGGAATATGAATACATTGTGAGCAACGGTGAAATGGACGTGGACAAGATAATGGGCAAGCGCAAGCGCAAGAGGCTTGTCACCGCTCCCATAGACCAGTTTACCGCATTCGGCAGGCTGGAGGACGCTCCCGAGGAAGCCGACGGCTGCACCACTGTCCTTGCGGACGACGGCTATTCGGAAAACCGCTATTTTGCGGACTTTGTTCATAAAAGTGCGGGGAATGTGCGGATAATTTTCTCGCCCTCGGAAAAAATTCTGGACGGTATGGAGCTTTTCCTGCCGAGGCAGCTTAAAGCGGAGTTTAAGAAAAACCGCAGGGCGAACAGCGATAAGTAGTAATTAATAGAATGAGTGGAGTATCTATTGTGACAGAGTGTAAATTAATTCTTGAAAATTTAAATAAAATTAAGGAATATTGTGTTAAAAATAATCTGAGTTTCAATAAACTGATGAGTATGTCAAAGTGCTGGGGAAAAAATGACGTAATGTTTCAATATTATGAGAAAGAACAAGATAAAAATGATTCAATTATTACACTTGATTGCTCTAAGGCTGCTCCTATTGTTTTAACTATGGCAGTAACTTCCGAGGGAGTTATTTTTGAACAAACAGAGTATACACAAAAATACCTTCTGTAATTTTTAACAGCCTGTAACAAGGCAGTTTCATTATATATTTTGTATAATAGTAGATATCCATACACGCAGCCGCTTGCGTGAAAGGGGAAGATGATATGAAAGCAAGGAAAATTACTTTAGTGTTTATTCCGATTGTTGTAATTATTGCTGCTTTAATTTTAAAGCAGTTGACGGCTCCCGATTTTGTGTATATGTGCGGCGGGTTTTACAAGACAGATTGCGAAAAATTGGATCTGGACTGTCATTATAAAAGCTACAGCGATTTCGGCAGTCTGAAATTTTTCCCATCGCTTGATTATTTATACATTTCCGATCTGAAAACGGACAAAAAAATATCAATGCCCTATGTAAGCGTTTCGGAAATATGCTTAGGCGGCTGCGATATAAAGAATACTTCTTTTTTCGGATCGCTTGAAAATACAAAGCAGATGTGGGCTTTCAAAAGCAAAATGGACTTATCGGATTTTTCCAATGAAAGCTTTGAAGGCGTTAATTTTGTTTTTTGCAAAATGGATAATTTTGAACAGTTCGGTACCAACTTAAATGCGGAGGAGCTTTATATATACGGCTGTGAATTTACGGGTACGGAGAAAACAAGTGCTTTTAATTCAGAAATGCATGACAGCTCTGTTTTTGCCGCTTTTGATAAGGTAAAAATACTTAAAATATATAATACAAAGATAGACGACATAAGCGGTTTTACGGAAATGCAGGAGTTACAGGAAATGCACTTCTGGGCAGACGGGGATATAACGGACGAACAGGTCGCAGAGCTTGAAAATGCGGGGATAACGGTATATTTGGAGAATCCGGCGTATTCTCACGACAGCTGATTTTTTCTGCGGATATAAAATTCACTCATGGAGGTAAAAATATATGAAAATCGAAAGAGGCTTCAGAGGAAAACTGAGCGATCACTTTGACCCAAAGCTGCCGATCAGGATAAGAATGACCACGTCGGGCGGTGCAGTGTACGACACTTGCTGCTTCGGTCTTGATCCTGGCGAAAAGCTGTCGGACGACAGATATATGATCTTTTACAATCAGCCCGCTTCCCCGGCCGGTGAGATCACATATTCGGCGCAGGGCGGCGCATTCGATTATATTGTGGATACTGCCCGTCTCCCCGAAGCTGTCGCAAAGCTTGTATTTACCGTCAGCATTGACGGCGACGGAACTATGGGGCAGATAAATTCTCACAGCATACAAATTTATCAGGGGGACGCCCTTGTTCTCGAAGCGGTTTTTAATGGCTCCGATTTCAAAAACGAAAGGGCGATAATCGGGCTGGAGATATATCGTAAAAACGAATGGCGCATCAGTGTTGTTGCAAGAGGCTTTGACGGCGGACTTGCCGAGCTGCTGAAAAAATACGGCGGCGAACTGGCTGATGAAAATGCTCCCGGGCGTCCTGCGGATTCCGTTCAAAGACCTGCCCCCGCTGCAGCGCCTGCCCCTGCCACACAGGCAGCGCCCGTCCCGGCAGCAGACAGCAGCAAACAGATTTCCGATAGGATAATGGGAAAAATAAATCTCTCAAAGGATAAGGTCAATCTGGAAAAGCACGTTGTGAATCTCTCAAAATGCGTTGTTGACCTGAGCAAAAAAAGCGGCGTTGATCTTGGAAATATCCGTGCCAAAGTGGTGGTCGTGCTTGATTACAGCTATTCAATGAACAGTCTGTACAAAAACGGAACCGTTCGGGATACGCTCAAACGCCTGGTGCCTCTGGGTCTCACCTTTGACGACAACGGCTCAATAGATATTTTCCTTTTCCAGAGTGATTTTCGTCAAATGACTGCGCTTACCCTTTCAAATTATGAAAATTATGTGACCTCGGTGATAAACCGTTCGGGATATACAATGGGAGGAACTGCCTATGCGCCTGTTCTCTGCGCCATAATCGAGGGGTACAGCACAGGCAAGGGACTTTTAGGCAGGTCTGCCGTGCCTCCCATAGTGGACGACGGCGCCCCCACGTTTATTCTGTTCATAACCGACGGAGAAAATTCCGATAAGCCTGCGTCGGATTCTATCATAAAAAGGTCCTCGGGAAAGAATGTTTTTATCCAGTTTATAGGTATCGGAAATGAATCCTTCAGTTATCTGAGAAAGCTTGACGATATGACAGGGAGAGTCC
Organism: uncultured Ruminococcus sp.; assembly: GCA_964523835.1. Classification (GTDB taxonomy): domain Bacteria; phylum Bacillota; class Clostridia; order Oscillospirales; family Ruminococcaceae; genus Huintestinicola. The sequence goes on from CAZGAZ010000030.1 coordinate 16,902, forward strand.
GTGACAATACAGGCTTTACAAAAATGGCGGACCTTTCAAGGGCGGATGACAAGGCGCTTTACACAAATGTTCTGGAGCAGTTTTCAAACTGGCTGAAGGGTCTTCAGTAAAAATGCGGAACACAAAAAATATAACCCGGAGAGTGATACATATGGTAAATTTCGGCAACGACTGGGACGAGGTAATGGCGGGGGAATTTGACAAGCCCTATTACAAGCAGCTGCGTGAATTTCTTAAAGAGGAATATTTTTCACGGGAAATTTATCCCCATATGAACAACATATATAGTGCCATGAAGCACACCTCTTATTCGGGGGCAAAGGCGGTTATCATAGGGCAGGACCCTTATCATGAGCCGGGACAGGCGCACGGGCTTTGCTTTTCGGTGCAGAAGGGCTGTCCCATTCCGCCGTCCCTGCAGAATATTTACAAGGAAATCGAGGCCGATCTGGGGATTCCCCCTGCGCCTCACGGGGAGCTGTATAAATGGGCGGACAGCGGCGTGCTTATGCTCAACACCGTGCTGACGGTGCGGCGGGGGCAGGCCAATTCCCACAAGGGCAAGGGCTGGGAGACCTTTACGGATGATGTAATAATCAAGCTGAACGAGCGGGAGCGTCCTTTGGTGTTTCTGCTGTGGGGCGGCAATGCCAAGGCGAAGAAAAGGCTTATCACTAATCCCGATCACTTTATTCTGGAGGCGGCGCACCCCTCGCCCCTGTCGGCGTACAACGGATTTTTCGGCTGCCGCCATTTCAGCAGGTGCAACGAGTTTTTGCAGTCACGGGGGATAGAGCCTGTGGACTGGAAAATTGAGCCGTGAATTGTTTTGAGAGGCGGAGAATTTGTATGACTGACAAGCTTCAGCAGGCTCTTGTAAAACTCCGGTACGATCTTACCTTTTGTCAAAGGGAAAGGGCTATGGAAAGCCTTTCTGCTGCACGGGAACTGTTGCCTGCGGGCAGTGATGAGCTGTTGCATAAAATTATCGGCAGCGCACTGGCGGAGGCGGAGCGTTTGATAAATGAGGGCAGCTTTGATAATGCTTACGCTCTGGTTGACGCCGTTCACTGTCTGCCCGAAATTGCCGAATGTCCCTACAGAGATATGAAGGCTTATTGGCGGAGTCATATTGAGAAGTATCACAAGAAATGGGGTGCATTTTTTATGGAGTTTAAGAAAGATATTTTGAAAATGTGATCTCTGATGAGAGTAAAAAATCTCCCTGCAAGAAAACAGGGAGATTTTTTATCTCTCAATATTTATCGGCTTTATATTCTCCAGATCGTATGGCGTTTCCTGATAAACGCAGTAATTTAGCCAGTTGGAGAACATAAGATTGGCATGGCAGCGCCAGTTGAAGCGTGGGGGCTGTCCGGGGTCGTCATAGGGGAAATAGCCGTAGGGCACGGATATGGGCAGGCCCTTTTCCACGTCTCGGAAATACTCCTCACGCAGGGTGAAGCGGTCATATTCCGAATGCCCCGTGACAAAGAAAAGCCGACCGCTTTTATCGCCGATAATGTGCACTCCCGCCATATCCGATGATGTGATTATTTCCAGCCCCTTTGTCTTTTCTATATCCTCACGCCTCTGGCAGGTGTGACGGGAATGGGGCACATAAAAGGTCTCGTCAAAGCCTCTCACTATAGTGCTCATGGGCTTTTCTATCTTATGGGGGAAAACGCCGAACATTTTCTGTGACAGGGGGTATTTTTGTATGCCGAAATGGTGATAAAGGGCTGCCTGCGCTCCCCAGCATATATGAAATGTGGAAAACACATGGGTCAGCGACCAGTCCATAATACCGCAAAGCTCCTGCCAGTAGTCCACCTGCTCGAATTCCAGCTGCTCCACAGGTGCGCCCGTGATTATAAGCCCGTCAAATCTTTCTTCCTTTATATCCTCAAAAACACTGTAGAATTTGTTCAGGTGCTTTACGGGGGTGTTTTTCGACACGTGGGAGGCGGTTTGCAGAAACTCGATATCCACCTGTATAGGGGTGTTGCTCAGCAGGCGCAGAAGCTGGGTCTCCGTTTGTATCTTTTTGGGCATAAGATTGAGAATTGCAATACGCAAGGGACGTATATCCTGGTGAGCCGCCGTTTCGTCGGTCATCACAAAGATATTTTCTTTCCGCAGCTCGGGCACGGCGGGGAGGTTATCCGGTATATTTATAGGCATTTTGCCACTTCCTTTATGTTTTCTCTCAAATTTTTTGAGGGGATTTTTTTATCAATATAAATTGAACCGATTATCTTACATTATTTTTATTGCACAAAGCTAAAATACGCAAATGCACTGCGAAAAAGCAATAGCGTTTTGTGCAAGTTAACAAAATTGCTTTCAGGCAAATAAAATTTGCACAAAGCTATTGACAAAAAATGATGAATGTGATATAATATATGTACCGGCACAGAGCAAATTTATCTGCCGAAATCGGCAGTGTCGAACTCAATATCACCGAAATCGGGGAAATCACCCATGTCAGGCATATATTCCCTTATGTCAAAGGGTTCGGTCTGAGGAAGCATACCGCCGGCGGTCGTTAAGGTTTCGGGAGGAAATGTGCCGTCGGCAGCCGTGACGGTGGTAGGGGCGGGGTAGGAAAAGGTGAAATCGGGCATTTGCCCACCGGGAAATGCTGTTTCCACACGGGCGGTCACAGGCTCTGTCATATTTGTCATTGCCTCATCGGGGACGTCCTCACGGCTTATGGAAATATCGTCCGGCTCGGTATAGGGCACGGAGGTTTCCGAGGCGGGGAGATGTTCGCCGCTGTCGTCCTCGGGAGCTACGGAATAATCGGGGTATTCTGCGCCGTTGTTTCCGAAAAGGGCGTAGAATTCGCTGTCGAACGGATTGTCGGCAGCTCCCATATCCATATCGGGAAAGCTTGGCATATCCGGCATATCCGGCATATCCAGGCTGTTCCGCCTTTGGGCGGCGGAAGCCGTTGGAACATATTCAACGGTCGTGCCTGTATAGGTTGATGATGTGCGGGCGGGGGTGGTTATCGGGTGCAGGTTATCCGTAGGGGGGATTGTCGGGGTCTCCTTACAGGCGGTGAGGGCTGCTGCGGTCACTGCTGCGGCAAAAAAAACTGCGGGCTTTTTGGATCTATACACTGGATGCCCTCCTTTCATAAGGACCGCTCGGGCGCCGTCGGGCTTTGCTCCCTATCAGATGTAAGAGGCATGGCTTTGTTTCCTGTCAAGCGCCGGGGAACGGGAGCAGATCCTCTGCGGCACTGTGCCGCAGCTAATCAAGAACGAAAATTATGATCCGGTAATCCTTGTAATAATCAATATAGCTGATACGCCCGGTAAAATTCAGCTTGGAAACTATCCTGTCAATATCGGACGTTCCCGATTCATCGGGCTTTATAAGATTGGCAGTGGTTTGCAGGTAAAGATTTGAGGAATCCAGCTTTACCATAAAATATTTTTCACCCGAGTCTATGCTGCGGGCGCAGGACTGCTCGATTATTTCCAGCGCCTTTGAATAGCTGTCTGCATACATTCCCTCATGCCTGAAATAATTCATTTCTTCCGAGTCCGCCCGTGGAGGCGCACCCAGCAGATTGTTTATGGTGCGGTTGTTTTTGATAATATCGTCGCTTACAAGAAAATACTGGTACAGAACCATATCCGGATACTTTACCGCCAGTGACTGTGAGGGCTTATCCCAGCCCACATCAATATGATACCAGCTGCCCCCCAGCTTTACCATATTCCACATATGGTCAACGTCGGTAACACCCGTGACGATCATATTATCTATCCCCGCAATATTGCACAGATAGGAAAAGGCCTTGGCAAACCCCTCGCACAGGGCTTTTTTCTCCACAAGCGCACCGTATACCGAGTCGGCGTAGGGGTCGTCGGTGGAGCTTTCCACACTCAGCACCAGATAATCATGGAATATTTTCAGCTTTTCATAGTCGCTCATGCTATCGTCCGTCAGGGCAATTATTTTCATAGCTTCCTTTTCGGTGCGGCGGAGCATGGCGTTGGTTTCAGGTATGGAATATTTATAGGTAAAGTTCATCTCAAAGGTGTGGGCGGAGCTGTCAAACTGCCCCTGGGTCCTGTCCTCCAGAAAGAAAAATCCCAGCTGCTCGCAGCGGACGGTCTCCAGCACCTTGGCATAGTCGGAGGTGCTGATCGTAAGGGGGATAAAGGATTTTTCCCTGAAATTTGTCATGGTGGACACTACCTCGTTATATGCCCCCCGCATACGTTCGTCAAAGGACAGGGAGATATATCGGGTCTCCATATGGTCGGGGATAGTGAGCTTTTCCGAGGAGACCTCGCTGCTAAGGTCGCTGCCGTCGGACAGAGAACTGTTTTCCGACACACGGTCGCTGCTGACGCTTTCCGAACTCTCGCTTCGGGAATTTTCCGTGCCTATTCCGTCAGCAACAGTGCCGTCGGAGATAACGGTATACTCTATGGGAGCTTCCGCACCGCTTTGGCAGCCTGTGCACAGATATATCATTCCTGCCAGAAGTACGGGAAGTATTCTTGAATGTTTGATGTGCAAACAACGTTTACTGAGCATACAAATATCACCTCTGTCTGATTGCAGATACGATAGGCAAGTTTCGGATCATGATAATGCTGATTTGCTTTTAAAAACGGTTTATAAACCAATGTGCGGCACAAGCGGTTTCTGTTTCTTGCCTCCTGCTTCCGATCAATATTCAAGGTAGAACTTGATGACCCTTGTTTTGTCGTTCATGCTGTGCTGAATGGTGTAGGTCTCAAAGGGATTGGCAGCGTCGGGAACGATCTCTTCAAGGATAACAAGGATATTCCTGCCGGAATTTGTAAAAAGCTGTCCCGATATTTCGCTGTAGGCTGCGTCGTCGGTGCACATGAACTGAACTGTGCTTGCTTTTGTTCTGGCGGCGGCAAGGGTCTCCCTGCGGATTATCTCCTCCGCTTCCTTTATGTTTCCCGCTGTAAGGTTGTTGTAGGTGAAATACTGGTATTTCGTGCCGTTTGCGGCGGGAATGCTGTAGGTGTATTCCTCGGTGTCACGAAGCTCGTTTATCCGACTGTCCGTAACGCCGAAATAATCATAGCTGACCGAATCGGGACGCTCGCTGCGGTCGGGGTCGTCCCAGGTGCAGTCCACATGATAATATTCCCCGTCCATTTCCACAATATTCCACATATGAGGGCCGTTGGCCTCCCCGAAAACGCCGTAAGAAACAAGCCCTGCCTCAGAACAGAGATACATAAAGCTTCTGGAATACCCCTGGCAAAGGGCTTCTCCCTTTACCATGCAGCCGTAGACAGTGTTCATATTGTCGCTTTCGATATAAGTGCAGCCCTTGACTATGGAATCGTGGATAAGCTTCACTATCTCATAGTCGCTCATTTGGGGAGTGACGGGAGACAGTATCTCATCGCAGCGTGCATTTATCTCGGACTTCATCTGCTCTGTCTGCGCAGCGGTATATGTGTACTGGAGCATTACGCCGCCCAGAAGCCCCGTGGAACGGTCGGTGTAATATTCGATCTGGTTGGATATGTAAAAAAGCCTGTATTCGTCATTATAGATAAGCTGATACATATCAAAGAATTTCTCAAAGGTAATATTATCCTCGGAAGTAAAGGTCAGCCTGCTGTCATGGTTCAGAAGAGCGGTCACCACACGGTCATAAAGGGCTTTGTCCGCCTCGTCAAGGCTGTAGTAGCTCTGAGGGTGGGAGATGATGTCACGGCCTGTATATTTGCTTTTTCTGCCGTCGGTGAGAAGCTCATGAAGCCCGCCGGGTTCGCTGCGGACAAGAGTGCTTTCCGAAGTTTCGGGTTCATCGTCTATAAGTTCATCATCGTCATCGTCAATAAGCGGTTCTGATAAGTCCGTGACAGGCGCAGAGGTCACGGAGGATGTGATCATGACCGTGGTCGCCTGTGTGGTGGTTACGGTTGTGGGGGTGGTGCGCATGGTCTGAGTGCCCTTATAATAATCGGAAATGCCTACCTCAGGCAGATCCTCCAGGGAGGGGGAGGCTGCGGGAAGGGTGGTCTCGGCGGTCTCAAGGGAAATTTCCGATACAGGGGCGGAAGTCGCCGAAGTGCTCTCTCCATAGTCCCCCGTGCCGAATATCTGGGAGGTCGTGGTCTCGGCAGTGGTGCGTCTGGGAGGCTCGGTTGTTTCGGGGGATGTGTCGGTCTCATATATCACCTGTACCTGCCGCTTGGTGGTATAGGTAGGCAAAGCCTCGGCGTCCTCGGGATAGGCGATCTTACCGCAGGCGGTAAACATAAGCGACGCCTGCAGGGCAATGACCGTCACCATGGACAGGTATTTATTTTTACGCAGATTGTTTTTCGGCAGCTTCATAAATTTAAGCTTTCCTCCCTATTCATAAAACATGGATATATGAATTATAAGCTCATCGTCATTGGAATAGCGCACATATTTGCTTTCCAGCACCCGACGGGGCGATACGCTGTTGGCATAGGCAAAAATGTCCCTTATCTCCTTGTTGTCAAAAAGCTTGGTATAAGCGCTTTCATAGGACTTTTTGTCTGCAAAGCGCACAGCAGCGTCCTTGCGGCCGTTATTGAGAGCCGATACGGCAGCGGACCTCAGAAGCTGTACACCCTCGTCTCCGCTCTGAGCATAAAGTCCCTCCCGTTTATAGTAATTTTCCCGTGAAGTGCAGATGGGAAAGGTAAAATATGTGTTGTCGGGAATATGGGTAACGCCGATAATGTCCGAATCACAGGTCAGAAAATAATAGTGCCGTATAAAATCGGGGTCGGGAGTTTCCAGTATCGGGTCGTCCCAGGTACAGTCCACATGATACCACATACCCTCCAGATTTACCATATTCCAGGCATGAAGAGCGCCCTGGGGGTTGGTTCCTGTAACGGTAAAGCATTCTATGCCCGCCAGCTTGCAGAGATATTCAAAGGTAAAAGCATATCCCTCGCACTGGGCAGCCCCCGTAACAAGAGCGCCGTAAACGGTATTGGAATAAGCCGTATTCTCGTTGAAGGTGCAGCCTGTGACCAGACGGTTGTGAAAGGCAAGAAGCTTTTCATAGTCGGTGGCGGCGCTGTCAATGGACGAGAACAGTTCACTGACTGCCAGGTCTATCTCACGCTGCATGGACTGCACTTCCTCTGAAGTGAAGCGGTAGTCCAGCTTGTGGGTGAAGGAATCGGACCCGTGACGGTAGAAAACGCTGTCCAGCCAGAAAACCTCGGTTTCACAGTAATAGACCGATACAAATATCTTGCGCAGTGTTTCTGCGGGGAGCGCCTCGGGAAAAACGGCTTCTTCCTCGAAGTTATACACTGCGTCCCGCATAATGCGGTAATATTCCTTTTCCTTATCGGAAAGCTGATTGTAGATATAGCCGCCTATATCCCCGTCCCCGGAGGAGGAGGTATAAGACGGGACAGTGCCTGCGGACTCGGGCAGCACCTCCTCCACCTCTGCGCATCCGCAGAGAATGCACAGGGAGAGGATCGCTGCTGCAAAGCCCTTGGCAGCCGAACGTATTTTTCTTTGAAATTTCATTCAAACTCCGCTTTCGGCAGCAGCATATATGTATGCCGCCGGTAGGTATTATTTGGGTCAATCAATATAAAATTGCCTGTATATTTCTTCTAGCCTCTAGCCTCTTACTTCTAGCTTCTAGTAGGGCAGCAGCATATATGTATGCCGCCGGTAGGTATTATTTGGGTCAATCAATATAAAATTGCCTGTATATTTCTTCTTGCCTCTAACCTCTATTAGTGTATGTCGCCGTTAAGTATTATTTAGGTCAATCAATATAAAATTGCCTGTATATTTCTTCTAGCCTCTAGCCTCTTACTTCTAGCTTCTAGTAGGGCAGCAGCATATATGTATGCCGCCGGTAGGTATTATTTGGGTCAATCAATATAAAATTGCCTGTATATTTCTTCTTGCCTCTAACCTCTATTAGTGTATGTCGCCGTTAAGTATTATTTAGGTCAATCAATATAAAATTACCTGTATATTTCTTCTTGCCTCTTGCCTCTGACCTCTTGCCTCTAGTAGGCCAGATTAAGCTCGATAGTGAGTGTAATGGGGTCGCAGGAGGAGGACACGGAGGACACCTTGGAATTTTCGCCCTTTATCCAGGAAGCGTATTCTTTAAGGGAGGCGGAGGAAGTGAGAGCGTCGTAAACGGACTGGTCGCTGACCCTTATCTCTGCTGTACGCAATGAATTCTGAGCGCAGCTTTTCAGCTTTTCACGCAGCGCCTTGTCGGCGGAGTCCTTGTCGCTGTAAAGCTCGTTCTTAACCTTGAAGTAGCTGAGGTCGCTGTCGGTGCAGGCAGGAGGGGTGAAGTAGGTCACCTGAGTGCCTGTTATCTTCTTGTTTATGTTAAAGTGAGATTTGTTGTGTATCATATCGTCGGGAACAAGGAAATACCTGTGACGGATATTGGTAACGTCCACATTGGTGAGAATGGGATCGTCCCAGGTGGTGTCAAGGTTGTACCATTTGCCGTCTATCTTTACCACATTCCAGGCATGGGAGCTGTTGGCGTCGTTGGTGCCTACAACGGTCATGGCTTCAATGCCCGCCAGATCGCACAGATAGTGCATGGATTTTGCATAGCCCGCACACTGGATATTTCCGCCAATGAAGCTGTTGTAAATTGTGGTGGTGGAGCCGTTGTCGTCCTTGACGAAATTGTTGTGGAGAACGATATAATCATGGAAATATTCCAGCTTTTCCCAGTCGGATTTTCCCTGCACGGCAGTGAGTATCTCGCTGACCTTTGCGTCGATCTCCTTCTGCATTCCCGCAATGATATCGGGCTCTATCTCCCAGTACCAGAGCTTGCCCTTTGCCATTCTTGCGGCAGAGAGCCAGAACAGCTCGGGCTCCTGATTATAGACCATACCGAACACCTTTACCCACATTTCATCGGTAACGGATTCGTCCACGTCGACCTTGATCCTTATGGACTTTGCCGACTCAAGGATATCACGGTAAAGCTTCTGCTCGGCTTCACTGAGCTGCTTATAGCCGTAGCGGGTGGTGCAGTCAATGTTATAATCCGCCATAACTGTTGTTTTGGCGGCAGTAGTGCCTCCTGCCTCGATCATGGCGACAACGTCCTCATGATTTTCGGGAAGAGTTGTCTCGGAAGCTTCGCCCTCTTCGTGAGGAGCCTCTGTTCCCAGCACGTCGCTGCCCAGCCCCAGCAGCTCGGCAGGGTCTGCAAATTCGGTCTCAGCAGTCTCGCTTCCGTCTGTGCCCTCACCCTCCGAGGTCACCAGCTCCCCGTCGGTAATGACGTTGATCTCAGCTTCTGTTGCGGTTTCCTGCGGTTCTTTGCTGCCGCAGGCGGTGAGCGCCATGCTCATGGTAAGTATGACCGCTGTTAATGCGGCAATTTTCTTCTTCATTTTCTTTTATTCTCCTTTCAGCCTGCAAGGGGCGGCGGTTATTTGCCGTTCCTTAAATTGTGCCGTTATGAAATTTTGTTGTGCGTTTTTTTATATCCTGCCTCTTGTCTCCCGCTTCCTGCCTCTTATGAATAGATCACGTCATAGTGAACGACCTGAACGCCGCCGGTAAGGGACTTCTGGCGCTGTATCCTTGCCACCTTGCCCGATTTGCTCTTGGCATACTTCTGGTAGTTCTTGTATGCGTCGTCGGTCATCATCTGGTCATAAACGGATTTATCCGTGACACGCAGCTCGACCACATTGCCGCCTGCGGCGATCTGTGCGTCAAACTCTGCCTTCAGCGCAGCGTCCGCCTCTGCATAGCTGCTGTATATCTTGTTGTATGCGGCAAAGTAGTTGCAGCCCTCCTTGGTGCAGGCAGGGGGATCGTACATTTTTACCGAATTGCCGTTGCTTCTTATAAGGGTGCTTACATTATAGTGGGTAATGTTGTGCATCCAGGCGTCGGGAACAAGGAAAAACTCGTACTGGATGTAGCTTGAATCAAAGTCGTTGATGGGGTCTCCCCAGGTGGCGTCGATATTGTAATAGCCGTTCTGGCAGTAGACCACGTTCCATGCATGGGAAGCGCCCTCGCTGTTTGTACCTGCGACCACGCAGCACTCTATCCCTGCCATATCGCAAAGATACTGCATTGTCTTTGCATAGCCTGCGCACTGGAGATTGCCCTTGCCCGTAAGTCCGTTATAAATAGAGCCGTTATATCCTCCCTCGGACTTGCTGAAATCATTGTTTAAAACGATATAGTCATAGAAAACCTTCAGCTTGGAGATAGTACCGCTGTAGTTTGCCGCCTTTGCAAGAACATTTGCGGCAGCAGCGTCTATTTCCGCCTGCATGGAGGCTATTTCCGAGCGGTCGGTGGTTTTAAAGGAAATGGTGGCAAAGCTTGTGCCCGCAGAAACCGAAGTCCCCAGCCAGAAAAGCTGCGGCTCGTTATTGGAAACAATGGCGTATACCTTTACCACATCGTCCTTGCTCATTCCCGCAGGTATCGCAACAGCGCTTTCAAAGCTGTTGGCGGCGGCAATAATATCGTTGTACAAGGTCTGCTCTGCGGCTGTAAGCTGCTTGTAGGCATACCTTGAAGAGGGAGATATATTATAGTTGCCTGTGGAAATACTTCCGGGATTTACAAAAGAAGAGGCCGTGCCCTGGGTCGCATCTGGGGTGACCGTGGGATTGGCGGGGGCTGCGGTAACAGCTGCTGAGGCAGTGTCTGTCACGGGAGCGGCGGTTGCAGGGGCAGCGGTGGTGACTACAGGCTTGTTCTCGGAAACGTAGTCGGAGTGGATAAAGCCGCCTGTCGCCAGCTTGTAATAGCCTGTATCGGTTATGGCGATGACCTCAACGCTGTCGCCTATGTAGTGCTGGGATATGGGGGTAGAACCGATAATGGCACGCTCACGGGAATAGCAGTTTTCGGTAATATACATAACCGCCGTCATTTCCGTTTCGCTCCAGGTCTCGGAGGATGAAGTTTCCGTGGTCTCCTCGGTCGTTGCCTCTGTGGACGTGGTCTCCTCGGTGGTATCCTCGGGAAGGGTGTCGGTCGCCTCGGCAGTGGTCGTTACCGTGGTGGTCTCGGTAGGCGCTTCGGTGACCTCGGCTGTGGTTTCGGTGGTCTGGACCTCGGGAGGAGGCGGCAGCACCATATCCTCATCTACATTCTTCTGGCAGCCTGCGAACAGGGAAAATGCCATGCAGAGTGCCATTATTCCGCTGATCTGTTTTCTGGTTCTTTTTGTTTTCATTTTTCGTGCTCCTTTTTCTTTATTTTGGAATTTTAAATATTTGAATTACCGGTATATTGATAACCGTATTTTCCGTTAATCCTCCGGGTCGGGCGGGTCTGAGGGAGCGGTATCCTTTACCGCCTTTATCCTTACTATGCGCATATCCTCCGCCAGAATGACGGTGAAGAGAATGTTTTCATACTTCACCTGCGGGGTCTCGCCGTCCTCGGGGATACGCCCCAGAAGTCCTGTGATAAATCCGCTCATGGTGTCGTATTCGCTGTCCTCGGGGAGAGGGCAGCCAAGGGTCTCCATAACGTCCCCTGCGTCTGCGTTGCCGCTTATGGCATAGGTGTTCTCGGATATTTCGGAGATATCCTCGGTCTCATTGTCGTATTCATCCTGAATGCTGCCGACAATTGCCTCCACAAGGTCCTCCATGGTAACAAGCCCCGCCGTGCCGCCGTATTCGTCCACTGCCACCGCCAGCTGGAAATGCCCTGCGGTCATGGCGTGAAAAAGCTCGCCGCACATACTGCTTTCCGGAACATATTCCGCATCCCGCAAAAAGTCCTTTACACTTGCGCTTCGGGCAGTGCCCGTGCCCACAAGGCACAACAGATCCTTTACATATATGATACCCTCAATATGGTCAACGCTGTCCTTATAAACGGGGATCCTCGAAAAGCCGCTGTTTATGGCGGCATAGACCACTTCCGTGATCTCCGCCTCGCTGCTTACCGCCACAATGTCCGTGCGGTGGGTCATAACGTCGCTGACTGTCATATCGTGAAATTCAAAGACGTTGTTTATCATCTCTTTTTCGGAGGATTCTATAGCGCCTGTTTCATTGCCTGCGTCCACCATCATAAGGATCTCTTCCTCGGTGACAGGTTCTTCGCCCGCTCCGGCGTCTGCGCCCAGAAGCGCAGCTATGCCCTTGGAAAAAGCCGTGCATACAAGGGTGACCGGCAGCAGAAGTATCCGAAGGAGATTCACAAAGGGAGCGGACAATACGGCAAATTTTTCCGCCCCTTCCCCCCTGACCGTGCGTGCGGGAACGCCGTCCCCAACAGACAGCAGAAGGATCACCGCTGCGGCTGTAAACGCCGCTGCAACGGCAGTCTGCTCCCGGAGGGCAAGTCTTTCATCGGCGAAAACCCTTTTCAAAGCTGCCTCAGAGAGCGCAAATGCGAAAAGCACCGAATTTATGAGCCTGTGGGCGGCAAAGGTATGCCGCAGCGCCGAGGGGCTTTGCAGAAGCCTTGCCAGCAGCCCCTCGCTGCCCTTGTGCCCCTCAAAGGCTTTGACCTTGCTGTCGCTTATTTCCATACAGGCACGCTCGCAGCAGGCGTAAAAAGTTCTTAAAGCCAACAGTATGGTACAGACCGCTGCTGCCCCGGAACTATCGGGATCCATAACCGACTTCCTTTCATTGGATTATTTGGTGAACGGCAGGGTAACAGCCCTGCGCATTTGTTTTGCGTTATAATTTTTTTTAATGAAAAATTTTCTTTTACGGTGCAGCACGGATTTGGCACTGCAAACCGATAGACCCGTTTCCGGCAGTCAAATTTGGCAGTCAAATTTGACTGTCAAATTTGACAATACCGATACATATATAATTATACACCAAATTATCGGCTGTGTCAACGTAACAAAAATATAATCTGCAAGGGAAATGAGGGGCATAATTCGGTTAAAATAACCGAAGATTTGTTCAAAATTGGGTTTTGTTAATGCTGCAGATTTTGTTTTTTAATAAAATATTCATTTGTAGACGTGCGGGACATATCGGCGGCGGGTCGGCAAGACAATGCAAAAAATAAACTTGACGTTGCGCTGAGGCAAGATCGGCACAGGATAAAGTTCGGTTGTGCAAATTTTGGAAAAATGCGGAAAAATCATCGGTTGGCAAATTACGGGCGTTTATGGGGAGAGACGCCGCAGCCCCCGAAAACCGGTATCTGACGGCATAATGCAGGGGACTGACGGTGTTGATGAGATGTTAATCAAACAAGTATTTACCTTTTCTTGCCTCTTGCCTCTTAATTTCTTGCCTACTAATAGAACAAATTTGGGGGGCAAAATGTTTCAAAATCCCCTATAAAATTTATGTGAAACTCTTGTGAAAAAATTGTTGAAAATGTACAGCGGCAGTCTGTTTATTGGCAAATTTTTCCAAAAAATGCGCAAAGCATTTATTTGCCGAAAAAACACTTGACATTTATCCGTAAAAATTATATAATAGTATTATGTAGGCTTATGCCTTGTTTTAAACTTTGACTTGAGGTGATAATATGCTGCCGGGTGATCCTGTTATGCTTATGAGCGTTATCAACACGAAGCTGAGGGACCGTTACCCGTCCGCAGAGGCTTTTTTTGACGATGTGGATTGGGCAGAGGAGAAAATGTCACAGGCGGATGTCGAAAAAAAGCTGCTTGATGCGGGCTTTAAGTATGACCCTGAGAAAAATCAATTCAATTAAAAATTAATGATTAATAATGAGCGGGGTGTTCCTGTATATGGGTCGAGCTCTGTTGCGCTATGGCTTATATATTAGTATAGCACAAAATGACATTTATGTCAATAGCTTTACGCAATATTTTATAGTAAATCTTTTGATTTGTATAATTATACAAAATATTGTAAAATTTTTGATTGAATTTTAGTTTTTATGCCAAGAAAGAAATCATTATTAATTATTAACTATTAATTATTAATTAAACCGTAAGGGGGAGGAAAATGAACCCGGAGAGGCTTTATGAAATATTGACGGAAACGCTGGCGGATGAAAAGATCCGTGCGGAGATAGTGGACAGGATCTCGGCAAAGGCAGCCCAGGACGTGCTGCCGGGGCAGACGGAGCTGTTTCCCGGGGGAGACGGGCTGGCGCTGTCGGCGGAGAATACCGAGCTTTCCAGGCGGCTGGCGCTGTGCGAGCTGGAGAACGGGAGGCTGCAAGGGGAGAAAACGGCTCTTATCGGCAGGATAAGGGGCTTGCAGGAGGCTGTGAATGAGTACAGCAGCGCTTACGGTATGCAGATCTCTCTGCACGCACGGTTCAAAGAGCTTTCCGACCCTGTGGGGACGGCTGTGAAGGGGTTTTTCAAGAATACTTCGGCGGCGGGGCTTTTCCTTTGCGGAGTCCAGCCCGATAATCTGAAGGCCTTCAGGGATTACACGGAAAGGCTGGTCATTGAGGGGGACGGGGCTGCGACAAGCAGTGATATCCAGCTGCTGGACGACCTTTATGTGTATCTGCTTTCCTGCTATAATTCCACGTTTTCCGCTCCTGTGTATGCTCTTACGGGGGTACGGGCGGGAGATGAATTTGACGGGAATATACACCACAACATAGGGGTTGCCAAAAGCGGGAGGATCACGGAGGTAAAGCTTCAGGGGTGTATTGCGTGCGCAAGCAAAAGGATAGTGCGCAAGGCGATTGTAAATATCTGATGATCGGGGGCTTGCGGAGGCGGGAATGCCCGAAGCAAGAGGCAAGAGGCAAGAAGCAAGAGGCAAGAGGTAGTGCCGGGGGCTTGCGGAAGCGGAAATGCAAATCCGCAGGATTGTCAAAGGCAATGGGCAAGAGGCTGTGCCGGGGAATTGCGGAAGGGGAATGGATTGCCCGAGGCAAGAGACGGGAGACCGTGCCGGTTTGGTCTGCCGATGCTGTGATACCGGTCAATATGTTTCAAATCCCTGCAGACCGGGGTCTGAACATTTTATATATAAACGGACAAATTGATTTTAAAATCCCTATAACTGCGAGTTGCCGGGCTACTGTATAAAAGTGCTCCGAAAAAAAATAAACGAGCGGGTGCAGCGGTATGTTGCGCAAGCGCACAAGGGTTAGGAGTTAGCGTTTATGGATACGAAAAAAATAAAGCTTATCCCCACGGAAAAGGACTATATTTCAAGCGCTGTGATAAAGCGCATTCCCGAGACCGCTGCGGCACAGGTGAAGCTCTTTGACGGGGCTATTGCCAAAATTATGAAGCAGCTGGAAAAGACCTGGGTGAAGTTTGCGGATAAGGATATATGGTTCAACACGGCTGTCAGCGGCATTTTTCCCAATCTGGACACCTTTAAGGTCTCCAGGCAGAATATTTTCTTTTCCTATGTGGAGAGCAAGTTCAACCGCTCTTTCGAAGGGTTTGAGGGCACGCTGATGACCTTGGTGGAGCTGCGTGCTTCGGAGGTCCACAAGCTGCATAAATTCGACAAGTGCCTTTTTGCTTTCAAGGAAAACGGCGTTGTCAAGGCGGCGGATATTACGGGCAACGAGACCTATTCCTTTAACACGGCGAATCATCAGGAGGCGGCGTGCATACCGTCCCTGCGGTTTACAAAGAAAAACGGCCTGCCGCTGACGGGGGAAGAAATTATAATGGTATTCCTGGACAAGGAGCTTACTCCTGCGGGTCTGACCCCGGAGGAAGCGGACAGCTTTTCCGACCTTATTTCCCTGTACAAGGCGGACAGGGGGTATGTGGGGATCTCCGCAGAGGGGCATATTTCCTTTGACACGGAGAAAATCGCCGAGGATATCAAATCCGGTGAATTTACGGGGAGCATTAACGGGCTGGACTTTTCCATGAACACTCTTCTGGCTGTGGACAGGATAAAGGCGGATGATGATTTTACGGCGGCGCTGAAGCTCAGTCTTTTATGCTGCGACAAGCGGCGGGCGGATATTGACCCTTATGACGACAAGCTTTTATCCGACCCCAACAGGGGACACTGGGAATTATGGACGGACGGCAATCCCGAGGAGGACTGCGAATATGCCATTGAGATTTCCGAGCCTCTTATTGCCCGCAATCCTGCGGCGGATATTGTAAAGGACGGCGTTATTGCCATTGATTTCGGCACCAAGAGCACTGTGGTGGTTTATCAGAAGCGCTCGGAGCACACGCTGCCTATGGCGATAGGCACGGGGCGCCTGAGCGACGCAGACAGGGCAGAGCATTACGAAAATCCCACTGTAATGGAATTTGCCGATCTGGAGGATTTTCTGGCAAAATACCGGGCAAGATTCGGCAGACCCGAGACCCTTTGGGAAGCTCTGCCCGTTTCCCATGCGGCTTATTCGGATATGATGAGAAGCTCCAGCAAGGATTATTACTCCTTTTTCTGCGATTTAAAGCAATGGGCGGGGGACGGGAATATGTCCCTCAGGATCTGCGACAGGAAGGGCGGGGAATATCTGCTGCCCCCTTATATGAGCGACGACCCTGCCGCCTTTGACCCTATAGAGCTTTATGCTTATTACATCGGGCTTTATATAAACAATATGCGCAACGGGATATACCTTGATTATTATCTGTCCTTCCCCATTACCTTTGAAAAGGCGGTGCGGGAGAAGATAACCGCTGCTTTTGAGCGGGGGATAATGAAAACTCTGCCTCAGACGGTGGCGGAGGACGAGGAGATAATGAGCGACTTCAGGGTGGACGGCTCGGTGAGCGAGCCTGCGGCTTATGCGGTCTGCGCTATGGAAGAGTACAGGGTTTATCCTCAGAATGACGAGGAATTCCATTACGGTATTTTCGACTTCGGCGGCGGCACGGCGGATTTTGATTTCGGCGTGGTGACTGTTTCCAAGAAAAGAAAATTCGATTACACTATAGAAAATTACGGCTCGGGCGGGGACAGATATCTGGGGGGCGAAAATCTGCTGGAGCTTATGGCGGTGACGGTTTTCCGCAACAATTATTCAACGCTGGCGGAGAATAAGATAACCTTCACTCTGCCCCCACGGTGCGAGGAATTTGCAGGCTCGGCGGCGGTAACGGCGCAGTCGAGGGAAGCTCAGGCGAATATGCGCCATTTAATGGAAGCTCTGCGGCCGCTGTGGGAGGACACAAGGGACGGGATAGATGATTTTGACAGGGGAGTTCTGCGTGTTGACCTTTTCGACAAGGACGGAGATATGCTGCCAAGGTTTGAACTGAATGTTAATGATGAGGAACTGACGGCGCTTATAAGGGAAAATATTTCAAGCGGCATTGACAATTTCTTTACATCTATGAGCCTTGCCTACACGGCAGACAATGCCTCGGTGCCGGGTGAAGTGAACATTATGCTGGCGGGTAATTCCTGCCGCAAGAGAATGGTCACGGAAATATTCAGGGAAAAATTTGACGAGGGGGCGAACAAGCTGCGGCAGGCTCTGGGAATGGATATTGATGTGCAGTTCAATCTGTTCCCGCCTCTGGGGACGGAGAGCGCCTGCGAGCTTATGGAGAGCAAGGGGATAGACCCCCACAGGGGCAGCCTTGAGCACCCCACGGGGAAAACCGGAGTTGCATTCGGGCTTATCAAATGCCGCAAGGGCGGCGTTATCGAGCGGCGTGAGCTCAGCGCAAAGAATGATGAGATACCGTTCAAGTATTTCATTGGGTTCAACAAGCGGGGGCGGTTTACGGTGCTTGACAGCGGCGGCAGCCCTATGAGCCTCAGCGGCAGACCCGATTACAATGTCTGGTACAACTTTACCGACGCAGACGAGGATACCTTTGAGGTTTACTATTCGCCTCTGCCCGACGCAGTGAACAACAACATTCCCATTGAAAAGGTAATGAAAAAGAAATGCAGGCTGAATGTGGTTTACGAAAAGGCCTGTGTATATGTGCGGGCGATAGGGCCGAAAACGCTTCAGTATGTGGCGGCTACGGAAAACGGGATTACCTTTGATACGTATCTGAGTAAGATAATGACGATAGATTTGAAATAGTAGTATGCCTTTTTAAAACGGGGGATATTTTATGGGCAAAGACGGCAAGGAAAAAATCAGGAGAAAAGGGCGGGACAGCCTCGGGCAGGACAGGGCGGTAACGGCGTCTGTTGTACTGTGCGTTTTTGCGGCGGTCATGGCGGCGGCAGGGGGATATCTGACGGAGACGGGCAGCGAGGAAAGCTTGCCTGTGATAGCGGATATTATTGAGGAGACCTCAGCTGCTGAGGCTGCTGAGACCCGGACTGCTTCACGGGGCGGTGCAAAAGGGGATATTGAGGACGCTTATGATGTGACGGGAGCGGTTATTTCGGCTATCGGCGGCGGTGAGGCGGACGGAAAAGCCGAAGCTGCCGGAACATGGACGGACACAGCCGCCTTGGACATTACCGCCGCAGAAATTGCTGCCGAAGCGGAAAGCTGCGACGGCGAGGGGCTTATCAATATCAACACTGCCACTGCGAAAGAACTGGAGAGCCTTTACGGTATCGGCGAAAAGCTGGCGGCTGCGATAATCGAGTACAGGGAGGAGCAGCCCTTTGAGAGACCCGAGGACATTATGAAGGTCAAGGGAATAGGCACGGGAAAATTTGATAAGATAAAAGACAGGATAACCTGTTGAGCCGAAAAAGAGGATTTTTATAGTGCATATTGCTGTAAAAAACCTCTTTTTACGGGGATAATCTGACTTATTTTACAAATCTGATAAATTTTTACAAAACCTCTTGACAAGTGCGGAAAAATATGTTAGAATAAAAAAGCTGTCGGACAC
>CAZGAZ010000031.1:0-35253 GCA_964523835.1 uncultured Ruminococcus sp.
AAAACACTATCAATACAATCTCCTTTATCGGATACCTTACCTTGCTCTGCTGTCTGTTGTCTGTTGTCTTTTATACACTCCACCATTTCCATCAATTCTTCCATTTTCCTTGGCTCCTTTGCTCTTTTCTTTTTATTTTATCATACTTTTCTTCCCTTTTTGTTACTCATGCGTATGGTCTGAAAATTTTCCCACGGTTACAACTATTTGTTTTGACAAATATAGCTTTTAAACACGGAACGATAAAGAGCCTCGCCGATTTTTCGTATTGTTGAACCTACCAAAAAAATAATTACGAATTCAATTATACCAAGAACAAAACTGTATAAAAAAATAAACTGATCAATATCTATATATTGCCTTGCAAATCCAAATATCTCTCCCTGCACAGTCCATCCCAGCAAATATAATTCAAATGAATGAACTGACAGTTTTTTTATACAGAAGTTCAGCTTTGGCTGTATATTCTTAATGTTTATAATTAGTGCCGTTAGAAGAAAGGTCAATAAAAATGTCGGTAAAATATAATAAGTATTTTCGAAATTATTAAACGTATTCCAAAAAAAATTTCTATTGAACTGTTCTCCGCTGAAAAAGTATATATATATTGTTTCAAAAACAGCGAAAAGAATTATTCCGATAATACATACTCTTTTTCGGATTTTTATCATATAATCTCTGAACAGCGCACCGGTAAAATAATAACATAAGGCACCTAATGCGATCCAATATCTTGTAAAAAGGAGTCCGGAAACAGATGGAAGGAAGGATAAGCTTAAAAGTACTAAAATCAGCTGTCCTTTATGCTTTAGTTCCAATCCGTCATATATTTTATTTAAAAATGGGATCATAAAATACAGCCCTGCAAACATAGACACATATCCTTGCTCGGAAGGAGAAATTGATTTTAAGACATCTTGCAGTGATATTGTACCTTTGAAATAAAAATACAGTTTTAGCGTCAGCTCTATAAGAACATATATAAAATAATATTTAAACCAACCGATATAATGCGCAAGGCAAACCTGTTTATTTCTCATCAAAAAACCGGTCATAGTAATGAACAGCGGAACGCATGTTAACAGAAGCGTATAACCTATTGATAGGGGAAGCATTACCATGTCCGTCATGCTGCGAGTATAGAATCCCAACTCTTTGTAAATATGAATAATAATAACAAAAACAACGCCTACGGCTTTAATTATGTCAACACCTATAAAGCGTTCTTTTTCTGTCGGGCGAGATGAAACGGCTATCCATTTACTTTTAATGCATAAATCAATCATTAAACTTATGACATAAAGCAGTATTGCAAACACGAAAAGAACAATTAATGTAAAATACAGCGCCACACCATTTGAGGGAATATCTATTTCCATAACAGCAAAAACAGAAGAACAAAAAGAATAAAAAGGGAAAAATGCCTCAGATACTGCCATGTGCATATTTATTATAGCAGCAATTTTTTTTATAACCGGTATCAAACAGGAAGTTAATGTCAAACATATGACCAAGCTATATATATATATATATATATGATTGCGAAATTGTGAACGCTCAGTGATCCTCTCCTTTATCTTACAAACGATCAGAATAATTGCAGCATAAATAATTGCGCCGATTATGAGGGTAAGGAGAATGTTTACATATACAGGGCAAAAATTTAATACATTGTTTACATCAGCATTGTATTTATATCGTTCTTCTCCTGTGTTGTCATATAAATCTACTGTAAAAGACTCCTTTAATTTATCGTTTTCGTATAATGATACAGATAAAAGTGCAGAAAATTCTTGTTTCCAAATCACCATAGAAAAATCATTATTGCCGTTCCATTGTGCAGAAAATGTGCTTCCGATACCGCTGGTATTTACAATTACATCACAAGTATATCCATAATCCGAAGCTTTTCTGAATTCAAATCCATTTGACTTCACCATGCCAAATATATCACCCAGATCTGTATAGCCATTAAACTGCATCTCTTCTATCCAAACTTCAGAAAACGGATTATCATTTTCTTGCCGCTCAATAACCTCTATTTCAAGCGTGTATAAGTTCTTTTCCGTGATTCCATACAAAACAGCATACCATATTGTATATCCCAAAATCAGTGAAATCAAGAGAACAACAATATGGCACAGTATGTTTAATTCAACTAATTTGCCAATTATTTTCTTCATAAAATAAATCCCTTCTCGCATTCCTACGGATAACAACTTCCGTATCTTTTAAATTTAATTCTCTTTTTTTTCTATTACCTTTACAAGTAAAAAAGATAATATAAAAAAGCAAACAATTGCAACAAAGAAATATATACACCATTTGACCATAACATACTCTTTAGGAGCTATTGTTTCATTCAAAGGTGTATTGAGAGAATAAATCAGCCTGTCATCAGGCTGATTTGAAAATAAATCCACCTTTTCTTGAAGTATAACATTTTCTCCAAATGTAATATCGATCAAAACAATACCGGAAAAACTTTGTCTCCAAAATGTTATACTATCTTCAAATCCACCGCCCCACCTAATGGTTAATTCACTGCCTGCACCCTGGGTATTGACTATTACATCACTGCTGTAACCGAACTCTTCGGCTTTCCGTAACTCAAAGCCCTCATTTTTAAATATTTTAGCACTGTTTTCAAATACTCCTTCTGTATTTCCCAGTCTTAGCCCCTCTATCCAAACCTCATAATTTAAACCTGCCTGATTGTTTTGTTCATCAAGAACTTTTATAATACAGGTGTACTCCGGCAGAAGTGAACGTATCTTATTATTTACAGGTATCCTTAATGTCCACCAACTGATAAATAGCGAACACCCACCTATAAAAATGAGTACACCAAGCCGTAACTCCTTTAATCCTTTAAAATATTTTTTCATAATGATTATACCTTTCATTTTATGACTTATTGTGTCAATACTTTTTAAAGATGTTTATTTTAAAATAATCGCCCCAAAACTTTATGAAGAACCTACAACGTGTTGTGAACGAATCAAACTTCTTTATAATAGGATCAATTTTTTGAGATGCTTTTGCAAATAACTTTAAGATTTTATTATTGATCTTGCACAACATCGTTCTTTGTATATAGTATGTCCCTTTATATCTGCTCAGTAGATTAGCCCATAAAAACATAGAATTTTCATCGGAATAATACTGGTCAATATATTTTTTTACTTTTTCAATGCAGTTACAATACTCTTCTACGTAATCTATATCATAACCATCATCTTTTGAAAAAAGATGAAAATCCGTATATTGGAATAAATTTATCTGATCATATTTTCCTTTACATATTATAGGAAAAACATTTTCAGCCTTATTTTTTTTAGAATTTGTGAAAATAACCGATGGATATTTTTCCGGTTCATCATATGATCTCATAGTATCAAAAATTAAATTATTTTGTCCATACAAAAAGAATTTATCCGCTAAAAACTCTATATCTTTGTTGTCATTTATAAAACATATTACTATGTCCTTATCAATAACATCTTTTTTTCTTAGAGTATTATAATCTACAATATCATAATTAATGCCTAAAAAAGCCAAAACGTTCCAAAGTTGATCATACCTCAAATTTGTAAATTGATACGTATTGTCAACAGCTATTCCTACATTCAACCTAAGGATATTATTAAATCCCGTTTGAGAAAAACATAATGAATCAATTATTCTTTGCCAATCTTGTTGTGTGTTTTCCATTGAATAATGCGTCTTTACTGATATTTTAGCATTTTTTTTAATCCTTTCCCTAAGCTCATCATCAATAATAATTTGTCTTATCGCATTATACCAATCCTCAGTAGTATTATCAACCAACATACCGTTTTCCGTGTTTTCTACACATTCAGAGTATATCTGAGCATTTGAATACACACCGCATACACCCATAGCGCCATATTCTCTAAACTTATTATTTGTTTTTGAATTATGAAAACGATCGTTAATTAACGGTGCTAACCCTATGTCAAAAGAATGTGAGTAAAAAGACTTAATGAATTTTGTGTAATTAGGTTCATAATTCAATTTATAAGCGTTTTTATAATCCTTTAATTCATCGGGTATTTGACCGTAAGCATAAAATTCAACACGGTTTTCAAATTCCTCAAGTATTCGAGCAATTGCAGGAAGATATATTTTGGCAAGATTGTCTCCTTTACCTCTGCTGGTAGCGTATACGATACGTAATTTATCATGCTTTGCTGGATTAATGCCATTAAGCATGGAAAAATCAAAATAGCTTTTGACCAAAAAAACATTAGGGTTATATTTTGCAGCAATTTCCTGCATTGGATGCGAGTATACTCTTACTGCATCAGCATTTTTCAGCATTTCTGTTAAGGTATATATGTGCATAGGATGCCTATGAAATTTTCCAATTGCGCTCTCTGTCGGCAATTCAAAGAAATTGTCATCTATATCATAAATAATCTTTTTCTGGTGTTTTTTTGCTGCTTCAACTATATTCAATGCAGATGGATTAATAATTCTGCATAACACAATGATATCGCATGCTTCAATATCTTTTTCCTTGTAATACTTAGTATATCTTATAGTAAATTTAAGCTTTTTTTCTTTCTGAAGCTTTAAAAATGGCTTTACAATAGAAATAATACTTGACGGAATAAGCTGCTCCGATAAAAATAAGATTTTAATTTGATTCATATTTTCTTCTCCCATGTTTTTATATATCTTTCCAAAGCATCTTCCCAGCACGGCAGATGCGAAATACCATATTTATCAAGTTTATCTTTTGATAATTGGGAATTGTACGGACGTTTTGCCTTAGCACTGTATTCTTGAGAACTAATCCGGTTGATTCTTGTATTAGATCCTATCAATTCGAGTGCTTTTTCTGCTAAATCTGCCCAGCTGCAAACACCTTCATTTGTGATATGGTATATCCCAAAGGGGGCTTTTTTAATAAGTTCGCCTATTGCATTAGCCAAATCTTCTGAATATGTGGGAGAACCTATTTGATCGTCAATAACATTTATAACCTTATTATCCTTTGCCAAATTGCAAATTGTTTTGACAAAGTTATTTCCGTCACCGAAAAGCCATGAAGTTCTTACAATATAATATTGGGACAAAGTCATTACTATATCCTCAGCCTCTATTTTACTCTGACCGTAAATATTAACAGCTTTGCGAACATCATTTGGTTGATGTGGCAAAGATATACTGTCGTCAAATACATAGTCCGTACTTAAAAACATTAACGCTGTATCAGTACTGCTACATACTGATACGATATTTCTGGTTCCAAGAACATTCACAAGTCTACATATTTTAGAATCAGTCTCAGCCTTTTCAACAGCAGTATATGCCGCACAATGAATAATAAGATTTGGAGAATAGGTACTATATGCATTTAAAACACTTTTCATATCCGTTACGTTGCATAGGTCGGAACCAAGTGCAGTTATATGCGTACTACTATTTAAGCATTTTTTTAAGGCTCTGCCCAGTTGACCATTGCCTCCGGTAACCAGAATTCTCAATTGTACCTCCTCCTGTTTTTGCAGTGTGTTATTTGCCGTTCATTTCTTGATAAAATTTTATAGCATCCTCTGTCTTTCCATCAAAAACTATATGATTGTCAGCAATAACGAAACATCGGTTACAAATGTCACTAATTAGATCCATACTATGAGAAACCATAATAACGATCTTTGCTGAATCAATCAATTTGTTTATTCTGTGAACTGCTCTATCCACAAAATTTATATCTCCACCCGCAAAAATCTCATCAATGATAAGTATTTCTGGATTAATTTCCGTTGCTACAGTAAATGCAAGACGAGCATACATACCCGTAGAATAATATTTTATAGGGACATCAATAAATTCACCTAATTCGGAGAACTCTATAATATTCTGTTCAAGCTTTGACATATCGTCTTTCGTATATCCCAAAATAGCACCATTAAGATAAATATTTTCTCTTCCGGTAAGTTCAGGGTTAAATCCTGCACCAAGTTCTATCAGCGGGATTACTTTTCCGTTGATACTGATTTTACCTTTTGTTGGCTCATAAATACGAGATATTAGCTTAAGCATTGTGCTTTTTCCTGCTCCGTTATTTCCGATTATTCCAAGTTTATCTCCTTGGTTTATAGTGACATTAATGTTATTGAGTACCCAAAACTCCTTAACCATATCTTCATATTTGCGCTTTTTTAAGGAATTGATAATAACTTCTTTTACTGAAACTCCCTTATCAGTGTACATTTTAAATTTAAGAGACACATCCTCAAATTTTATAAACGCTTTCTCATTCATTATTTAACCTCTTTCAATTATAAACGGAAACAAAAATCCTTTTCTTTGTTGTAGAAACATCCAAGTCCTATTAACAGCATAAATACAGCACATAATGATGCAATCAAGATATTTTGAAGGTCAGGCAGTACATTGTTATAGATAGGAGATCTGAACATATCTACAAGATAATATCCTGGATTAAGATAGAAAAAAATTCTTAAATTATCTGGTATAGCGGTTATAGGATAAAGTATAGGAGTAATGTAATACCATGCGTTCATCACTACACTCATAATATAACGCATATCACGGAAATACACATTTACCGTTGCCATAAGCAACGAGAATCCTAATGTCCAAATAAAAATAATTATAAATGATATCGGTAAAAAAAACAGTGCGGGAGTTACCTTTGCTCCCAAAACAACCATAAATATAAAAAGTGCCGACATAGAAAAAAGCATATTTATAAAATTGGCACACACTGTTGTCAAAGGAAACACGATTTTGGGCATATATATTTTTTTTATAAATCCCTCATTATTAATTATTGACACGCCGCAAAAATCTGCAGAATTGGCAAAAAAACTCCAAGGGAGCATTCCTGCATATAAAAACACAACAAAATCATTTAATTCAAACCGCATAATACTGCCAAAAACAATTGAACTGATTATCATTGTAGCCATAGGATTTAAAAGAGACCAAAAGAATCCAAGTACACTTCGCTTATACTTTACAGTAAGTTCCTGATTTATAAAGTTAGACAGCACATACCTTGAATCATTGACATCAGTAAAAAAATGCTTAAATATATTCATTTTTGTTTCTCCACACTGTTGGTCACCACTTCAATTATTTTTCTCACATCTTCGTCTGTAAGCCACATATGAAGAGGTAAAGTCACCAAATGCTGGCTTACCTCATGTGCTTTAGGACATGTTCCTTGCGCATATGAATACATCCTATATTCTGTATTATCCCTGTAATGAACACCGCCGTAAATATCATTTGCTGCCATATCTATTAAAAGCTGCTCTCGGTCGTCAACAATAAGCTCATAAATATGGTAACTGCATTCATCCCCATACGGAGCATCTACAATTTTTATTTTGGAGTTGTTTTTAAATGCCTCTGTATACATGTTGACGATTTCCCGTCTGCGAGCATTTTCCTCGTCAAGATATTTAAGCTGTACTAAAGCAATGGCAGCCATAATTGCATTACCATTATATTTATATCCCACATATTCAACATCATAATTCCACTTATACCTCCCCTCACTGGAAGAGCGGCTGTAAGTATCCTTATTAATACCCATCCAGGCAATTTTTCTGCAAATAGCATCATTGTTGTTATCAGCAAAGCAAATCATACCGCTATCACCGGTGGCTAGATTCTTTACAGCCTGATAAGAATAAACTGTAACATCCACGCCGCTCCATGTACCTGGGCAAACTCCATTCACTTTTGTACCCGACATATGAGCCGCATCAAGAATTAGCTTAAGATCGTGTTTTTTGCAGACTTCAATTATCTTTTCGAGCTGACCCACACGCCCGCCGTAACCTACGAAGATTACCGCTTTAGTTCTGCTGGTTATCTTTCTTTCCACATCTTCTGGATCAAGGCAAAGATATTCATCCACATCCGCAAATGTTGCATGCATATTTTCATAAACAATAGCATGATTCGTAGAAATAAATGTAATGGGTGTGGTAATTATCTCATCACCATCCTGCCAACCATTCTGAAGCTTCAGTATTTTTATAGCAAGATGAAGTCCCACTGTATTGGAACTTAAATAATACGCATTAGTATGCCCTGTGTATTTTTTCCACTCTTCCTCAAATTCAACTGTTTTAAATCCCATGCCCGTCCAACCACATTCAAGGCATTCCCTGATAGAATCCAAACACTCATCAACATGAAATTTAGGTTTTAATACTTGTATTGACATAATAACATACTTCCTTTCAATTCATTATATGAACCTAGATATTTTATCCTTCATATCTCTATTTTAACTGTTTTTCCAAGCAAGATTGAAATTTAGAAATGAAAACATCATTAACATTCGCTTTGCCTCCTCATTCTCTTAGCAATAGTGCCACTATCTTGCTTCGGTATTTACTGTATATTTTGTAATACAGTAAATACCTTTCCGATATCCAATTATTCATTTGTATTTTTTCATCGAACTCCGCCCCAAATCTATGCCAAAAATTAACAACCTTACGATTATTTTCATCAATATTTAAAACGACTGTATCAACACCCGATTTAAAAACATGATCAAGAAGAAGAATAGCCGCCTCAACATTTTCCAGTGCATTTCCATAGGAAATAAACCTACCTAATTCGCAAGCTTTTTTTTCTTGATTGAAATCATAACAAGAAATTGTTCCTTTGCGCTCACCGCCGACACTCTCAATTACACAAAAAAGGTCAAATTTGACTTTTTTTTGATTTTCTATCCAATCAGTCTGCTTTTCCACAGTACCATTTATTGCAGGAATAAAACTATTAAGCTTTTTATCGTTTCGTATATCTAACGTAAACTGTGCATCACTCTCATTGGCACACCTAAGCTTTACCCACTTTCCAATAAGCGGCTCCATTATTGCCATTATTCATTGCCTCCAAAACTTATTTAGAAAATAAGAAAAAATTCAACAATCTCCATACATCTTTTCATAATAATCCCGATACTCTCCGGAAATAATCTCTTCCCACCATTCCCGGTTGTCCAAATACCATTTAATGGTTTTCTTGATACCGTCAGCAAATTTGGTTTCCGGCAGCCAGCCAAGCTCCCTGTGAATCTTCGCAGGGTCAATGGCATATCTCATATCATGGCCCTTGCGGTCGGCAACGTAGGTAATAAGGCTCTCGGGCTTGCCAAGCTCTTTTAAAATTATCTTAACAATATCAATGTTAGCCATCTCATTGTGTCCGCCAATATTGTAGACCTCACCCACAGTCCCCTTGTGAATGATCAGATCAATTGCCTTGCAATGATCCTCCACATAAAGCCAGTCACGAACATTCTCACCCTTACCGTAAACAGGCAAAGGCTTGTCCGCCAAGGCATTGGCTATCATAAGTGGGATAAGCTTTTCCGGAAAATGATAAGGTCCGTAATTATTTGAACATCTCGAAATAGTCACAGGCAGCCCGAAAGTCCTGTGATAAGCCATTACCAGCAGATCCGCACTTGCCTTTGAAGCACTGTAAGGACTTGATGTGTGAATAGGCGTTTCCTCAGTAAAAAACAAATCGGGACGATCAAGAGGCAAATCCCCGTAAACCTCGTCAGTGGACACTTGATGATACCTCTTTATCCCATATTTTCTGCAAGCATCCATCATTACCTGAGTGCCCAGAATATTAGTTTCCAGAAAAACCCCGGGATTTTCTATCGAACGGTCAACATGGCTCTCCGCTGCAAAGTTCACCACAATGTCCGGGTGCTCCTCCTCGAAAAGCTTCTCCACTGCCGCCCTGTCGGTGATACTTTCCTTTACAAAGCGAAAATTCGGGTTGTCCATGATCCCCTTAAGTGTGGACATATTACCCGCATAAGTCAGGCAGTCCAGACAGATTATCCTATAATCGGGATATTTACCCAACATATGAAAAATGAAGTTAGAGCCGATAAATCCTGCTCCGCCGGTAACAATTACAGTCATGATTTTACTCCTCCGTTTTAGTATACAAAAGAACAGTCGCTATCCTTGAGATAAGGGGCTGCTTTATCCTTATCGGAAATAATGGGGTCGGTAATCCCCCATTTAACGTCAATCTCCGGATCGTCAAACCTTATGCTGCGGTCGCTTTCTTTATTATAGTAATTATCCGCCTTATAAAGAAATTCCACATCATCTGTAAGGGTAACAAACCCGTGACCGAATCCCCTGGGGATAAAAAGCTGACGTTTATTGTCTGCCGAAAGCTCCGCAGATACCCATTTCTTATAAGTAGGTGAACCCTTTCGCAGATCCACTGCCACGTCCAAAACTGCTCCCCTGCAAACCCTTACCAGTTTTGCCTGAGCGTGCTCTCCGTTCTGAAAGTGAATGCCCCGAAGAACTCCCTTTACGGCGGAGTAGGAATGGTTATCCTGCACAAATTCAGCCTCGATCTCCGGCAGCTTTATCTTTGAATAGCTTTCCATAAACCAGCCACGGGAGTCGCCAAAAACCTGCGGTTCTATAATGTACACACCATCAATATCGGTTTTTATCACATTCATATTTAATTACCTCTCAACAAATTTTTTCCTTTTCGTGGTCAATATACTATCCTGCCTTCTGCTGCACTTTTCAGATGTTTGCCGTAGGTAGATTTCCCATACCTCTCGGCGGATTCAATAAGCTTTTCCTTGGTTATCCAGCCGTTTTTATAGGCAATTTCCTCCACAGCGGAAATTTTCACACCCTGCCGCTTCTCGATCATCTGAACAAACTGACCCGCCTCCATAAGACTGTCCATAGTCCCCGTGTCAAGCCACGCAAACCCTCTCCCCAAAAGCTGCACATCAAGATCGCCCTTTTCCAGGAAAACCCTGTTAAGGTCGGTGATCTCCAGCTCACCACGAGCGGAGGGCTTCAGATTTTTCGCATATTCGACCACCCTGTTGTCATAGAAATAAAGCCCGGTTATGGCATAATTCGACTTGGGATTTTCCGGCTTTTCCTCCACGGAAATGACCTTGCCTCCCTCGTCAAATTCCACAACACCGAACCGCTCCGGGTCCTCAACATAATACCCGAAAACGCTTGCCCTGCGGTTTTTCTCCGCATTCTCCACAGCGCTCCGCAGAACCTTTCCGAACCCGTTTCCATAAAAAATATTATCACCCAGCACCATGGCGCAGCAGTCGTCCCCGATGAATTCCTCACCTAAAATAAACGCCTGCGCAAGTCCGTCCGGACTGGGCTGTTCCTTGTAAGAAAGAGTTATCCCGTAAGCCGAACCGTCCCCCAAGAGCTTTTTGAAATTGGGCAGATCGGTGGGCGTGGAAATAATGAGAATGTCCCTGATCCCCGCCAGCATAAGGGTCGACAGAGGATAGTAGATCATAGGCTTGTCATAAATCGGCAAAAGCTGCTTTGAGGTTATCATGGTAAGGGGATAAAGCCTCGTCCCCGAACCGCCTGCAAGTATTATTCCTTTCATATTCGTGTCCTTTCGGAAGCAGGAGGGCAAGAAGCAAGAGGCAAGAATTATGATCGGTCAGACTTTTATATTTTTGTCTGCATACAAATACATTCTGAAATTCCCGGAAATCCCGCTCTGCACTGCGTTTTCCGCTTCTTTTATATATTTTTTGTGTGTATACACATAATATTCTGATTAGTAAAAATTCAGTAATCAGCAGAACACCAGCTGCCCCGCAGCCGTCAAAAAATTCTGCTTTAAAAAGCCGTATTTCACAAGTCGGGCAACCCTTTGAGGCTTATTAAGCCCGGGTATCTCCAGATAAATCTCCAGGATCCTTCTGCTCTCTCCGCCCAAACGGTCACGGTAAAACTCGTAAAATTTTGCCGCCTGTTCATAAGTAACGCTTACCCGCTTTTTCGTCCGCAGTCTTTCCCTGACTATCCGATTTGCCCCCCGAACGCTCCTGTTATTCACCGCCCCCAGCTGATTCCCCCCGTGCTGCCTGTATAAATTCAGTGGTTCATCCACAAACCCTATATGCCCGAAAGCCGCCGCCGCAAGCCCCGCCCACCAGTCATGCATGAGCATTCCCTCCGCAGGAGCGCATTTCACAATATCCGCCAGCGCACGGTTAATCATCATAGTGCACCCGGTGATATTATTCTGACACAGCAGCCTGTTAAGGCTTTTGCACCGGGGATCCAGCCCCTGAAACTTCATAAACGAGGGCGCAGTCACATTCAAATCCCTGTCAACCACCGCCATATCCGTGTGAACCAGCAGCGGCGACCCGGGAAATTCCCGCTCCAGCTCCCGCATTTTCTCCAGCGTTAGCCGTATCTTCTCCGGCTTCCACACATCGTCCTGATCGGAGAACATCACATACTCTGCTGAAGGTTCCCTCAGCGCCGAAGCCTCTCTCAGCATTCCCATAAAATTCCCTTTGGCAGACCCGGTAGGGACTTCGTTCCCCGTTACCCTTATCTTGCCCGGAAAACGCTTCTCATACTCACACGCACGTTCAAAAGAACCGTCCGACGACCCGTCGTCACAAATGTGCAGCCGCCAGTCCTTTTCGTCCTGTGAAATAATAGAATCTATCTGAGCGCAGAGAAATTCCCCGCCGTTGTAAACCGCCATTAAAATATCTATCATAATGCCATTCGTTATCCAATCCGACAATATATACTATATTATACCACATAATCATCGGTTTTGTCAATAGTTTTGCAAAAATATTTTCCAAAATATGAAATTTATGGAAAAAGACTAAATTTGCAGGTGCGCAACTTGATTTTTTGGAGACTTGCAAAAAATGAAGTATGTGTATACACATACACCCCCTCCGAGGCAAGCTGCCGTTCAGGTCGGGCAGCGGTTTTATATTTCCCGCAAAAACACCCCCTCACGCTCCCCTTTCAGCCTTTTGCCCCTAAAATTCCGCTAAAAAGCGTCCCCCCAACCCCCCCTTGCAATTTCCGAAAAAAAGATGTATAATGGTGTAAAGGAAAAAAATACGGAGGTACTCAAATGGATAACCGAAAAAAGCAGCAGGCGCTGGAAATACTTGAATACTGGAAAACCATCGAATTTCTCGGGCAGACAAATATGAACGCCCAGACGAACGAGAGCAAAAAGCTGCTCAGGAGGATAACCGAAAAGGGCGAAAGACCCGACTGCAAAAAGCTGGAAATATTCCACAGCATAGACGGGAATTTTGATGTCAAAAAAATGCTGGAGGCGGACAAGGGGGTCTTTGATTTTCTCCCTGTCATCGGGAAGGAATGCTTTTTCTGTATGGGAAAGGTCCTGCGCAACGACCTCGTAGATTATCTTTCACGGTATATCCCCGAGCATATAGAGCTGCCCGAGCTTGCATACGGCGAAAAGGAGGCCATCGCCTGGTTCACGTTCAGAAGCGATATGAACGGCGAATATCAGAAAAACAGCTTCAGGCTGTCTCCCCTGCTGTGGGCACTGAGAGAATGGAAAAAATACGGGGCGCAGGTCTCACGCAATTTTTCCTTTGATATGGGAAAATATGAAGCGGATTCCGGTGAGATCGTAAAAATGCTGGCGGAATACGAAGAAGAATACGGCGAGATAAACACCGGGGACTTTCTGGAGGATATCTTCGGATATATTTCCGAGGAATATGCAGAGCCCTTTTTCCCGGGTCTGACAGACAGCCTGAAGCACACGGGATTCTGCGAATACAACCGTTACAAAAACGAGTCCGCCAAGAAAAACGACAAAGACCCCGAGGATTACTCGGATATGGGGCGCAGCTTTTACGGCAGCGATATCGACAGGCTTAAAAAGGAAATTGAAAACGGCAGCTTCGGCAGCTCGGATTATGAAAAGTCCGTGATAGATTTTATTCTTTCGGCAGCCCCCGGACAGGACGGGCGGACCGTGGGGCGGACGGCTGTTTCTCCCGGCGAAAGCCCCCTTCACAGCTTTGATTTTTTCACAAAGGTGCTGGATATAAAAAATGCCCCGAGCGGTAAATGGCCTGCAAGATTTATGCCCGCTCTTATGCAGCAGACGGCGGTGAATCTGGCGATAAAGCAGAAGGACGGCACTCCCGTGTTTTCGGTGAACGGCCCTCCGGGGACGGGCAAGACTACGCTGCTCAAAGAGGTGCTTGCCGACCGCATTGTTGAACGTGCGTTCCTGCTGGCAAGCAAGGCGGGGGACGATCCCGATTCGGCCTTTGAGGAATGTCATTTTCTGCGGGGTCCTCTGGGGAAATACAATAACGCATATGTGAAAAGCGCTCCCAATTATTACAGGTTCAGATTTGATGAAATAAACGATTACGGGGTGCTGGTGACCTCCTGCAACAACTCCGCCGTTGAGAATATAACTCTCGATCTTCCCAAAAGCTCGGATGTGCTGGATTCTCTCGATTCCTCGGAAACAGAGGACGAAAATGTCAGAAGGGGCATAGATGAGATACGGGATCTGTTTGATATAAATATGTCCGAGGATATAGAAACGGTGGAGGAAGAGGACGGGGAAACAGGTCAGACCGTACAAAGGCAGGTACGTGACATTTTCTTTACAAGGTATGCGGGGAAGCTTATGCCCAGAACCGACTGCTGGGGGCTTATCTCTGCGCCTCTGGGCAAAAGGGAGAATATTGTAAATTACTGCGCCTCGGTGCTTATACCGTTTCTGAATGACTACGGCTCGCCCGAACAGCGTGCGGTTCACCTTGAAAGATACCGCAGACAGCGCAGGGAATTTCTGGAGCAGTATGAATATGTGCAGAAGCTCAAAGGCGAGCTTGAGGAAATCTGCGTGAAATGTGCGGCAGACCCGGACAATTTCAGGCTGCCCGAAAAATACACCCGAAGCGAAAATAAAATGTCGGTCATTGACAGGGATTTTATAACCGGATATGTTTCGGAGGACGAAAAAATATCCACGGGGGCGCAGCTGTCGAATCCGTGGGCAAACGATAAATTCAACCGTGCCAGGGAAAAGCTGTTTTTTTACGCCTGCAGGCTGCACAAGGAATTTGCCGCCGCCTCGGACGCCATGCGGCAGAATATGACAAATCTTACGGCAGCGTGGAATATGTGCGACGAGGCGGCGGGAAGAATGGCGTACGCCGACCGCACCGAGGCTTTCCCCGCACTGCTGCAGAGCCTGTTTATGCTTACGCCCGTTATTTCCACCACCTTTGCCTCCGTGCAGACCTTTCTGCGTGACGTGCAGCGCAGCGGCGTTATCGGAACGCTTATCGTCGACGAGGCGGGGCAGGCTCAGCCCCAGGAGGCTGCGGGTGCGCTTTACCGCTGCCGCAAGGCGATAATCGTAGGCGACCCCAAGCAGATAGAGCCTGTGGTCACGGCGGAAACGGATATGTTAAAGCAGCTGTTCACCTCTGAAACTCTGGCGGGCTATAAGGATAAAAAGCTTTCCGTGCAGGGCTTTGCCGACAGCATAAATCCTTACGGGACTTTTCTCGGGCAGGGGGACGAGAGGGAATGGGTAGGCTGTCCGCTGGTGGTCCACAGGAGATGTGCAGACCCTATGTATTCCGTTTCCAACCGTCTGTCCTATGACAACACAATGAAAAACGAAAAAAGGCAGCCGAAGGACAAGCCCTGTTACATTCTGCCGAAGTCCTGCTGGATAAACGTCACCGGCAGCGCCAAGGGAAACAAAGATCACTATGTGAGCGCCCAGGGAGACGCTGTTATAAAGCTGCTGACGGCGGCATTCAAAAAATATGAGGGATTGCCGCCGCTGTACATAATCACGCCGTTCACCTCGGTGAAAGAGGGCATAACAAGCGGGATAAGGGCTTCCCGGCTCTACAAGGACGAGCCCCGTGTAAAACAGTGGCTGGGCGGCAAAAATATAGGCACTGTCCACACCTTTCAGGGAAAGGGCACGGACGAGGTCATCTTCCTTCTGGGCTGCGACGAAAGCTCGGTCTCCGCCGCAAACTGGGTGAATAAGAATATCGTGAACGTTGCCGCCACCAGGGCAAAGCAGCGGTTTTACATAATAGGCGACGCCGCCGTGTGGAAAGGCTGCAGGCCTGTAATGACCGCAAGACAGATCATTAATAACAATATCCTGCCCGAGGATATCGAGGGGCTTGCTTCGGGAAAGAAAGCTGCTCCCCCGTCTGACAATATCTGCCCCAAATGCGGAAAAGAGCTTGTTTTGCGAAAGGGCAAAAACGGCGAATTTATGGGGTGCAGCAGCTATCCCGAGTGCAAATTCACACGGAATATTGACGGCAAAAAGACCGTAGGCGGGGCAAACCGGACAAACGCTGCTGTCTCCGCCGCCCCGGGCGTATGCCCGAAATGCGGAAAAGAGCTTGTTCCGAGAAATGGCAAAAACGGCGAATTTATAGGGTGCAGCGGCTATCCCTCCTGCAAATTCACCTGTAATATAAACCGCACATAATAAAAATCGGCGGGGACTTATGCAGAGGCTAGAGGTTAGAGGTTAGAGGTTAGAGACTAGATAATTATATGTGTATACACATACACATTCTCTGGCCAGCCTCTAGCCTCTTACCTCTAACCTCTAGCCTCTACATAGCGTACACCGCCACCCCCGCAATAATAACGATCATACCCACGATCTGCCTTTTAGTCAGCCGTTCGCCGCAGAAAAAGAAGCTGAGCACCGCAACAAAAATATACCCGCTCGCCTCCAGCACAGGGGACATAGACAGCGGCACAACCTTAAGCGCATACAGCGAAACGAAAGTGCACCCGAAAAAAAGCCCGTAAGCCGTTATCACCAAAGGATTAAGATATTCCCTCAGCTTCGAGCCGTACTTTTTCCCCGCACTTTTTTTCAGCATTATCTGGGAGACCGAGGAAACGAACACCCCCGCCACCATTATCAGCGAATATAAAGCCAGCTCATTCATTTTTTTCTCCCCCTCCCGTCACCATCAGCAGCACCCCAACCAGAACAACAGCAGCCCCGATAATATTCCGTGCCGTGAGCGTTTCCCCGAAAATAAGCGCCCCCCAGATCATTCCCCATATAAGCGTCACCGCCTTGTTGGCATAGGCAACGTTCAGGGGAACAGCTTTGAGCACCTGCTGCCATAAAATAGCATAAACCCCCAGCCCCAGTATCACAAGCCCGTAAAACAAACAGAATTCAAAGGACAAAAAAGGCTTTCCCGCAGCGGTCTTGGAAAAAATCCCGTTAAAGGAATAAATGAAAAGTATAAAATGCAGCAGAATATACGGCTTTAATTTTTTCATTCCGAAAACTCCTTGCTGTAAGGTTTTCCCCATCCAAAAATCGGCGGCGGCATTTCCCCTTAACCGGCAGCTTCCCGGCGCTCCCCGCCGTCCTTTTCCGGAATGTTCACCGTCTCACGGATAACATACTGAGGGGTATTGTTGAGACAAATGTAAATACGCCCCACATATTCGCCGATAAGCCCCAGGATCATCAGCGTCACGCCGCCCACAAAAAGCTGAAGCGCCATAAGGGAAGTCCAGCCCATCATAGTCTCGGGATTCATAAGCTTTTTTATAACAATAGCGATCCCCGCAATTACCCCCACTGCGGCAAAGCCCAGCCCCAGCACTGCGGAAATGCGCAGTGGCTTCACCGAAAACGCCGTGAACCCGTTGAACCACAGCGAAAGCGATTTTGCAAGCGTGAACCCCGTGGCATTGTCGTCCGCCCTGCCACGCTCCTCCATTTCCACCTCCGCAATATTGTGGGTCACTCTGTAGATAAGCCCCTCAAGATACGGGTAAGGCTTGTCATACTTTATCATCTCTTCCGCAATGTACCTTTTCATAATGCAGAAATTCTCAAACCGCAAAGTCCTGGGCTTTTCCAGCATTACCGACGCCATAAACAGATTAACATTGCTGCCGAAATTCTTGAACGCCGACTGCTTTTTCACCTTGTATTTTGCCGTTGAAAAATCATACCCGCCCTTTTCCACAGGCTCCAGCAGCCGCCAGAGCTCGTATGCCGGGCACTGACCGTCGTCGTCCAGATTGACAATATATTCCCCCCGTGCAAAATAAAGCCCCGCCAGCACCGCCGAATGCTTTCCCATATTCCGTGAAAAATCCACCAGCTTTATCTTAGGGTTATCCGCAGCCAGCCTTTTGAGCACGCTGTAAACATTATCCGGCGAAGAATCGTTCACACAGATTATTTCATAATCATACCCGTGTCTTTGGGAAACGGTCTCGATAATTTCCTTTGTTACCTTTTCAATGGTTTTCTCGCTTCTGTAGCAAGGAATAACAAAGCTCAACAATGTTTTCATTAGATTTACAACCCCTATTAGAGAGAGTTCTTGGGCGATCGTTCCGGATGGGCGTTCAGAGGCAAGAAGCAAGAGGCAAGAGGACTATGGGCAGGCTTGAAGTCTTTAATTTATTATATCACAGATTTTTGCATTTGTCAATAGCTTTGCGCAAAATAATTTTAATTTCTGAAAATTTTGTGCATTTTCACCAAATTCCCGTCTGTCAATTCTCTAACCTCTAACCTCTAACCTCTAAACGCTGTAAAATTCCTTTACCTTATCGCAAACATACTCCAGATCGCTTTCCGTCAAGCCGTAATACATGGGCAGCCGCAGCAGCCTTTCGCTTTCACGTGTGGTGAACCTGTCCTCACCGTGGAAACGGCCGTATTTCAGCCCCGCAGGAGCGCTGTGCAGCGGAACATAATGGAACACCGCACTGATCCCGTTCTTTTTCAAATGCTCGATCAGCCTTGCCCGTTCCTCCTGATCCTTTGTCTTGATATAGAACATATGAGCATTATGTACACACCCCTCGGGCACAAACGGCAGCCCGATAACTCCCCTGTCAGCCAGAGGCTTCAGCCTTTCGTAATATTTTTCACGGCTTGCAAGCCTGTCGCTGTTTATCCTCTCCGCCTGCTCCAGCTGGGCGGACAGGTAAGCCGCATTCAGCTCGCTGGGCAGATAGCTGGACCCGAAATCCACCCAGCGGTACTTGTCTATCTCGCCCCTGTAATACTTGCTGCGGTCGGTGCCCTTTTCACGGACTATCTCCGCACGCTCCAGGAATTTTTCATCGTTTATCAGCAGCGCACCCCCCTCGCCCATGGAATAATTTTTCGTCTCATGAAAGCTTATGCACCCGAACATTCCGAAAGTGCCCAGAGCCTTCCCCCTGTAAGAAGCCATAAGCCCCTGTGCGTCGTCCTCAATGACCGCCAGCCCGTGCCTCTCCGCAATATCCATAATAACGTCCATTTCGCAGCCCACCCCCCCGTAGTGCACGGGAGCAATGGCCTTTGTCCGGGGAGTAACAGCGTCCTCAATAAGCTTCTCGTCAATGTTCATGGTGTCCGGACGAATGTCCACGAAAACTATCCTTGCCCCCCGCATAACAAAAGCGTCCGCCGTGGAGCAGAAGGTGTAAGAGGGCATAATTACCTCGTCCCCCGGTCTGATGTCCGCAAGGATAGCCCCCATTTCCAGCGCATGAGTGCATGACGTGGTCAGCAGCACTCTTTTAGCCCCCGTCAGCTGCTCCAGCAGCCTGTTGCATTTTTTGGTAAAAGCGCCGTCGCCGCTTATCTTGCCTGCAGCGATCGCCTCCCCTATCTTCTCCTCCTCTGTGCCTATGTGAGGCGGTACGTTAAAGGGTATCATATATCCACACTCTCTTCCTGCCGCTGATACGGCATATATTTCTTTTATCGCATTGCTGTTTTGTCGCATTATCGCATTGCCGCATTATCACATTGTCACTCCGCAGGGTCGGTTTACGGGTCTGTGACCTTGTTGTCTTGTTGTCTTGTTGTCTTGTTACCTGTGAACCTTTATACTTTATATTTATTATATCACAAATAAATGCATTTGTCAAAACATTTTTCGGCATTTTCCGAATTTGCTTTTTTTTCGGACACACTTCGGCAAGGGGGAATATTTTGTTAGATTTTGCAGGCAAATTTTTCAATGCTCTTGCATTTGCAGGAAAAATGGTGTATAATAGGGGTAAAGGCAAATTATCGAAAGGGTGACGAAACAGCCGGATCAATATATGCCCTATGCACAAAAAGAAAAACGGGCTGTAAAAACTCAAAAAAACATTTTTTGCAAAAAAATTTAATTCCCGACAAATCGGCATTGCAATACTTCTTTGTCGGGATATTCTTAATTATTTGCGGAGGTTTTTACAGCCACATATCAGCGTGATATCAGATTGTATTTTTGCGGAAGCT
This sequence comes from uncultured Ruminococcus sp., assembly GCA_964523835.1. Taxonomy (GTDB): domain Bacteria; phylum Bacillota; class Clostridia; order Oscillospirales; family Ruminococcaceae; genus Huintestinicola. Next base: position 20,173 of record CAZGAZ010000031.1, read on the forward strand.
CCGGGTCGGACTGCAGGAGCGAAAGCATACGCCTTGCGGGTCCGGAGGGCGTGTTCGTTCCCGCCTCCCACGCTTCGACGGTCTTGACCGAAACGCCCATGACCGCCGCAAACATAAACTGCGTCATGTCAAGGGACTTGCGTATTTCCTTTACCCGACCGCTTTCCATATCCGGCACGGGGGCTATGGAAACAAGCTCTGTACGGGCTTTCAGATTGCCTTTTTCAAATTCTATCGCTTCGTTCAAGCCCTGAATAATACTTTCATATACACTCATACCTATTCTCCTTTCAAAACCTTTTCAAATGCTTTGATCAGTTTCTTGATCTCGTTTTGTTCGGCTTCGGACATATTGTCCTTTTCATTTTTTGAATATGCGGTTATAAGATAAATTTTTTCATAATATGCAAAATCCACATATGCCACACGGGAACTGCCGCTTTTTCCCCTGTGTTCAAAGGCAAAACGGAGCTTTCTCATTCCGCCCGTTCCTTTGACAACATCTCCCGCTTCGGGATCTTTCAGCAATTCCCCCTGAAGTCTTTTCAGATCGTCATCGCTCAGACCTAATTTTTTCCACTGCTTCTCAAACTCGGGAAGCATTACAAACAGCCTTGTCAATTATTTTCCCCTCCTTATAATTATATTATACCCTATTTAATAGGATTTGTCAACATGGATCAAAAATTTTCCCGCAAGCGGGCTTATAGTAATTTGTGCATAAAACAAGCTCGAAAAATTCACTTTGCAATTTCGGTTTTTTCTTGCTTCTTGCCTCTTTGCCTCTTGCTTCTGCGCAGAGCATACAAGGTTTTCGGAAAACAAACGGTATTAATGGACAGCGCCTTGAAATATCACGGTTTTACGGTTGACAGAGGGAGAAAAAAGTGGTAGAATGGAATAAAGAGGAAAATTTCTCCGAGAAGAGGTGAACGGAAAATGACCGGAGAACAGGCGGTGGAATTTATAAAGGCGCAGTCCCCGGGGGCGTTTCTGCCCAAGGCGAAAAAACGGGGGTTTGTGTGTCCATTATGCGGCAACGGCACGGGGAAGGACGGGGACGGCATTGTGAAAAATCCCGGTGACGGGCGGTATTACTGCTTCAAGTGCGGCGAGATACGGGGGGACGTTTTCGACCTTATCGGGGCGGCTTTCGATCTTCACGATTTTCCCTCGCAGCTCCGCAAGGCTGCGGAAATTTACGGTATTGCTGTAAGCGGTATTACGGCGGACGAGCCTGCGCACGGTAAAAAGGGGCGGAGCAAGGGCGGCATTGCAAACATTGCAGGCAATGCAAGCAAGAACGGCAAAAAGGGCAGTACTGTTTCCGCAGGCGTTGCCCGAAATGATTTGGAGGATAATTCCGATATTTCCGAAAGCGTTTCCCGAAACGGTTCGGAAAATGTTTCACGTAATATTTCCGGGGGCGTTTCCCAAAACAATTCGGGGAACGGTTCGGAAAGCAGCGCTCCCCTGTCCCCCGGGGCGGACGGATATATTGAAAAATGTCACGGAAATGTCTATATGACCGACTATTTTAAAAAGCGGGGCATTGGCGAGGGGCTTGTGAAAAAATTCCGTCTGGGGTTTGACCCGGGGTTTTCGCCCGGGGGCGGGGCGGTCTGGCAGGCGGCTGTGCTGCCTGTTTCGGCGGAAAGCTATGAGGTGCGCAATATAAATGTTTCCCCCGATTCCAAGGGCGGTGATAAGTACCGCAAACGGGGACGGTCGGCGATTTTTAATGTTAATGCACTGCGGGGTACGGGCGGCGCAAGTGCGCTGAACCCGGAAAGTGCGATAAATTCGGCGAAGCCTGTGTTTGTGTGCGAGGGGATCTTTGACGCATTGTCCGTTATGGAATGCGGCGGCGAGGCGGTGTCGCCGGGAAGTGCGGCAAACTGGCGGCTGCTGGTTTCGGAGATAGAAAAGCACGGTGCGGCTGCGCCCCTGATACTGTTTCTTGACAATGACGAGGCGGGGAAAAATGCGGCGGCGAAATTATCCGAGGCGCTTGCGGCTGCGGGGGTCTGCTGCATTGACGGCGGGGAGGGCTTAGGTGAATATCACGACCCGAATGAACGGCTGCTGGCGGACAGGGCGGGGCTTGCCGAGGCGGTGAAGCGTTTGGAGGAAAAGTGCGCTCCGATCGCCGAGGATATGATGACGGAAGAGACCCGGGATTTTGAGGCGGTGAATGCAGGGGCGTGTCTGGCGGCTTTCCGTGCGCAGATAGAAAAGGCTGCACAGACGCCTGTTTGCGGGACGGGGTTTTCGGCGCTGGACAGGGCGGTCAACGGGGGGCTTTACCCGGGGCTTTATGTGCTGGGGGCGGCGTCTTCGGTGGGCAAGACGACCTTGCTGCTGCAAATTGCGGACAATGCGGCGGCGGCGGGGCGGGATGTGCTGTTCTTTTCGCTGGAACAGAGCAGGTTTGAGCTGATCGCAAAGAGTGTGAGCAGGGAGAGCTTTCTGTACTCACGGGAAAATCATCTGGGGGATTCCTGTGCGCTGTCGTCGCTGGACGTTTCGGACGGCGGCAGGCACTATGGGTTTGACCGTATGAAGCGGCTTGTTATGGAAAACGCTTTTGCACGGTATGAAAAATATGCGGGGCATCTTTTCCTGTATGAGGGCAAGGGGGGGATGTCGGTGGATGACATTGCTGCGGAACTGCGGAAGTTTTATGCTTTTCGTGGGGGGGCTGCTGCTCCGCTGGTTATGGTGGACTACATTCAGATACTTTCGTCGGGGGGCGGCAAGATGTCGGACAAGCAGGCTATGGACAGGAGTGTTACGGCATTGAAGCAGCTTTCGAGGGACTATGATATTCCGCTGCTGGCGGTGTCCTCGTTTAACAGAATGAGTTACTCGCAGCCTGTTTCTATGGAGGCTTTCAAGGAATCGGGGGCGATCGAGTACGGGGCGGATATTCTGGCGGGTTTGCAGTGTGCGGGGGTTGGGTCGAATGGGTTTGACATTACTGCTGCTAAGGCGAGGGACCCTCGTGAGCTGGAGCTGGTCATACTTAAGAACCGCAGCGGGGCTGTGCCCGGGGAACCGGTGAGGTTTACTTATTTCCCGAAGTTCAATTGCTGTAAGCAATCAGAGGCAAGTAAGTAGAAGCAAGAGGCAAGAATTTGTGTGTATGTGTATACACATAAAACTTGCGGCAATGTGTGTATACACACATAATCAGGAGCACTCGCTTCACTTGGGTTTCCAAAGGGCTCTGCCCTTTGGAAACCCAAGTGAAGTGTATGCTCTTGTAAAGCTCTAAATCTCTACCCCCTTTTTATTTACCTTTATCTATAATCTTAACTATATACCGGAGGCATTAATTCTATGGATCAACTGAAAAAACTCGTAGATCAGGTTCAGAAAACCGACCTGCTGGAGCCGGGCGAATACGGCAAACAAAAAAATACCGCCGCCCGCCGCCGCAAGCTCCTGCAATATCTCCACAGGGTGCACATTCTCCGTATGACCGGCAGCGTCAAGGTGGACGAGGTGCGTGAGGCTATGGCTATCGAGGAGCTTAAAGAACGTATCTCCGCCGTTCCCGACCTTGATGTGCGCAATCACGAAAATGTCTGCGCCGCCTGCATTGACGGGCATTCCTTCTCCTGGAACGCTGCAAGGCAATATTATGAAAAGTGCTCCAAAATCCTCTGTCAGACCATTATCAACATTCTGGAAAATACCATCGAACAGGATCTGAACGTTTCCTACATCTACACCGATGAGGAAATGGGGCGTGTCTTTAATATTGAGGACGAGCTGAAAAACCTGGCTCAGGGCTTCGCCAAAACCTACTGCTATTTGTGCACTTATGACTTTTGCACAAAAAAATTTGCCGAATACTGGCAGTTTGACGAGTATTCCCTGCTCACTCCCGAACATGTCAGGCTGGCTATAAACTTTCTCCCTGCCCGTGTGACCCTTGTTGAAGGGAAATACAACAGCTTTCACAAGGACACGCCTTTGCATACGGCAGACTGTATGAAAAATCCCGAGATCCTTTACCGTGAGGATATTCTGGAGCCCCTTTTTCAAAGGGCTTACTCCCTCTACGACACCCCCGACGACGCCTTTTATGACTTTGCCAACATGGTGCGCTACATCAATGTTATGTACCAAAAAAAGATGGGCTTATAGAGGTTAGATGTTAGAGGGCCAGAGGCTGGAATTTTATATATGTATACACATAAAAAATATATGTGAATATGTGTGTATGTGTATACACATATTCAGACGGTAAAAATATCCTGTTTTTCCAAAAATCAAAAAAAACTATTGACAAGTGCACAAGAAAGAGATATAAATATTTATGTGTATACAAATAAAAAGTGTGCGGAATGTGTGTATACACATATATGTTAAAATAAACTTGACCGATCGGGTGTGATAAAAATGAGCGAGAAAAAAGAGCAATACTCCGTCTGGCGTGAGGATAGCAGCCCGGGCGAGGTGACAAAGTCCCCTGTCCCCGGTGTGAAAATTATTCAGCTGACAACAAAGCTGAAAAGCTTTATTCAGCAGAACAGTCCCATAAATAATGCGCTGGTGCGGAACCATGTGATGAACGAGCTTTACGGCACGGAGGTGGACGGGCAGTTAAAATTTTTGACCACGGAAGTGACGGTGCGGCAGAGGCAGGGCGAGCAGTCGGCGGTTTATTCGCTGTGCTCCTTTTCCTATGACGATTCGGCGGATCTGACCATTCTCAACAAGAACGGGCGGTACAAGATAACGGCGTATGACAGGCGCATTTACAACGCCATTTCGACCCTTTATCTGGAGGGGCGCAAGACGGTGACGCTGACGGAAATTTTCGGGGTGATGACGGGGTATGCACGGACAAATCCCTCGTCGGGGCAGATTCAGGCGGTGGAACGAAGCCTTAACAAGCTGCGGAGCATACGGGTCTTTATTGATCTGACTGCCGAGGTGAACGCTCATCTGATAAAGGATAAACAGCCGCTTATTGATGCGGGGGTGCTTAAGGACAAGACCGACCGCATTCAGAGTGCGGTAATTGAGGACAGTATGCTGTCATTCAGGCTGGGGACTATTACGAGCGAAAAGGGCAAGGTGACAAAGAGCATTCAGGTGACGAGCGAGCCGTCCTTACTGACTTATAATCGGGCGAAGAAAACGCTTATCAGCATTCCGATGGAATATATCGGACTGGTGAACTCCAATGCAACGGAGAAGGTCATTGCGTTTCAGGACTACCTTTTAATGCGGATAATGGGGTATAAAAACGGCAGTATGAAGCAGCGGCGTGTGCTGTATGAGACCATTTATCGGGACAGCGGTATGGAAAAACCTGCGCTTTCCAAAGATTTTATACGTGACAGAGAGGTCATTAAAAAGCTGCTGGACGAATGGCAGCAAAAGGGGCTTGTGTCCTCTTACTGCGAGGTCAAGGAGGGGCGAAGCTTTGTGGGGATTGAGTTCGCTATATAGAGGCTAGAGGTAAGAGGGCCAGAGGCTAGAATTGTGTGTATGTGTATGTGTATACACATACATCAAGAGCACTCACTTCAAGCGGGTTTCCAAAGGGTCTCCGACCCTTTGGCGGGGTCAGAGGGCAATATGTTTTTGCAAAACAGCCCCAGCGGGGGTCTGGGGGCAATGTGTTTTTGCAAAACAAGCCCCCTCTTACAGCCGCCGCAAAGAAACGCACTTCAAGAGCACCCCAAAGTGCGCCGCCCGATTCGCTTAACCTACAAGTCGAAGTCACGCAAGGCAAGGTATCTCACAATCGCCAAAAAGTAAAAATCGGTGCGTCATTGCAACTAAAGTTGCAGCAGTATAGAAACGTGTGACGAACGTCAGTGCAACTTTAGTTGCACATTTTCATCACTGCCGCCCGTAAGGGCGAAGTCGCTTACGGGGGCGGAAAAAGTGAAGTGATGTGCCGTTAAATCCCGAATCATATTGCATTTTTAATTTAAAGGGCTTGCAGTAAAGCCGAAAATGTATATGTATGTGTATACACACAAAAGCTTATTATTATGTGTATACACATACATATAACCCGTTTAATATTTCGGTAAAAAACGGCAAAAATCCTGTGATTATGAAGTCAACGGGTAATTTCCCCGTGCGGAATATTGACAGTGTGTGTATACACACAAATCTCAAAGTATATGTATACACATACACACAAACCCAAAATAACTGTAATGGAGTGTACAAAACAATGACAGCAACCCTGTGCATAGTCACCTACAACAATAAAGACAATATCGCCGCCGCCCTGACCTCGATATTCGAGCACACAAAGGGCACGGAAATGACGGTTTATATCGTCGACAACAACAGCACCGACGGCACGCCCGAGCTTGTGGCGGAAAGGTTCCCCGGGGTGAGGCTCATCCGCAGCAAGGAAAACAAGGGCTTCGGCGCAGGGCATAACCTGGTGCTGGGCGAATTAAGCTCAGAGTACCATTTTATCGTGAACCCCGACATCAAGCTCACAAGCGATATTGTCACGGATATGTGCGGATTCCTCTCGGAAAATCCCGATATTGCTATGGCTGTGCCGAAGTTCCTCTATGAGGACGGCAGCGAACAGTTTACCCCCAAGAAAACGCCCACACTCCGCTATATGCTGGGCGGACGGCTGGAAAGGTTCGGCGGCGTTTTCCGAAAATGGCGGAAAGAATATACATTCGCCGACAGGAACGTGACCGAGGTCACGGACGTGGGCTTCTGTTCGGGCTGCTTTATCGCCGTTCGCACAGAGGTTTTCCGTGCCGTGGGCGGCTTTGACGAGCGGTATTTCCTTTACAGCGAGGACGCCGATCTGACACGTATGGCGCAGAAATACGGGCGGACGGTCTACACACCGCAGTTTTCGGTCATTCACCTGTGGGAGCGTGCATATATGAAAAGCCGGAAATATTTCTTTATACAGCTGTCGTCAATGTTTAAGTATTTTGTGAAATGGGCTATCAGAGGCAAGAGGTAAGAAGCAAGAGGCAAGAATATGTGTATACACATACTTGCTGATGTGCTGCGCCGGCTAAAAGCATGTGTATACACATATTTTACAGCGCAATAATATTGTGTGTATACACATACATATACTAAATGGCACATATTTATATAATTATGTGTATACATATATATTCAAGCAGCGGTTTAACCGATTTTGAGTGTGTGTATACACATACATTTATATAATACCCAAACCGATTTTTATGTGTATACACATACGCAGTACCCTTAAAACTAACCCGGGAGATGAAAAAATGCAAGGCTTTGTTGTTCAGAACTCCGTGCTGCAAATTGAAAAAAACTGCAAATATCGGGGAATTTTCAGATACCGTTCGTGGCCGACAACATATATTTCAAACACATACAGTCCGCAAACCAAAATCGGTACGGCAAAAAATGATATATTTGAGTTTATGGACGAATACCTGGACAAAACCTCTGCCGAGACAGAGACATATTTGTGTGACAACGCCGAAGCCGTTATGAAATACGCAAAAGCGCTTAAAGACTGCGGCGAAAATGTGAGGATTTTGTTTGTTCGGACACCCGATGATTTTGATTCGGATAATTTATTTTCGGCGGATTGTCACTTTTTGGGCTATGATGTAATATATCACGACGGCTTTTTCTCGGCAATACACGACGACTTGTATATAAACGTTCCCGAACCGCTGCAAAAGTATACCGGGCTGCTTAACTCTGACGGAGTTTTCGCTGAATATTCTGCCGCAAAGGATTTTTTATCGGACATTGACGGGTGCATTGATAAGGGATACGATATAGAGCCGTCCGAGGGCTTCGATATAATAAAATTATTTGAATATGCAATTTTTTGACCTGTGAATAAGACGAATGTGTGTATACACACACTGCCGCAGAATAACGGGCATAATTTCGGCACCATATTATATGTGTATACACATACACTATTGAACCGCATATATTCATAAGATTGTGTGTATACACATACGCACTAAATTTAACATATTTACAAAATTATGTGTATACACACATACAATACCCAAAACACTATAAATATATGTATACACATACATTTACGAAACCCTCAAATCGTTTATTTTATGTGTATACACACAAAATAATCCCTTAAAAGAAAAAGCACATTCCGACCGACAGCCGAAGATCACCCTTTACCGTCCCCGGGCAAATCACTCTTTCCATTTAAAACCGCTGTACAAAAGGCGTTTCCTTCACATTTACAACTGAAAAAAGTTTCCAAAGTACCAATTTCTCGAAGCAAAACGAAAAATGTCGAAAACAAGCGTTTTTTGAGCATTTAACCTCACTTTAAGTACCAATTTCTCGAATAAAAGTATATTACAAAAAATTGAGGCGGAAATAAAATCCGTCCTCTTCGGAAAAATCCGCCGTGTGCGGAAACATTCACGGGAAATTTTCCGAAAAAGCGCATTTAAAAACAGCCGAAACCCGTTTGATACGGAAAAAAACAACCGCACACAGCCAATATTCAGCCATTCCAGGCATATCGGACACGCTTGCAGATTTGCTCCTGTAAAGAAAAAAGCTGTTCCGAACGTGAACAGACGTTTTCCCGAATGCCAACCCCGGGAAAATTTCAAGTCCGTGAAAAGAAAAAAGCCCGAAACAAAGGGCTTTATCGGGATAAGGTACCAAAAACTCGAAATGAAGTATTCGGGGAAAAAGGTGTTTTGTCCAATTATCCGATAAAGAAAACTTCTGTTCATAGTTCATTTTTCGGGAAAAATAAAGCCCGTTCCGTCGGGATAACGCATTTTAAAAACCGTAAAAATGCCGAATTACAGGGATTTTCGGATGTTAGGTACCAATTTCTCGAAATATAAGCCCGATAATTTAAATTATCACGTTTTTTCTTTTACCGGATAATTTTTTCACGGCTTTTAAAGCCGTGAAAATCATACAGGATTCTACAAATATATACCGTGGAAAATTTTGCCGTGAAATCCTTTGGCAGTAAGCTCTCCCGGGAAGGGTAAAGTACCATTTTCTCGAAAGTGCGCTACCGTTTTATCGCTGCCCGGGTACCGGAAAATCATGTTCGGCTGCGGAAAGGTGCGGTTTGGGTCTGAGTTGCGCTGTCCCGGAATATTTATCTTGACATTTCCGCCCGGTCTGTGGTATAATAAGTGTAGAAAATCTGTCGGAGGTGCTGCTATGAGTTCGAGAGAATATGCCATCGGTCTGATAAGCTCCATGACCGATGAACAGGTGGATAATCTGGTGAAATTTATTGTGAGCTTTTCGGGCGTTCGGGTGAGTGAAAATGATGATGAACTGCAAAGCAAGCGGCAGTCGTTTGAAAAACTTAATCGGATGATACGAAGTGTGCCGGTCGGGGACGAAAAAGAGTTGCTTCGGGAGTATCGGGATGAAAGGTACGGCATATGAAAATATTGATAGATACGAATGTTATAATTGATTATCTGGCGAAACGTGTGCCGCACTATGCAAACGCCTATAAAATTATAGATATATGTTTAAGCGGAGGGGTTGACGGTTTTTTAGCCGCTCATTCCGTAACAAATGCGTTTTATATTTTGAGCAAAGGTTACTCTTCCCGGGAATGCAGGGAAATGCTGCTTGAAATGTGCAATATTTTCGGCATTGTTGAGATCGACAGGGATAAGATAATGTCCTGTCTGAAAAAGGATAATTTCAGGGATTTTGAGGATTGTTTGCAGTCCGGGTGTGCGGCGGCCTGCGGGGCGGACTTTATTGTTACACGGAATGTTAAGGATTTTTCCGAAAGTACCGTGAAAGCCGTGAGCCCCGAGGATTTTCTGAAATTATTCTGAATAAAACGAACGAATTTTGAGGGGATTATAAAATATTTTTTTGATATACCGGGAAAATTGCAGTGTGATTGCTTGTAATGAATAATTCTGTATGTGTATACACATATAATTTGCGGTGATTTGTGTGTATACACATACACATATCGTGCGGCAAATGACCTTGTTTTATGCAGCTCATTAAGGATTTTTTTAATATATTACTTGACATACCCGAAAAAATGTGGTATAATTATTTATAGTGAGTGCTTTGCGTATTGTGTGTATGTGTATACACATACACACATCAAGCGAAAAACGGCATATCGCCCGATACCGACAGGTCAACAAAAGGGCTATGTCAAGCGGCTTGCAGACGTCAGGACTGTGTGTATGTGTATACACATGCTTTTGCTTGCTGTCTCCCATAGGAGCGTATTCTGAAAATGTACATTTGCGGCGAGGCTTTTATGTGTATGTGTATACACATATGATTTGTGTGTATACACATAAATGAAGAATTTTGCGGTGTTTTCTGCGCAGTGCGTAGGATAATGTAAGGTGAAATTTTATATAAAATCAACTAACGAGGCTGTATCAAGCAATTTGCGGAAGGGAAAACAGGTTTTATGTGTATACACACATTTCCTGTTTCCTGCTTCTTGCTTCTTACCTCTAGCCTCTAGTAGGAGTGAAATTTTAAAAATATGCACATTTATGCGGTGATAAATCAAAAGGGCGGCGTGGGAAAGACCACCACGGCGGCGGCGCTGGCGGGGGGACTGGCTATGGACGTTTACGGGGGGAGTGCCCCGAAAAAGGTTCTTGGGAAAAAGTCCGTCAAAGACGGGAAAGACAACAGGGACGGCAAGGACAGCAAGGGTATCGGCAGGGGAAAAGGAAAAGCGTCCGCAGAGGAGCTTGCGGAGAAAAAGCGTGTTCTGGCGATCGACCTTGACCCACAGGGAAATCTCAGCTTTACATACGGGGCGGAAACGGAGGGCGGCAATTCCCTTGATATGCTCACGGGGGAACGCACGGCGGGGGAGTGCGTTGTTCATGCGCCTTTGGGGGATATTATCCCCTCGAGCAGGCTGCTTTCCGGGGCGGACGTTTCCATAAGCGACACGGGCAAGGAATACCGGTTGCGTGAGGCGCTGGAGGGGCTGGCGGGGGAGTACGATTATATTATTGTGGACACGCCCCCGGCGCTGGGCATTCTTACGGTGAATGCGCTGACCGCCTGCGATTCGGCGATAATCCCTGCGCAGGCGGACGTTTACAGCCTGCAGGGCATAGAGCAGCTGGGGGAGACCGTGGGGGCGGTGAAAAAATACTGCAATCCCGGGCTTTATATGGAGGGGATCTTGCTGACAAGATACAGTCCGAGGGCGGTGCTCAGCCGTGACATTGTGACCCTTATGGAGCGCACGGCGGCGGGGCTGGACACTAAGGTTTTCAAGACAAAGATCCGTGAGGCTGTGAGCATTCGTGAGGCGCAGCTTTTGCAGCAGGATATTTTTGCCTATGCGCCAAAGTCCAATGTGACGGCGGATTACCGGGCTTTTTTAAAGGAATTGACCTGCCGGAGGCAAGAGGTCAGAGGCAAGAAGCAAGAAGCGTAAGACTTTTTCGGACGGGACGGTGTTTTCCCGGGGGCGGAGAATGGACGAAAAAAGGCGTAAAGCCTTGAAATAAGCTTTACGCCTTTAGGTATCAGATATCCGGAAGCTCCAGCGGCTGTAATTTTAATTTGATGAATGCGATCTCTTCGTCAATCATTTTTACGGTTTCCACTGCCCCCTCTTTTTCGGCGGTTTTGCGGATACGCCTGAGACGCTGATAATCATTGATGAGCTGTGATTTTATTTCCAGTTCGCTTGACATATTTTCACCCTCTTTCCGTAATTGCGGTTGATACCTATATTATACACGATTTTGAAACGTTTGTCAAGCGTTGAGTTTGTTTTTTGGGAACACGGCAGTTGCTTAAAAAACGTAAAAATATGTGTATACACATATACACATACACATAAAAAGAAAGGAAAGCCGGAAGTTATTCACGGCTTGAAGGAGGCAGACATGGCAAAGAAAAGCTTTATTGACAGAGGCAATCCCGCAATGCAGTTCATAAGTGCCCCACGGCAGGAGTTACCCGAAAAAGAAGAGAGCAGCTCCGGAAGGTCTGCGGATAAAAAGAGCCGTCAGACGAAAAAGGAAAAAGCTCCCGTCCGTGAACAGCAGGAGGCGCAGGAGGCAAAGGCTGCACAGGCTGCACAGTCCGCAAGGTCTGTTCGGCAGACGGCAGGGGAGAAGAGTGCTGCGGCGGAGAGCGCTGCGGCAGATAATGTGTCGGCTCGTGAGCAAACGGAAACGTCTGTGCGGCCGCACCCGGTTGCCCCGAGGAGGCAGGGAGAGAGCAAGAGCAAGCGTGTTCAGCTGCTTGTGCCGCCCTCGCTGCATATGAGAGTGTCAAAGAGGGCTGCCGAAATGGAGCTGTCCTTTAACGAGTATGTAAATCAGCTGCTGGAAAAAAGCATTGACGGGAATTAACTGTCGGCTGACCGACAGGAATATGTGTATACACATACACACAAATTTTGCTTATCAGGCTAATCGGTATTGACAGATAACAGCTGCCTCGGCAAAACACCGCAGCAGCTGTTTTGTTATTATATTATGTTGCGGCAGGCTTGCATTTCTCGGCAAGCGCTTGGACTTCTTCCGGGGGCAGACCCGTTGCCCGTGCTATCACGTCAAGCTTGCTTACTCCTTCTGCCAAAAGATTTTTTGCTGTCTCGATCAGAGCTTCATGCCGACCCTCCTGTCTGCCCTCTTGTCTGCCCTCCTGCCTGCCCTCCTGTCTGGCCTCTTGCCTTAAAATATCAGTCAATTCCTTCATGTACTTATTCATATGATCCACTCCTTTCGCAGCTGTTTTGAAATAGCGGGTATTTTCGGCCATAATAGGCAAATACATCTCATCGGCGTCCGAACACAGGAAATCATGCGCCAGCTTTGCCAGGTCCGAGGTATCCTCGCTGTCGGCATAGGAACTGTTCAGATAAATGATGTGTTCACCGTCGTTAAAATGCTCGCCTGTTGCCGTATTTATTCTGTCGATGGGGTAGATAAGCTTGCCCTTGCCGAAAACGTCCGTTTCCGTAATAAAAATAACATAGGAAATCGGCAGCTCGGTAAAATCCGCCCCTGCGTCCAGCAGTTCCACATCAATGGAAGAAGAATGATACCTTGCACGGTACGGGTCAGCGCCGTTCACATCCCGCTGAATTTCCAGATCATACCGCCGTCCCTCGCTGTCCGTTCCGAAAACGTCAAGGCATATCGACCTTGCACCCAGAAGCCTGTGCAGATCATACTGTGAATGCTCTTCCGTTATTACAAGGTCCGGTATTCCCGTGATAGTCCGCAAAACAAACTGGGTAAGCTCCTTGTTGTCCCTGAAAAGCTCACGCATAAAAATGTTGTCCACAGGTCTCAGGTGTTTGAGAACTTCAAGACATTCCCTGCGTATTCTCTCGTCAATATTTTCGGACATCTGTCTCACCTTCCCTTACTGTCTTAATTATACCGCATTTTACCCAAAAAGTCAAGCCCGTTTTCCGCCCCGATCATTCAAATTCAATTTTAACCAGTGATTTGATACGGCTGCATTTATCCAGCATTTCCTCTCTTGTTGCAAATTCAAAGAAAAGAATGCCTATTTTATCGGTAAAGCGGTTGGAAATAACGCTGCCCGCACCGCCCCAGAAAAACTTATCGTAAATATTGCCTTTGAGCTCGTCGGCAATGAACATGTTCTTTACAACGCCCTCATTTTCCGCCATAACGCAGTGCCTGCCGCCGAAACCCGACTGGGAGAAATTGTTCACGGCAAAACCGCTCATATCCATTCCGCACTCCGCACGGACTATCCATTCCGCCCAGGGCAGTCCCAGAGCGTGTTCCACGGGGACAGGGTACATATCCCCCGAGCACCGCCTTGTAATCTCCAGAATGTGGGGCTTTTTGTCCTCCGACAAAATGTACTGATAATGAAAAACCCCGTCGCACAAGCCCAGGACCGAAGCGATCTTTTCCGCTTCCGAAATCAGAATATCCCGTGTTTTGTCCGCATCATCCGCAGGCCCCCCCGAGGTGGAAACCAGAAAGGGGTTGTAATCGGAGTATTCGTTATCGCTGAAAAAAGCGGCGACCTTTTTGTTTATCAGAAAGGTGCTGAAGCTGTGCTGCGTGCCCTCCGCAAATTCCTCCGTAACAATGATTTTTTTACGGGACATATCAAAGGCCTTTTTCACAGCCCCGGCAAAGCCGCTCTCCTCCGTAACCTTGGTAACGCCCTTTCCGCCCGTCAGGTCAACGGGCTTCACCATTACCGGATATTTCAGAGCGCCGGCGTCCCTCAGAGCGGCGTCCACGCTGTCATACGACCTCGCACGGGGCGTGGGCACATTATTCGCCTCCGCAAAAGCCTTGAATCTGTTTTTATGGTGTATCGTCAGGGCATTTTCGTAGGTGTCGTGTCCCGGCAGACCTAAGGCTTCCGACAGGAAAGCCGCCGTTAAAGCGCCGAAATCGTTGGCGCAGGAGCAGACAGCGTCCGGTCTGTTGTCCTTGAAAGTGTTTAAAACAAGCTCCGGGTCGGAAAAGTCACAGTTTACATATTCGTCGGAATATTTGTGACCGATAAGCTCGGGTCTGTTTCCGCTTGTTATCACATAATATCCCAGCTTTTTTCCCGCCTGTATCAAAGGAATTTCCGAATGGGATCCGTTTAAGATCAATAATTTTTTCATAATCCGCCTCCGCAGTCAATGTTGATTTTTCACTCAAACGCCGTGGGGCTTTGTTTCCCTACTGTGCCGTGAAACTGTTGACGTTTCTTCTACTATGCCGAAAACAACAGGCAATTGTGACTTGCCTAAAATGAAATGTGACTTTGTTTGCGAAATGCTTGACTTGTCTGGCAACTGTAAGTGACATCCAAAGGGACAACCTCCCAGGGGGGAGAGGGGGCGCTCAGGGCTTGCTGGGGACGGTAGGCCGCCCCCCTCTCCCCCCTGTGCGGTTTTCCCTCGGCAAGCTCTGCTTGCCTATACTCTCTTTCCCTCGACCCCCCATACCCCCAGGCCAACCTCTTGGTTTTATAAGAGGGGATTTTTTTATATTTGTTAATGATGATTACGCTGTATCACGTTTTCTACAGGTAAAGGACTTACCGATAGTGTAAAACTTATATTTAACACCAATGTAAAATAAG
>CAZGAZ010000032.1:0-19353 GCA_964523835.1 uncultured Ruminococcus sp.
ATAAATTTACAAATTATACTTGCAAATCCTGCGAATATATGGTATAATAATAACATATTGCTGTGTGATTACAAAAACAGGCAGAAAATGTTAAGAAAAAATGCCCGAAAAAGAAAGGAATGTTTATAAATTATGAAAACATACGGAATTATCTGTGAATACAATCCATTCCACAACGGTCATATCCACCAGATCGAGGAGACCCGCAAGCAGACAGGGGCTACTCACATTGTGGCTATTATGAGCGGAAACTTCGTTCAGAGGGGCGAGCCTGCGCTCATTGACAAGTTCAAGAGAGCGGAGATAGCCGTTAAAAACGGCGCCGATCTTGTTATTGAAATGCCAGTACAGTACAGCCTTTCCAGTGCGGAATTTTTCGCAAGGAGCGGCATTATGATGCTGGGGTCGCTGCGGTGCGTGGACGGCGTTTCCTTTGGGAGCGAGAGCGGCAGTATAGAGGAGCTGCAAAAGTGCGCCGACGCTGTTATGGCAGTGTCCACTCAGGAAAATCTGAAGCCCCTTATTTCTCAGGGAATGAGCTATCCTCAGGCTGTGCAGCAGCTGGTAAGCCTTAATTACGGGCCTTTGGTAGGAGATATTCTGAACAGCCCCAACAATATTCTGGCGGTTGAATATCTTAAATCGTTAAAGCTTTTGAAGCTGGATAAAATTTCTCCCTTTACCGTAAAGCGTGAGGGTGCGGAGCATGACAGCGGCAAGCCCTCGGGAAATATAGCCAGCGGCGAATATATCCGCAGACTTATTGACGACGGCGAGGACTTTTCTCCCTATGTGCCGGGGGAGACCCTTGACGCAGTAAACGACTTTGACGATAAGGACAACCTTTGCTGGTTTGAGAATCTGGAGAGGGTGATCCTTTTCAAGCTGCGCACCATGACGCCTCCGGAAATGGCAAATCTGCCCGATATGGATCAGGGGCTGCTTAACAGGATATTCCAGGCTTCCCGTGTGGCGGTTTCTCTGGACGATCTGCTGGATAAGATAAAGACCAAGGCCTACACCATGGCAAGAATAAAGAGAATACTTTGCAGCTGCCTTATAGGTTCACGGGGCGAGGACTTGCGTGTGCCCCCTGTGTTCGGCAGGATCCTTGCGCTTAATGACAAAGGCGCAGAGATCCTTAAAATGGCAGGCTCGCTTCCCGAGGATAATCTGTCCATTCCTTTCAGCTCATCTTTGAGAGACTTTGTGGAGCAGGCGGAGGAGCTTAACAAGCAGGGAAATACAAACGCTCATCAAAGAATAATGCGTTCCGTAACTCTGGCGGATATTTCGGGAAATATTTACGGCCTTGCTTCAAGAGAGATACGCCCCTGCGGCATTGATTTCACTTCAAAGATATTCTTTGACAAAATAGACGGTTTTGTTTCCGAGCTGCCCGAGGATCTTGAGACCACCGCCCACACGGGAACTGTCAGCGAGGTAAGAAAAGCCCGTGAGGAGGACGCTAAAAAGCGTGAGGCGGCAAAATCGGATGATAAGGATGAGAAAAAGGGCGACGGTGACAAAGCTTGAAAGTCAGCGGTAAACCCCTAAGTTTCAGTGTACCTTTGGTGTGAAAGTCTAATTAACGGAGAGGAAAAAATGACCGAAGAAAAAATCAGCCGTATAAATGAACTGTACCGTAAGTCAAAGTCCCCCGAGGGGCTTACGGAGGCGGAAAAGGCAGAGCAGGAAAAGCTGCGCACCGAGTTCAGGCAGGGTGTAAAAGCCAATCTGGAGGGGCAGCTTAAAAATATTGAGATAGTCGACAAGTAGTCTGTCTATAAGGAACAATATATGGAAATTATTGATTATTTTAAATCGGATAAACCCGCTCACTGGCTTGCCGAGATCAAAAAAAGCGACTGGCGAGCGGCAGCATTTTTAGCAAATCTTATTGAGGAAAATACCTTTCACGATAACGTAGGTGAGGGTACGCTGCTGCTTCTCACCGAGGGGGACAGTTTAGTTTCCTTTCTGACGTTTGCAGAACGGGACTGCATTGATGATAATTCGCTGTATCCTTGGATAGGCTGTGTTTACACATTTTCCGAATATCGGGGACACAGGAATGTGGGCAAGCTTATCCGCCGCTGTGAGGAAATTGCCGCAGAAAATGGAATACCGCAAATATATCTCTGTACAGACCATATCGGACTGTACGAAAAATACGGCTTTTCATATATGGAAAACCGTATCGACCTTCTTGGTGAGGACAGCCGTATCTACCGAAAAAATATTTCCGAAAAGGATAACCGAAATGCTTGATTTTGATATATCGGAGTTCTCCACCCCATGCTATGCGGTGGACGAGCGGCTTATAAGGCGGAATATGGAGATACTGAAAAGTGTTTCCGATAAAACGGGCTGTAAGATACTGCTTGCGCAGAAAGCTTTTTCAATGTACAGCCTTTACCCGATGATGAGTGAGTTTCTTGCGGGGACTGCCGCCAGCGGACTTTACGAGGCAAAGCTGGGATATGAGGAAATGCCGGGCAGGGAAGTCCACATTTATTCTCCCGCCTACCGCCCCGATGAATTTGATGAAATTACTCAGATTTGCGGACATATTATTTTTAACAGCCCGAGGCAGAAGGAGCGTTTTTTCCCCCAGGTGGAAAAGGCGAGAAAATCGGGCAGGGAAATAAGCGTGGGAATGAGGGTCAACCCCGAATATTCCGAGATCGAAACGGAAATTTACAACCCCTGTACACCCCGCTCACGGCTGGGAGCGCATGAAAAGGAACTTAATGACGAGGTAATGGAGGGCGTGGACGGTCTGCATTTTCACACCCTCTGCGAGCAGGACAGCGGAGCGCTGGAGCGGACTATCCCTCATTTTGAAAAGCGTTTCGGATGTTATCTCAAAAATATGAAATGGCTCAACATGGGAGGCGGCCACCATATCACCCGTGAGGGCTACGACCTTGACTGCCTTTGCAGAGTGATCGACCGCATTCGTGAAAAATATGACGTACAGGTCTACTTAGAGCCGGGAGAGGCTTGCGCACTGGGGGCGGGCTTTCTTATTACGGAGGTTCTCGAGGTGCGGAACTCTGTTGGAGCGGGCGGAAATAACCACGCCATAATCGACGCATCGGCTGCCTGCCATATGCCCGACGTTACGGAAATGCCCTACCGTCCGGAAATTATCGGGAGCGGCACGTCCGGTAAAGCCGGGCAGCCGGGCGAAAAGCCGTATACTTATATTATCGGCGCACCCACCTGCCTTGCGGGGGATATTATCG
Organism: uncultured Ruminococcus sp.; assembly: GCA_964523835.1. Taxonomy (GTDB): domain Bacteria; phylum Bacillota; class Clostridia; order Oscillospirales; family Ruminococcaceae; genus Huintestinicola. The sequence goes on from CAZGAZ010000032.1 coordinate 3,252, forward strand.
GAGAATATTCCTTTGCGGAGCCCCTTTGCGAGGGAGACAGACTGGTGCTCACCGATATGGCTATCTACACCATGTGCAAAAACAACACCTTTAACGGAATAGGGCTGCCCGCCATTTACCGTATAGACGAAAAGGGCCGGGCGCATTTGCATAAAAAATTCGGATATGAAGATTTTAAGTCACGGCTTTAAAAATAGCTCCCGTTTTTCGCATTGGAAAAACGGGAGCTTTAATTTAGTTTATCTCGATCTCAAACCCGAACTCAAAGCTTTCACCGGGCTTTATCCGCTTGGCATGGGGCATTTCGGTGAGCTCCTCCGTATCGCAGCAGTAAACCGGAGCCGCCGCCCAGGGCTCAAGGCAGACGAAATTTGCTCTCTCGTCATAGGGCGACCACACGGCGATACACCCCGAATTATCGTAGGAGACCTTTACCGAACGTCCGTTTTTGCGGTTCACCAACGCCACCCATGAAGAACTCGGCTTATCCTTTAAAAACACATCATTTTTGAAAAGCTCCCTTGTAACAGGCACGGTATTCCCGTTTTCGATAACTGCATTATCCCCCTGCGGCAGCTTTTGGACTACCGTTTCCGCCTTTTCGTAAACAACGTCGTAATCCTCGAATTTGCCGCCCTCATCGTTCGTAAATGGGCAGAGGAAGCCCGGGTGTCCGCCGATAAAAAAGGGCATAACAGTCTCTCCCGTATTTTTGACGTTAAGGCTTACAGTCAGCTTGTTTGCGGCTATCCTGTAGCTTGCCGAAAGCTCAAAATCAAAGGGATATTTTTTCTTGGTTCCGGGAGTGGAGGCAATTTTAAGGGTAACGTGATCCTCTCCCTTTTCCGCCTCCGCAAATTCGCTGTCACGGGCAAAGCCGTGATTGGAAAGGGCATATTCGCTGCCGTTCACGGTATATTTTTTTGAATCCGTGTTGCAGACAAAGGGGAAAAGCAGGGGCGCATGGCGCTTCCAGACGTCCTCCGCCGTCCAGATATATTCGCAGCCCTTTTCGTCCTTTAAAGAGCAAAGCTCTGCCCCGAGACTGTTTATCACAGCCGTAAAATTTCCCGATCGGATAGTGTAATTCATAACATCACCTCATAATTTTTTATCTTTTTCTTACATACATGACCTTTACATTTCCCTTTTCCGAGGGTATGGAGTAAATTTCAAAAAGTCCCAGGGATTTTATAAAAGGAGTCAGCTTCTGACAGCCGAAATTGCGCACGTCAAAGGACGGGTAACGCTTCAGCAGGATATTTCCCACTTCACTGAGAGACGCCCAGCCGTTGTCGTCTGAGACCTCGTCAATAATAGTGGAAATGGCCGCCTTTATTGTTTTAAGCTCCGCACCGTCATGCCTTTCCGTCCGCTCCTTTTCCTGGGGCTCGGCATAGTCGGTATTGTCAGCATTATCGCCCTTTTCAAGTATCTCCAGATATACAAACCTGTTGCAGGCGGAAATAAAGGGATTGGGCGTTTTCTTTTCACCCATGCCGATAATGTACATTCCCGATTCTCTCAGACGGGCGGCAAGCCGTGTAAAATCGCTGTCGCTGGAAACAAGGCAGAAGCCGTCCACATTTCCCGAATAGAGAATGTCCATAGCGTCAATTATCATGGCGGAGTCGGTGGCGTTTTTGCCCGTGGTGTAGCTGTACTGCTGAATGGGTGTAATGCTGTAATTGAGCAGCACGCTTTTCCAGGAGGCAAGAGCGGGACGGGTCCAGTCGCCGTATATCCGCTTATAGGTGATAGTGCCCTCGTTGGAAAGCTCATCCAGAATGGGTTTTACGTATTTTCCCGAAACATTGTCTGCGTCAATAAGCACCGCAAATCGTTTGTCCATATTATTTAAACCTACTCTCAAATTATATTTTTGTTTCTGTACGGAATGTCACATTAATATCGATATCCTGCTTTTTATCGACGATACCGAAAACAGCGGCAAAAATTTTTCATGCCCTCTGCTCTCCCTATCCTGCTCCAAAGGCGGGCTCACGGGACTATTTGCCTATGTCAAAGGCAAAGGTCTTTTCCGCCGTGTTGTCTATTCCCGAGCCTGCGTAAATAAGCAGCCTGCCGTCCTCAAGGGAAATATCGAATATCTGCTGCCCCTTCTGAAGCTTAGGGGAGCAGGCGGTGGAAACCTTTCCCGTTTTCGGGTCGTAGCATTTTATTTTTTCGGAGGTGTTGAAATAGATCTTCCCGCCCGTTTCGCAGACCTGTCCGAAGCTTATGCTCCAGTAATTTCCCGAATCCGCATCCCAGACATCTTCCTTGTCAAACTCATACAAAAGCTCCTCTTTCCCTGTTTTGAAGCTGTAGCGGCGAAGTCCGTCCATATCGGTGTAATACCAGTAATTGCCCGAGTAGAGCATATTGGATGCGGAATCCTGCCAGAAAAATTTATCGTATTTGTTGGAGTCCGCCTCCATGCCGTAATCCCAGGGCTCGTGAGGCTCGCTGTAATTGTCCAGAGCATATTCGCTGACAAGCAGCATTTCGTGAAATATGAGATTTTCCGTGATCTTTTCGGGGTCGTCCCAGGTAACGTCCACATGATACCAGTTATCACCCACCTTTACCATATTCCATATGTGCGTTTCGCTTGTAACGCACATACAGGGGATCTCCATAAGATCCATTATGTACTGAAAGCCCATAGCATAGCCCACGCATACAGAGCTGCCCTTGACAAACGATTCATATATATTCCTGCCCTTGAGGGTGCTTTTTCCGCTGTAGTAATCGCACCGTGCGGCAATGTAGTCGTGAACGTACAGAACCTTTTCCGCATCCGTCCATTCGTCCCTTACCCCCGCCATAAGCTCGTCGACATACTCGTCTATCTCCGTCTGCATAGAGGCTTTGCGCCGTTCGTTATAGCGGAAATTTATCGTAAAGTTATTCACATGCTCCTCTGTATCGTAGTTTACGTAAATGCTCCCCGGGTGCGCCTGATATAAGGACGGCTCGTTGTAAATGACCGCATTGTAAAGCAGCCAGAGATCGTCGCAGCTAAGGTTGTAATCCTCAACATCCACCGTGCTTTCGTCGTAATTTTTAATAAGCTCTTTGATTTTGTTCATCAGGGCTATTTCCCTTTTGGAAAAGCCCCCTGCGGTGTAAACGGTGTTATCCGCATGGGCAAAGGTATTCACCGCCGCCTGCGGCATGCAGGAAAACGCCGTTAACGCCGCCGCCGTTGCTATCGCCGGTGAAATAATTCTTTTTGACTTTTTCATAAGTAAACTCCTTTTCAAGGCAATGGAAAATATGTTTGTAAGTTTCGGGAAACGCCCCCCGTTGTCAGCCGTTAAAGGAACTCAGTTCCATAACGAATTCATCCGCAATATTCCGCATTGTGACCACATCCGCCGCCGAATATTTATCGTAGACCGCCACAGTGTACATTCCCGCATTATGGGCGCTTACAATGCCCCTCAGCACATCCTCGAAAACCACGCAGCTTTGGGGAGATACCCCCATCCGCTCCGCAGCCAGCAGATAAACGTCGGGATGATCCTTTGAAGCCCCCGCCTCATCCGTGGTCACTATTGCGTCAAACATTCCGTAAACGCAGTTGTGCCGCAGCACAGGCTCGTAAAGCCGCTTCGGCGAAGCAGTGGCTATTGATATCTTTTTGCCCGCATTTTTCAGCCCCGTAAGGAATTCCCGAACGCCGTTTTTCAGGAAAATATTGTATCGGTATTCCCTTTCCGCCATGCTGTCGAATTCCTCTTTAAGCTCCTCCAGAGTGCATTTTATTCCCTTTGAATGAAAAAATTCCAGACATTCCTCATAAGTCATGGCCGCCGCCGCTCTTATTTCGCTGTCGGTCGCCCTTACGTGATTTTTCTCCAGGACCTTTCTGTCTATCTTTTCCCAGACGCCGTTTGAGTCCACCAGTGTGCCGTCCAGATCGAAAATGTATCCCGCAAATCTTGCATATTTCATAAAACTCGTTATCATATTTTTGAGCTCCTTTACTTAGTTTTGTACACCCAAAATACATTGAAACATAAGGGATTTCTTATAACGTTCAATCCTACGAGCGCCTTTACCTGAGTTTGTACACCCAAAATACATGTTTCCTATAACGTTCAATCCTCCGGGCTCCCATACTTAACTTTGCATATCAAAATACATTGAAACATGAGGTTTTTCCCTGTAACCCTCAGGATTCAAGCCCCCTGAAATTCCGGAAATATCTTACCCTGCCCAGCCAGTCGTAAAGTATCCCTGTGCCGTGAACAATAAAATATATGCCGATCGCCAGCACTATCATGCTTTCAAAGATCGTCTGCGCATTTATGATTATCCCTATCCCCAGAACTGTGAAAATCACCGAAAAAACTATCCGTGGGATATACCATTCATTTTCCGCACGTGCTTTCATAGCCGCAAAGAACGACCGCACTCCCTCCAGAAGCATAGCTATCCCGCCGATAACAAATGCAAGCTTTCCAAGCTTTGAAAGCAGACTTGTGTTAAAGAGCAGAAACGCCACAGTCAGCCATATGAGCCAGTCAAGGTCAAAGCCGCCCGCACCCTTCAGCCGTGTTGCCGCAATGCGCACTGCCAGCGTAATAAGCCCCGTTATAAGAGCGCATATTCCCAGCGCATTCGATACCGCAGATATAGCCCTGTCACGGTTCAGCACCGCAGAGATACCCATTATTATCATAGCGATCCCCGCAATAAGCCACAGCGACAGCCATATAAGACTTTTCTTTTCTTTTTTGGACATACTTCCGATCTTAAACATTTGTAAATTCCCTCCAAGGGCGGTCAAAGATTAATGTTCGATATATAATTATGTATCACGGCAATGGATATCCTCTGACGTATAAGTCAGCCGGTCATCGGCGGTTTGCGGTCAGCCGGAAATCCTGCCTCTTGCTTCTTAAAATTCCTGCTTTTAACCCAGGAAAAGCTGTACCCAGTAATTGCCGCTTTCGTTATAGCCAACGCCTATTTGGGTAAAATCGGGGTCGAGGATATTTGCCCTGTGCCCGGGGGAATTCATCCAGCCCTCAACCACTTGCCCGGGGTTTTCATAGCCCGCAGCTATGTTTTCTCCACGGGTCTTGCCCTTTTCGGTGATGACAGTGAAACAGCTGCTGCCGTCGGGACGGGTGTGTGAGAATTTGCTTGGCAGCTCTCCCGCACGCACTGCCGCAGAATCTGTCAGCGAATCGCTTTTTTCCAAAGGCGCAAGTCCTGCTGATTCTCTTTCCTCGTTGCACAGCTTTATTACCTCGTCAAGAAAATCCGAAGTATCGGAAACGGCCGCCTCTGCTTCCTGCTGCGCTTTTGCGCCCGTCTGAACGCCGACAGTCCCCGATGAAGTGCCTGCCTGACTATCGGCGTCTGCCTGCCCGGAAACAGTCAGCTTAACGGTAAATTTGTCCTTTTTGTTATTCACATCATAAACCACAATATTGCAGCTGCCCTTTGCCTTGGCAGTCACCGTAAGGTCAAAGGAGCCGTTGATAACAGAGGAGCATTTAATGCTGCAGACATTGGCATTGTCGCTCATTACCGTGACCTGCTTGCCTCCGGTGCTGATCTTCACAGTGCCTGTGCCGCCCTTTTTCAGCTTAAGGCTGTACACATCCGCACCGAAGCCATCTGTCTTTTTGTTTACGGTAACAGTGCACTTGTACTTTTTTCCGCCGTACTCGGCAGTCAGCGTGCCCTTTCCCGCCCCCTTGGCAGTGATAACTCCCTTTGAATAAGTAAAAACATTCTTGTCGGAAACCGTCCACCTGACCGTCCCCTCAGCTCCCGTAAGCTTTACGGAGACCTTTTCCCCCTCGGTCATTGCCACGCTTTTACGGGAAAGACGTACCCCCGATTCCTCGGAAACAATGCTTGCCTGAGAAGCGTCCGCAGCCGTATTTTTCTCTGTAGGTTTAGCCCACGGTGAATCTACTGCCCCCGCAGTAACAGCGCTTGCGGAAAAAGTAACCGCTGCCGCCAGAGCAATGGCTATTTTTGTTAATTTTTTATTCATAATATATCCCTCACACATTAAAATTCTCTTACAAGAAAATCATATATACCTATTATAGCAAATTATTTCAATAAAGTCAACCGCTTTTTTATATTAGTTTGAAAATACCGGTATATTCGGGGTTTATCAAGCTTACCAAAAAATTCAAGGAAATTTTTGCCCTATAAAAAGCAGGAAAAAATCCTGCATCCGGTCTCTTGATCTCTTGCCTTCGGTAAAAAGTCCGCCGCACTTCTCCGTAAAGGAAAAGTGCGGCGGTGAAAGGTTCATAGGTTACAATAAACTATGTAACACGCAACAGGATTACTTGTTGCAGCCGAAGCATCCGAAGCAGTTTTTGAGCATTTCAATAAGATCGGAAAGATTGCAGAAATTAAAACCGCACATATTGATAGCCTCCTTTATTTATTTCCCTTTTTAAGCGCTTTTTTCTTTGGGATTAATTATATTATAACACGTATTCTGGGAAATTTCAAGCTGTAAGTTATGGGAATAAGGCTGCCTGCATTTGCAGAGAATGGGCTTTTTTGCATACATGAGGTCAGCACAGACGGACAGGCGTTTTAGGCTCAAAATTCGTCTCCATAGTCCAGGTAACGGCAGTGCAGTTTTTCATTGCAAATATCTGCAAGGTGCCGTCAATGCCGCTGTCTTTCCACGCCTGCAAAAACTTCCGTGAAGGGTGGGCAAAAATTTCCTCCCGAAGTCCCTCGTCGTGAATTTGTTCCAATACACCCGTTACCCTTATCTGAACGCCGCCCGCAGAGAAGCACATTTCCGCCTTGGGATTTGCCTTTATCTGGGCAAATACATCCTTGGTAGAAGCAGTGTGAAAAATTATCCCTCTCTCGTCCGCCCTGAATAAAAGCATTCCCCGTACTCTCGGCTGGTCGCCCTCGGCAGTTGCAAGGTAAAATGCGGGATTTTCATTTATTAATCTGAAAATTTCCGCTGAAGTCATAATGATCATCCTTTCGTGATAATGTATAACGGAAATGCCGACCCATGCGGCAGTCCCGTAATAAAATTATAGCACTCCGAATGATCCTGCGCTTTCGCAATCCTGCACATTTTTTTCACAATAATGTTAATCTATGTATTTATCCCTGTATTCCGTGGGAGATATCCCCAGCATATCCTGAAACCGTGAGGAAAAATATGCGCTGCTGCCGAAGCCGCACCTGTAGGCGATCTCAGTCATAGAAAGCTCTTTCCTTTTAAGAAGAAGCTTTGCACGGTTTATCCTGATCTGGGTAAGATATTCTATGGGAGTTATCCCCGTCTCCCTCTTGAATCTGCGGGCAAAGCAGGAGGGGGAAATATATCCCAGTCCCGCCAGCTGCGCCACGGTAATATTTTCCGAAAAATGCCGTTCCATAAAATGCTGCGCCCTTGCAACGGAATAGTCGTCGGAAACCGCCCGCATATCAAGGGCTTCTCCGAAAATGCTGCGTATTATCCAGTGGGTGATTATTTCGGCCTGTGCGTCAAGGGTCACATCGGAATTTGCCATATGCTTGCTGTATTCAAAGGCAAAAAGATTAAGTGATTTTAAAATATCGCTGCATATTTCAAAGGAGTGTTCCTTGTATACAGGGACGGCTTCCGAATACATTTTATACCGCTTTTCAAAATAATCCTTATCTGTCAGAATGCAGTAATAATGCCGCCCCGTGCTGTCGTTATGAGGAATATCGGGAGAGGTTATCTGTGCGGGATAACGGTATTGACCGCCCGTTTTTTCATCAAAAAATATCACGGCCATATAGGACGGGTGAGTGTGATTTTTCTTCTGCGCATATCCGCAAGGTCCTGCTGCGGGGATAAACAGCCCCAGCTGCGGGCGCACAAAGCAGTCGGTAAATTTAAGGTCATCCTCGGTAACGCTGCTGCCCACAAGCTTTTTTATCATGTCAAAATTTTCCATTTATAAACTTCCTTAAACCGTATTTTCCATGGCTTTCCGAAACTTGCTTTTTCGGATTTTTAAAATTATATCATAAATTCTGCCCGCTGTCAATATTTATTCCGGATTTAATTTTAACCTGTTATTCCGATAATTCCCTCGAATGCCGGGGACGGTCGCAGCGGTGAAACAGGTGACAAAATGAAGCGGTGTGCATATCATATTAAAGGGTGCGGAAAAGCCCGCCTCATTTTTACCTACAGAAAGGAATATGCGAAATGTCCGATATATTACCGGGTACCGTACTGGTCGCAGGGGGAGATATGCGTTTTGCCGCATTGGCAGCCGAGCTTTCCGAGAAACGGAAGGTCTATGCGGCAGGCTTTGACCGAAGCGCACTGTCCTGCGGTAACTGCGAAAAAATAATTGCTGCCGATGTGATGAACATCCCCGAAAGGGCGGATATACTTATATTGCCCATGCCCGTTTCCGACGACGGCGTTACCCTTTGCGCTCCCTTTTACAGCGGGACGATAGGTCTCGAGACCCTCACAGGCTGCGTAAAGGATGGCGGCACTGTTTTCGGCGGACGTGTTACCGATAAAGTCAGGGAGCTTTTTGCCAGAAAGGGATTCTCTGTTACCGATTATTTTCTGCGTGAGGAGCTTTCGGTGCTCAACGCTGAGGCAACCGCCGAGGGTGCGGTGCAGATAGCCCTTGAAGAACAGCCCCGTGTGATAATGGGGCAGCGGATACTTATTCTGGGAATGGGGAGGATAGCCAAAGCGCTTATACGTGTGCTGTCGGGCTTCGGCGCAGATATTACCATGTGCGCCCGCAAATATTCCGACCTTGCCTGGGCGAAGATCTACGGCTGCAAAATCGTGCATATGCAGGAACTGAAGGATTCGGAGGCGCTGAAAAATGCGGAGCTTATCTTCAACACCGTTCCGAGTCTTGTTCTTGATGAGGAGCACCTTAAAAACTGCCGTGCCGATCCCCTTATAATCGACCTTGCCTCAAAGCCCGGCGGTATGGACTTTGAAGCTGCGGGCAGGCTTGGACTGCGTGCTATCTGGGCGCTTTCCCTGCCGGGAAAAACAGCCCCCGTAAGCTCCGGCAAGATCATCGGCGAAACCATTGAAAATATACTTAACGAACGGGCGTCGGGGAATTTTTAAAATGTTTCCCGAAGTCCCTTAAAAAATTTTACTTAAATAAAAGTGCTGCATTCATTTGCAGTATCGGAACGAATATAATTACCCCGAAAAGCGCTTACCCATTACAGTGAAAGGAGGGAGGCACAAATGTCCGAAAACAAGACCCCGTTTTCGGGGGTGAAAATAGGTATAGCCATGTGCGGCTCATTCTGCACATTCGCAAAGGTTTTTGAGCAGATGATAAAGCTTAGATCCATGGGCGCAGAGCTGCTGCCCATAATGTCCTACCATGCGGCTGGCCTTGACACCCGATTCGGCACTGCCGAGGAAAATATCATGACCGCCGAAAACATCTGCGGCAGGGGAGTCATAAACACTATCCCGCTGGCAGAGCCTATAGGTCCTAAAAAAATGCTTGACCTGCTGATAGTCGCTCCCTGCACGGGAAATACCCTTGCAAAGCTGGCGGGCGGGATAACCGATACCCCCGTCACCATGGCGGTAAAATCCCACCTGCGGGGCGGCCGTCCCGTGCTGATAGCGGCAGCCACCAACGACGCCCTGTCAGGCTCTGCAAAAAATATCGGCACGCTTTTGAATACAAAAAATATCTATTTCTGCCCCTTAAAGCAGGATGACTATGTCAATAAACCCGCCTCAATGGTTGCGGATTTCAAGCAGCTTTGCGACGCTGCCGGTGCGGCTCTGGAGGGCAGGCAGCTCCAGCCGGTGATGATTTGAAATTATATTGTTTATCCCTTGCAGCCAAGGCTTCATCCCGGGACTGCAAGGGATTTTTTTAATATGAAGGAGAAGATTTTTTCTCGTTTATTATATATTTTTTCACCTCTGTCTCAACGCCTCTGCTTTCCATTCTTTCTGTCCACTTTTCAATGTATTCCTCATCCTCAAAGCTGCCGACTGCGGTAAAGCTTATGCTGACTTTTTTCAGTGTCTGCACCTGTTCCAGGCTTTCAAACAAGCTCCTGTCGTAAAAGATACCGCTTGCCTCAAATTCCTCCAAAGCCGTTGCACGGGCAAGCCCGTCCCATTTGAATTCGTTGTATTCGTACAGCATAACAATATATATTTTCTTCAGCCCGTGCAGGTCTTTCACAAAATCCCAATTCCATATATTGCTGTTGTATGACGAGATAGATTCCGCATTTTCCAATCTGCTCAAGGCAGAACAGTCCATATCCTTTTTCCAAAAGGAATTCAGCGAAAATTCTTTTACATTCGGCATTTGCGGCAGAGAATCCAGGTCGCATTTTTCCATGTTGCGGAGTGAATATAAACTTAAATTTTCAAGGCTTGTCAGTTTTCTTAAACCACTGAGGTCGTCATTGTATTCAACATTCAGCATTACTGTTTTAAGCTTTTTCAGTCTTGTTACCTGATGACCGTACCTTATGTTTGCCTCATATCCGTTTTCATTAATGATCTGCTCTGCATTCAGCTTCACAGGGCGCAGAATAAGATCATATTCATAGTCAAGAAAAGCATAGCTGCTGTAGAAAATTATCCCCGTGATAACAAGCGCCGCCAAAATTATGTATCTTATGATTTTTTTCATGCCTGCACCCCTTTGATATGTTATCGGCTTCCGATAAATTTATTATACCGTATTTTTCCCGTAAAGTCAACAGCCCTCGGAAAATTTTCCCAAAATAAGACCCGGAGAATTTCACAAAAAAATTCTCCGGGAAATTATACCGACCGCTGCCGCCGCCGGCTTCTCTTATTTATTTTTCTCTGCCCTCAATATCCATAACGTGTATGCGACGGAAATAACGCATAATACAGCGGCAATTACCGTCTGATAAGTCTGCGAACCTTCTATGCCGAAAGTGCTCAGCGAATTGACAACACTGTGTGTAACGATACAAGGCAGGAGGCTTTTTCCCTTGTAAAAAATAATTGTAAAAAGAAAACCGAGCGCAACTGCATAGCAAATTTGCAAAAGAGTAGGCACAAAATCTGCGCCGTTCAGCAAATTCACAATATGACCGAGACCGAATGTAACGCTTGAAACTATTACCGCCCGCTTTACATTGGTTTTGCACATTGCCTTGAAAAGGAACCCGCGGAAAATGACCTCTTCAAGAAAGCCTACACCGATCATACTCAAAACACACAGCGCACTTTCCACAGCGGTAAATTTCAATGTAACGCCGTTCCAAAGATTTACGGACATAATCAAAAGAAGAGGCAGAAAGTATAAGTAATTCTTCGGATTTCCCTTAAAACTTACCAGTCCGTATTTTTCCGACAGGTCATTCTTTCTTATCCAGACGAAAATAACCAGCGTTAAAATCACGCATAAAGGAGCGGTAATTATTTTCTGAAATCCCAGGGCTTCCGAATAATCGTCCGCCATGCTGAGAGATACAACATATACAATTATCCATATTACCGCAAACCACATTTCGCTTTTTTCATATAATTTTTTCATTTTTTTACCTCCCGCTGATTTGTTGTTCGCACCAAAGATACTTTGAAACTTAGGGGTTATTCCCTCTATGTTTCAAACTTTCCTCTCCTCTGATTTGTTGTTGCACCAAAGATGCTCTGAAGCTTAGGGATTTACCGCTAATTTCCGGACCTTTTCCTCCTCGTATCAATCCGGCTGTTTTCTGGAAAGCCAGCCTTTAAAAAGCCCGCCCTGAAAGACCGAAACAATGACGTAAAAAATGTCGGCAAAAATAATAAACACAAATGACGGTATCAATATACGGGTATATTTTTTGCCGAAGAATTGCCCTTTGTTAATTGCTCCGCCCATTTTTATTGTGTAGAAAAATACGCCCAGATTAAAGAACAAAAGTGTAAGTGCACTTTCGGCAAAATTTTGAATTGCGTCGGCAGGCAGGAAATTCCCCTCCCGGACACCGCCGAGAATAATATTCAGCAATAATATCCCGACCTGCACCATGAATACGATCCGTGTAACATTCAGCATAACGCCGCCGCCTATGCCTATTCCTCCGCCCCATTCCAGACCGCTTCTTTCGCAAAAATTCCGAAGAACCAATAACAGCGGTTCACTTTGATTTCCCTCAATAAAGCCGTTGTTTGAAATGCTGTAAACGGCTAACCGAATCCCGTTTTCCTTGCAGAAGGCTTCCATTTCTTTCAGAAAGGGCAGTACATGGGACGGCACACTGTCCACATACAGCGGCAGACAAAATACGACCCTGTCCGCATTCGTCAGTTCCTGCAAGATCCGTTTGTGATCGCTTTTGTTCCGCAGCTTCTCCGTCACCTTTTCGCCCCTCACAAACAGCCTCTCGAGCCACAGAAAATAAGCGGAAGCGCAAAACCTTTTTTTCGGACTGCAATTTATAAATACCGTTTTCATACCAGGTCCTCCAATCCGGAAAAATCTTCCTTAAAAATAATCTCGGACTTTTCAAACCCGTTATTTATCGCATTTCTTTCGGCTATATATGTAAAGGTTTCCTTTTCGGCGTCCGTAATATCGCCGTACACTATCACCTTTAATAAACCGTGCTTTCCGTAGCGCAGAGTATGGTGCATCTGCTTTCCCCGATAGGTACTCAGCGGCGTTGAAATGCCAATGCTCCTGTCAAGAACATTTTTGACCGCAGGGCTGTAAGCGCCGTACAGATTTTCCGTGATAATGACAAATTCGTCCGCCTGTCCTATCACACGGGCAGCCTGCTTCAGACTGTCTTTCATATAGCATTCCGCAGGGTGCTTCGTCCAGCAGCCGAAACAGCCCTGACAGGGAGCGTATTTCCCGTCTGCATGAATTATACTGTCGCATTTCCCACGAAGCTTCTCATGATACTCTGTATCCAGATCGTGTAAAATTACTTTGTTTACTGCGTTCATATTTTTCCACTCCGTTAATCAGACTTTCACACCCAAGGTACGCCGAAGCTCAGGGGTTTACCGCTAACTTTCAAGCTTCCACTCCGTTAATCGGACTTTCACCCCAAAGATACGCCGAAGCTCAGGGGTTTACCGCTAACTTTCAAGCTTCCACTCCGTTAATCGGACTTTCACACCAAAGATACGCCGAAGCTCAGGGGATTCCCTGCAGCCTTCAAACTTACCTCCGTTCTCTGTGATAATCCTAACACAAAAGAACACGCAAAGTCAACCGTATTTCGGTAAGTTGCAGGTTTTCGGGGTAAGATACATACCCGTTCTGATATTTCACTCACCGCCCGTTTCCTCCCGCACAGCCAGCACAGCGCCTCTGTACGCACGCTCCAGATGTTCCGCAATGACCTTTTCGTCAAATTCCATGCTGCTGCCCGCAATAAGGCTTGCGTACCCATGAGCAAAAAGCGCTATGATAAGGAATATCCGCTTGGTTTCATCGGGGCTTGCACCCATAGCATTCCCCATAGCTGCAAGTATTGGTGACATTTCCTCCGCCTCGATGATCTCCGCCATACTGCCCCCCTTTGCCAGCCCCGACTGGAACAGAAAGCGGAACAGCCCCGGTTCATTCGCCCCGAAACGGATATAGTTCAACCCAATGCTGAGCATTACCCCTTTTTCCGGGTCAATATTCATGATATATCCCGTGTGCAGCTCGTCGGCCTTTGCATATACCGCCCTTTTCAGCTCCTCCGCATTCTCGAACCAGTAGGTCATAGGACGGGTGGAGCAGCCTAAACTTCCTGCAATCTTTCGCAGATTAAGCGCCTCATGACCCTCCGCCCTTACTATCTCCAGCCCTGCGTCAACTATCATTTCACGGGTTATCTGCACCCTTGGGGGCATTGTATCATCAGCCTTTCTTTTTTGCAAACGGACAATTTTTTCCAAAATTATTCACGTTATGTAACACGTGTTACATATCAATTTGATTATAACATACATATTTTTCCCTGTCAATAGCTTCATAAAAACTTTACAAATAATGCGGAACGTCAAAGGGAAGGATTTTCCCGGATATTTTTACGCTGAAAATCTCTTATACGGCATAAAATCCGACCCTTTGACATAAAATTATAAAGCGGCGAGGATATTGCCGAAAAGAATATTAAGGAAAAATTTCCCAAAAATTCATAAAGCGGCTTAAAGGGAGGACAATGCAAAATGACCCCGAAAATCCCTGTAAATCGGGAAATTCCGACAACCCTGCCCTTTTGCATCAGCCTTTGTGCACGAAAAAAATGAAATCCCAAATATTTCTTTTGTGAAATTTTTATAAAAACACTTGTAATTTCCGAAAAAATAGGTTATAATAGAAGTGATAAGAAATTTCCGGCATTAAAAATGTCACCTGAAAGGGGCGTAAACTGTGAACAACGAACAGACCATGACATTCTCTGTTTATGAGGACAGAGAGGCGGAGCTTAAAAAGAATCTGACCCTCATATACGACGCTCTGCGTGAAAAGGGCTACAATCCCATCAATCAGATCGTGGGGTACATTCTTTCCGAGGACCCTACCTATATAACTACATACAACAATGCCCGCAGCCTTGTGCGCCACATTGACCGGGACGAGCTGCTGCGTACGCTTGTTAAGAATTATCTGGGTGCGTAAATTTCCGGAAATTTACAGGTTACAAATTTCCGAAAAATTTATACCGAATTGTAACCGTTTTGTAGTGGTATTTTTCTGAAAATGTGCTATAATATACTTGTAAGGGCAATGGATTAACCGCCCGGACTTTGCGGATAATATATCTGTCGCAATTTTTAGAATGCGTTTATATAGATATATTAATTTTGCAAAGGAGGCGGCAGACTTGAAAGTTGCGGGATTCCCCTAAGTTTCATCGTATTTTTGATGTGCAAGACTTAAGTAAAGGAGCTCAAAATTTTGAAAATTATAGGGAATCCCCTAAGTTTCAATGTATTTTGAAGTACAAGACCTAAGTAAAGGAGCTCAAAAGTATGACGAAAAACTTTCCCCCGGCTGCAAGGTTATTTGCGGCGGCGCTCATTGCCTTGGGCATTTTCTGCGTAAACAGCTTCAGGAACAACGATTACGCTGCAAATGCTCTTGACAATACCCTGCACGGCTACGGCCAGGGCAGGCAGGTGGACGACAAAAACTGCCCTATCGGTGCGCTGGACTTCAATTCGGAATTTTCGGCGTACAATGCCTATGCCAGGACCGACAGCCCGAATATTATCCTTACCTTTGACCAAGGGTATGAAAACGGTTATACCGAAAAAATACTGGACACCTTAAAGGAAAAGAACGTCAAGGCGGTATTTTTCCTGACGGGCGATTACGCCGAAAGGTGCGGCGATCTGGTCAGGCGTATGATCGACGAGGGGCACATTATAGGCAACCACGGTATGCGCCATGCCTCACTGCCCAAGCTTTCCGAGGAGGAAATGCGGGAAGAGATAATGAGCCTGCATGACTATGTCAAGGAAACTTACGGCTATGAGATGAAATACTTCCGCCCACCCTGCGGAGAGTATTCCGAAAAGGCGCTGTCTGTTGTGAACGGCTGCGGATACACCACTCTGCTCTGGAGCTTTGCTTACTGCGACTGGGACGTGAATGCCCAGCCCGAAAAGAGCGAGAGCCTGAAACGTGTGACCGGGGCGGCTCACGAGGGAGCTGTATATCTGCTCCACAGCGTTTCCGAGACCAACTGCGCCATACTGCCCGACGCTATTGACTCTATGAGGGCGGCAGGCTTTGAATTCGGGCTTCCCGAATAATTCCCCCGAGTTTTCACAATATAATGACATCAGATTCCACATGGAATTTTGATATATCCTGTTTTGCTGATGCAGACAGCAGAACGTCTCGTTTTCTTCCTTGTTTTATTTAGCCTTTCCTATAAAGGCATTGCTCCGACGCTAATCGGAGCAATTTTTTTTGTATCATAAAAATGCGCAAGATATAATTTCTTGCCTCTTGCCTCTTGCTTCTTGCCTCTGTCAGGGCATTGCTCCGACGCTAATCGGAGCAATTTTTTTGTATCGTAAAAATGTCCAAGATGTAATTTCTTGCCTCTTGCCTCTTGCTTCTTGCCTCTGTCAGGGCATTGCTCCGAC
>CAZGAZ010000032.1:19453-34983 GCA_964523835.1 uncultured Ruminococcus sp.
TTTTTTTGTATCGTAAAAATGTCCAAGATGTAATTTCTTGCCTCTTGCCTCTTGCCTCTTGCTTCTTGCCTCTGTCAGGGCATTCCTGCCGTTTTTTTCAAAATTAAAGCAGATATCGTCCGTCCCGCAGGCGTTTATTCTGTCGCAGAAAAATCCGGAAATTTCCTCCGCCTCGCTCTCGTCAACATAAAGGTCGAAACATAAGCAGATTTTGTTTTCCCTTTTCCTGTCATTGGCGATAAAGTCGAAAATAACGGAATTATTTCTTGCCTTAACGCTTTGCTTCACGGCGGGAACGCTCAGCATTTCGGCGAAATTTTCCGGGGAAAATTTCCATACGCCGCCAAGCTTTTCGGCACTGACAAGTCCCTGCTTTAGGTAATTGCGCACTGTGCGTGTGGTAAGCCCCGTCATCATTGCGACTTCGTTAATATTGTAATATTTTTCCGTAATGAACACTTCCTTTTTTATTTTTTGAGTTTAAGCTTAATCTCTGTATTCATTATATCACAGTAAATTTTATTTTTCAATTTGAAATTCGTGAGATTTTTCATATATTATTTCTCGGGTATTTTGCTTATGATCTTAAGTCAAAAGTGTTATGGCATTTTTTCTGTTGACAATGTAACGGCTTTGATGTATAATTATTACTAAGATAAATCAAAATTTATAATACTCGCTTGGAGGTATATATGGATAATCAATTATTATCATTTCTTAAATCTTTAGAGGACATTGCTTTTGAAACCCCAACTGATAGGGATATTGAAAAATTACAAGAATTATCTTCTGGAAGATTGCCAGCAATGTTTATTGCGGCTTATTCAAAGTCTTTTCCTGCTGATGATGTAGAGTATGGAGATTTTGTTTTTTATGGAATAGATAGAATAGTTGATGAAAACACTGACTCTGTTCCCGGTGCTAACCTATTGCCGTTAGGTTTATTTACATTTTCTTCTACATTTGATGGTGATAGTATTTGTTTTGACATAAACGATTCTGATTTCCCTGTATATCAATGCTCGCATTCACTATTAAGCGGTGAGGACGATATTTCATATTATAAGGGCGAAATGCATATGCTTCCCTTTAATTATCAAAATGTAATTAAAGTTGCTCCTAAACTTGCAGATAGCTTTGATGAGTTTGTTATAAAGCTACAATCAGGAGAAGCAGAAACATTTAGTGTTACTGATATGATTGAAAGGTTATAATGCGATAAATTCTGATTTATGCGAGTAATCAAATAAGCCGCAAAGCAGTTATCAATAATTGCTTAGTGGCTTGAATTTCTTTATGAGTATCGAACTGACGAGGGAAAGCTTTACGCATTAATTGGGTTGAACGCCGAATTTTTTCTTTTTAAAAATGTCGGAAAACATCAAAGCAAACGCCGTTACCGAGGTAAGTATCACTACTGCAAGATAGGGAAGATCTCCCGAAATATCGGCATGAGTGAGCTTTGCGGCGGCAAGTCCGCAGATGCAGCAGACAGTGCCCCTAAGCAGCGGAGTTATCACAAATTCAAAGGGGTCAAAGGTAAGGCTTGCCTCCTTGCAGACGGCATAGATCCGTGCGAGATTGCTTAAAATATTGCTGGCATAATAGCTGATGAGAACCCCGGGAAAGCCTATCCTGCCCACAAAAATAATTACGCAGGCAATGCGGACGGCGTATTCCCAAAGAGAGGTGACGGTGGAAAAATTCTGCCGCCCCATGCCCTTAAGCAGTCCCTCTAAAATAATTTCCAGATAGATAAAGGGAATGACGGGAGCAAGTATTACAAGGGAGTTGCCCACGGTGGGGTCGGAGGGACAAAGAAGCTGCCCCAACTGTCTGCCTGCCGTGAAAAAAAGCAGTGCAATGAAAAAGGAATAGGAGAAGCATTTTTCAAAGGCGCTTTTTGTAAGGCTGCGCAGCCGCTCCGTGCGGACGGTTTTATCGGAAGTGCGGTTGGCAAGCGCAGCCTCGGGAACGATTATCCCGGAAAGGCTGGTCAGCACTGCCGAGGGGAAAAACATGGCGGGCATTATCATGGCTTCAAAGCAGCCGTAGCCGGAGAGTGCGGCGGAGGCGTTTCCCGAAAATTCAAGCAGGGCGGCGGGCACAAGCAGTTCATTTGCGGTGGAAAGCAGGTTCTGCACATACCCTCCCGCAAGTATGGGCAGGGAGCATTTGAGATACCCCGGGAGGGTATCGGTGGGCAGGGGCATTTCCCCTTTGTTTTTACGGCAAATACATCTGCTGCAGGCGCTGTAGATATTGGCGTAATAAAAAAAGCTGACAACCTCGCCAAAGAGGATACCGCCTGCGACGGCTATATAAAAATTATCGCTTCCGCCCAGCGTTATCAGTCCCAGAAAGAGGGCTGTCCACTTGGCGGCAAACTCGATAAGATCGCCACGCATTGGCACTTCCACCCGACGTATGCCGTGAAAATATCCCTTGATACACGACCCCGCAGAGGCGAAAGGGAGGCTCAGGGCAATAAGGCGGACAGCCCCCGTCATTGCTTCGTTTTTAAGAATATTTTTCCCGATAACGTCCGAGAGGGCTATGGAAAGGACCGTGAAAAGGCAGGAGAGAGTAAGGGAAAAGCCGAGACAGCGGCGCATAAGACGTGAATGATCCTCCCGCCCCGCTCCTCTTTCCTCGGAGATAAAGCGGCTTGTGGACAGGAGGATATTTCCGTTTGCCAGCACCATTATGAAGCCGAAAACCGAGAAGGTAAGGGACATCAGCCCGACTGCGGCTGTGCCCGCGCTGCCTGCAAGGGCGGAGTTGAAGAGCATTCCCGCAGTCTGCATGGCAAGGCTCAGAAGGGTCATTTTTACTGCGTCCGCAGCGATTTTCTTTTCGGAGATTTTTCGCAGATCCATAAAGCTTCACCGTTTAAAATATTTGATTTGCATATGTTTTTTCGGTTGCGTTTCGGGGAATTGCCGATCAAAGGTATTTTCCCCGACTGCGGCGGGGGAAATACCACCGCTCACAGCCGCTTTAATCAGTGTTTCCTTAGATATTTATATTTACGGTTTGTTGGATTTATGCGTTAGAGTTCGGAGTTAGAATTTACGGGAGTTTTGCATTTTGACTGTTAAAATTGCATAAATGTGTGAAAGAGATTTGTGTAAAAGAGAGAAAATTGCTGAAATATATTAAAAATTGCAAAATGCTATTGACAAATGAGGCGTTTTATGTTACAATAATATTACAGAAATCGGTTAAGCTTTTTTTGTTCGAAAAAATTTACGGAAAATATTTTGGCTTTTTTAAGAAAAAATTTTCTTCTGAAATTTGCGGACAGACCCGGTAAAAAATAGTGAAATTTTGATTATGGATCTTCGGAAAAACATGTTTTTTTTATTGTTGTTTTTTGAGATTTTCTAAGATATTTGTGTGTGGTCCGAGTAAAGATATTTTGTTGTAAAGTGACAGTGCGTGGGAAACGGCTTGCCATATGGGTTTACGGGTGAATGTAAATTTGCTTTACCTGCATGAAGATAACAGGCATTGCAAAAAATTCGGGGGATTTTTTTGAAGTTTACAAATAAAATTTCCGGAAGTTTATTTGCGTTTTTAATTAAAAATAATTTTAGAAAATTGCGGGAACCGTCAGGCAAAATCCAATGATATTTATGTGAATTATTTTAGGGGAATTTAAGGAAAACTGTCGGTTGATACGGGGCTTTTCGGGCGAATATTTTTTGCGGATATTCCTGGAAAATTTAAGTAAGAAAGCCTGTCACGAAAAATGCACCGAAAAATTCAAGGCGGAAAGAGGCTTTTTTGGAGGATTTTATAGGTGTTCACAAATTACCGCAAAGTGCGATACACACTGTTAATCTAAATTTTACCGTGAGGGTATTGCAAGTTTTGGAAAAGTGTAGTATAATAAATATATATTTGCAAAGATAGGAAAGGAGAGGCTGTGCTGTGAGCAGGATAACGGGTTTTTTTGAGGATATGAAAAATAAAACGGTGGCGTTTATCGGGGTGGGTGTGAGCCACACGGAGCTTATTAAGCTTTTTTTGAAAAAGGGGATAAGCGTCACGGTGTGCGACAGGAAAAATGCCGGGGAGATGAAAGAATATGAGGAGCTTAATGCCTTGGGTGCGGGGTTTGATCTGGGGGAAAATTATCTTGAAAAAATAAGCTCGGGGGGGTATGACGTTATTTTCAGGACGCCCGGTATGTACTTCGGCAGCGAGGCTCTGAGGCTGGCAAGAAAATGCGGGTCGGCGGTCACCTCGGAAATGGAGGTTTTCTTTGAGCTTTGCCCCTGTCCGATCTTTGCCGTAACGGGGTCGGACGGAAAGACCACAACTACAACGATCGTTGCCGAAATGCTGGCGGCAGGCGGCAAGCGTGTGCACAAGGGCGGAAACATTGGCAGGGCGCTGCTGCCCGTTATTGAGGAGATAAGCGAGGACGACGCTGCGGTGGTGGAGCTTTCCAGCTTTCAGCTTATTTCAATGAGGCAGTCGCCGAGGTTTGCGGCTATTACGAATATTACGCCCAATCATCTGAACGTGCACAAGGATATGCAGGAATATATTGACGCAAAGGCCAATATTTTGCTTCATCAGAACGGATTTTCACGGGCGGTGCTGAGTATGGACAGCGAAGAGGTGAAAAAGCTTGCGCCTTTGGTGCGTGGAAATTTATGTTGGTTCAGCAGAAAAAATAAAGTCGAAAACGGGTCGTTTTTAGATGATGACGGGACGCTTTGCTATAACGATCACGGTAATGTTACACGGGTATTTCACATGGATGATATTAAGATCCCGGGGCTGCACAATGTGGAAAATTATCTGACGGCGATGGCTCTTTTATGGGGGATCGTGCCGGTGGAAATTATGAAAAAAGCGGCAAAGGAATTCGGCGGTGTGGAGCACAGGATCGAATTTGTACGTGAGCTTGACGGTGTGAAATATTACAACAATTCCATTGCTTCGAGCCCCACGAGAGTTATCGCCTGCCTTAACACTTTTTCGCAGAAGCAGATCATGATAATGGGCGGTTCGGACAAGGGCATTTCCTTTGAGCCTATGGCGGGGCTTGTGTGCCAAAAGGTAAAGCTGCTGATACTTATGGGTGAGACTAAGGAAAAGATTCGCACGGCGGTTATGAGCGCTCCCGAATTTGAGGGAAGCGGGCTTGAAATTATTACTGTGGCGGATATGGCGGAGGCGGTCAAAACTGCCCGTGAAAAGGCGGCGAACGGGGACATTGTTTCGCTTTCCCCTGCTTGCGCAAGCTTTGATATGTACAGAATGTTCGAGGACAGAGGCAATCATTTCAAGGCGCTGGTGAATGGGCTGGAGTAGTTTTCCGATGCGGGGATTTCCGGGAAAATTCTGCGGCTTTGGGTTATCGCTTTTTGCGGAGAATCGGTTGGAAAAAATGCCAGGTTTTATGTGAATCGGTTTGAAAATAAAGTCGTCGGGAAGTGCGGGATTTTTAATTTTGATTTTCCGGAAATATTTCAAAATTATCCGCTTAAAATGTTTGAAAATAAATTAAAGGCATGAAAAATACAAGACGAAAAATCAAGGAGAATTTTTTTAATGAACAGAGAAGAATTAGGGGCGCTTATAATTAAAATTGCCGATCTGAAAGGCGTTTCGGGGGATGAAGCTTTTGCGGCGGAGGAATGCGGGGAGATACTGAAAAAATACACGGATGATGTGAAGATCAAAGGCTCAAATGTGTTTGCGGATTTCGGGAAACGCTGCGAGGGTAAGCCCCATGTGCTGATCGACGCTCACATTGACAGGGTGGGAATGATAGTTACCCATTCGGAAAACGGGTTTGCAAAGGCGGACTGCATAGGGGGGCTGGACAGGAGGATTTTTCCTGCGCAGCGGGTGACAGTGCACGGAGAAAAGGGGGATATTCCGGGGGTTGTCTGCACGCTGCCGCCTCATCTGGCTAAGGACAGCGAGGTGATGGGAAAGGACAGCATTTATATTGATCTTATGGGGGGAAAGGCTTGCCCCGGGGATCATATTTCTTTTGACACACGGTGCGTGAAGCTGCTTGGGGGGCGCATTTGCGGAGGGGGACTGGACGACCGTTCGGGGGCTGCGGCGGTAATTGCGGCGGCGGATATTATCCGTGAAAAATGCGGCGGGGATTATGACAGTCTGCCCTGCACTTTTACGGTGCTGCTTTCGGAACAGGAAGAAGTCGGCGAACGGGGGGCGTGTGTGGCGGCTTTTGATATTGACCCTGATATTGCCATAGCGGTGGACGTCAGCTTTGCGATGTCCCGGGGGGAAGATCCGAAGAAATGCGGAGAGATGGGAAAGGGCTGTATGATAGGCATTTCGCCCTCTCTTGACAGGGGGATATCAATGAGATTCATTGAGATAGCGGAGGAAAAAAATATGCCCTATCAGCGGGAGATCATGAGCGGTCTCACGGGCACGAACGGAGACAGATTTGCCGTGAACCGGGGAGGCGCAAGGACGGTCACGCTGTCGATACCGCTGCGGTATATGCACACGCCTGCGGAGGTAATTGATGTGAGCGACTGCGAAAATACGGCAGAGCTTATTGCGGAATTTATTTTGAGGGGGGAGTTTAAGTTTGAAGGTCAGCTGTAATCCCCTAAGTTTCAGCGTACCTTTGATGTGAAAGTCTGATTAACGGAGAGGAAAAGTTTGAAAGTTAGCGGTAAACCCCTAAGTTTCGGTGTTCCTTTGGTGTGAAAGTTTAATTAACGGAGAGGAAGTTTGAAAGTTGCAGGGAATCCCCTAAGTTTCAGCGTACCTTTGATGTGAAAGTTTAATTAACGGAGTGAAAAAGTTTGAAAATAGTAAAATGGGCTAAAAATCGAAAAAAGGGTACAAAAAACCAAGCCTGCTTACAGACTGCTTTTTTACACTATGACCACCATTGGAATGCCGGCGTGTTCCAGACACCTGCACATTTAAAGTAAGCCGGTGGTATTCTTATTTAAATGCCGGGAGAACACTAATATTTTTATGTTTTTTGAGGTATTTAAATTATAACACAAATTGTTTTAATTGTCAATATAGCGAAAGCACCTTTTCATAGCCCCGTTGGTGCCTTTCGCAGAAAGGCGGTTTATAAAAATGGAAATAAACAAGAAATTGCTGGGCGGACTGCTTGAGGAATTATGCAAATTAAACGGCGCTTCGGGGGCGGAGGAAAAGGTCAGGGAGTATATTATCGGGAAGATAAAGGACAAGGAAAACTGCACCTATTCGGTGAACCCTCTGGGCTGCCTCATTGTTGAATACAGGGGACAAAAGCGGGCGGAAAACCGCTTGATGATCTCGGCGCATATGGACGAGGTGGGGCTTATTGTTACGGGGATAAATCCCGACGGCACGCTTAATGCGGACTGCGTAGGGGGCGTTCGGGCGGACGCTGTTATCGGGAGGCAGGTGGTTATGGAAAGCGGGCTTATGGGGGCGGTCGGCTCGAAGGCTGTTCATCATTTAAGTGACGAGGAAAAGGAAAAGCCGCCTAAGTTCGATAATATTTACATTGACATCGGGGCGGAAAATGAAAGTGCGGCAAAGGAAAAAGCTGCTCCCGGGGATATGGTTTATTTTACGGACGGATTTGTAAAAAGCGGCGGATTTATAAGAAGCAAGGCTATCGACGACAGGGCGGGGTGCGCTGTTATGCTGGTGATGATTCTGGAGGATGTGCCTGTGTATGACTGTGTGTTCACCTTTGTGACGCAAGAGGAGATAGGGCTGCGGGGGGCAAGGACAGCGGCGTTTACGGTTGATCCCGATTATGCGCTGGTGCTGGAGGCGACTACGGCGGCGGATATTCCCTTATCCGAGGGGGACAAACGCTGCTGCATTTTAGGGGAGGGCCCTGTGGTTTCCTACATGGACAGGTCGACTGTATACGACAGGGGACTTTATAATTTATCAAGGAAAACTGCGGAGGAAAACAATATTCCTTGGCAGACAAAAACGGTGATAGCGGGGGGGAATGACAGCGGGGCAATCCATATAAGCCGCAGAGGTGTTAAAACGATTGCGGTATCCGTTCCCTGCCGTTATCTGCACACGCCCTGCTGCGTGATAAAGGAGGACGACTTTTACAGCACCTTTGCACTGGCGGCGGCTATGGCGGAGAAAATTTCGGGAGGGGATATGTCATGATCAAAAGGATCAAAAATAAGTCCGAGCTGTCTATGGGCAGCGATTATTACAAGGCGAAAATATGCGCTTACATGGACGCTTACGGGGCGGAGTATGACTTTTGCAGATTTTACTGCGAACGGGGAAGCCTGGCGGGGGGAAATGTTATGCTGTTAAATTCGGGGGCTGTCATAAGCGGGGTTTTTACGGATGTTGCCGAGCTGGAGGATTTTATTGCCATGAATGCTCCGGACACGGTGGAAGCCCCTAAGGGAATGGCGGCAAGGCTTGCGCTGCCGGGGTATGAGCGGCAGCGGCGTGTGCTTTTCAGGTTACAGATTCCCGACGGAACGGATATGGCGGAATTTGAAAAGGGTTTGGATGAGCCTGTTTCGCTGCAGCAGATGTTTATGATACTCAACGCCTGCTTTACGGGGCTTTCCTTTGACGGGTGGTATGCGGATATGTCCCACAGGGTGCGGCATGGGGTATCGGAGGTGTACACGTACAGGTGCGGCACAAGTGCTGCGGTGGATTTTAAAAGCGGGGAAAATGCGTTTGTTTCAAGCATTGCCACTGTGCCTGTTATGAGGGGGCAGGGGAATGGGAAAAATATGCTGGGGTATATTGCGAAAAAGCTGAAAAATGAACGGCTGCAGGGGTATTTATGGGCGGATGAAAATTCCGAGGGGTATTATAAAAAGCTCGGGTTTACCGCTGCGGATGAAGATGAATTTTTCGTGAGGAAAAAGAGAATTTAATATATATTTGATAAAAGGCTTTACGGAAATTTTCCGAACAATTCTATGGAGTTGCTGATTATGCCGGATCGCCGTTTAACGGACGGCATATTTTAAATTAAGAAAAAATAAATTCAGGAGGCAAATATTATGGCTGAAATTTTTGATCCCAAACCCGCTGCGGTGAAGGGCTTTGAAATAGAGGAAAGAATCTTGAAGGCGGCTGCGAAGGCGGACGATATGTGTGAGGAGGCTTTCAGGGAGATCGACAAGGTCGCACGGTATAACGGAGAAAAAGTGCTAAAGGCGTTCATTGACCACAAGGTGAGCGACGGCTGCATGAAGGGCAGTGCGGGCTACGGTTACGGCGACGAGGGCAGAGACACGCTGGATAGGGTTTTTGCTCAGGTAATGGGTGCGGAGGATGCGCTGGTGCGGCACAACATTGTGTCGGGAACTCATGCGCTGACAATTGCGCTGTTCGGGCTTTTGCGGACGGGGGACAAGATGGTTTCGCTGACGGGTGCGCCTTATGATACTCTTGAGGAGGTCATAGGTTTGAGAGGCAATGGTCATTCTGACCGGAACGGTTCTTTGGCGGATTACGGGATAGGATACGAGCAGGTGGAGCTGACCCCGGAGGGAAAGCCTAATGTGGCGGAAATTTTCCAGAAGGTAAAGGGGGCGAAGCTGGCGTATATACAGCGGTCGAGGGGGTATTCCCTGAGACCCTCGCTGACGGTTTCGGCGGTTGCGGAGATAGTCAAGGCGGCAAAGGGCGCAAACCCCGATATTATTGTAATGGTGGACAACTGCTACGGGGAATTTGTGGAGAAAACCGAGCCTATCGCTGGGGGGGCGGATATTATTGTAGGGTCGCTGATAAAAAATCCCGGGGGTGGCATTGCCGAGACGGGGGGATACATTGCGGGAAGCAAGAAGCTGGTTGAGCAGTGTTCCTACAGGCTGACCTGCCCGGGAGTGGGGAGAGAGGCGGGGTGCTCTCTCGATCAGAACAAGAGAATGTATCAGGGGCTTTTCCTTGCGCCCGAGACGGTGGCGAATGCCCTTAAAACAGCCACTTTCACGGCTGCCATTATGACGCAGCTGGGGTTTGAGTGCCGTCCAGCGCCGGGGGAGGCAAGGGGGGATATTATTACGGCGGTGCTGATGAAAAAGACCGACAATCTCATTGCATTCTGCAAGGGCGTTCAGAAAGGCTCGCCTGTGGACAGCTTTGTTACTCCCGAGCCCTGGGATATGCCCGGGTATGACAGCAAGGTGATAATGGCGGCGGGGGCGTTCAACAACGGCGCTTCCATTGAACTTTCCGCCGACGCTCCCCTGCGTGAGCCTTATGCGGCGTATGTGCAGGGCGGACTTACATACGCTACGGGGAGAATGGGCATTCTCTGCGCTTTACAGGAGATGTTTGAAAAAAGATGCTTGAAGCTGTTTTAGAGGTAAGAGGTTAGAGGTTTGGGGCTTTTTGAGGGGGCTTTTAATAAAATTTATGCCCCATATTTTTGAAATTACAAAAATATGGGGCGGTCAATATTTGATTTTTTTATGTGTTTGCTGTTACATTATCCCAATCCTCTGCGCCCTCTGTGCCGATAAGCCAGCAGTAGCCCTTGTGCTGCTCGGTGACAACATCGCTCATAAGCTCGCCGCAAATGGTCGGGTCGTTTTTTATTCTTGCCTCAACGCACGCCCAGTCCATTCGATAGCACAAATCGGCATTGTCGAGAATTTCCGAAGCGGTGTGCATTCTGACATGGGTCATCAGCTCGTCAAAATCCTTGCAGCTGCCTATCAGGTTTACCATATCGGTGGTATCGGTTATTTCCGAGGGAAAGGGCAGGTCGTCATCGCCCAAAAATCCGTATGCCCAAAAGATCGTCATACACATCTCCATTCGCCACTGCATATCATTGGCTTCCTGGACAGTTATTTCGGGGGGATTTTCTCCTGCTTTGGCAAAGTATCTTTTTTCGTCGGCTGTAAGGTAATTTTCCAGACCGAAGCGGTTTAAAAGCTGTGTGAAAAATTTTGCGGATTCTACTCCCGTTTCGCCGTTCATTATATCAATGGCTATGCCTGCGGCCAAAAAGGCGCAGACGGCTCGGCGGACTGCCTCCTCAGGGGATTTTATTTTTGCTTCCTCTTCGGTCATTATTTCCGGGAGATAGGGGTTTATTTTAATGCCCTCATCAATTAAAAATTCCTCCGAGCGTTCTTTTCTGGTCATTTCCACTGAATATTCCTCCAATTTTTCGGCGGCATTTTCCGATATATTTTCTGCCTTTTCATTAATTTGCACGGCAGCACGGCAGCCTGCAAGCTGTGCTGCAAAAGCGGTAATAATTATAATGGCAATAGCCTTTTTCATGGAACAGCCCCTTTAAAAATAATGCCGTGCACTGTAATTTTAAGTATATTATATTTTCCGGATATTGTCAATTACTGTTTCCCGTTTTTTGATAATTGCATTATAACCCCAAATGTGCAGGCGGATATTGTGAATGGAGGATAATTTTTTATATAACGTGAGAATTCAAGGAGGTATTTCAATGGAGGTCAAAGCGGTTGTTTTTGACATAGGCGGGACGCTTATGGAGTACAAAAATATGCCCAATGTATGGGTGGACTACTATAAAAAAGGGTTTGAGACCGTGCGGGACAGGCTGGGGCTCGGTATTTCCGACAAGGATATCGAAAAGTCTGTAGAAGTGCTCAAAAGCTATAATCCGAGGGTAAAATACCGTGAGGAGGATATTGCTCCCGATATTATTTTCGGGCACGCCTGCGCTCATTGGGAATGCAACCCCCCGATCGACAAGGTAATAGATATTTTCTACCGCTCCATGGGGCTTACGCCTTATATTTATCCCGAAACGCTGTCTGTGCTGGAGCTTTTGAAGGAGAGAGGGATAATTATTGCGGCATTGACGGACGTTGCTGCGGGTATGCCCGACGAACTGCACAAAAGCTATTTTCCCGAGCTTATGGCCTATTTTGATATGTATGTTTCGTCTCTGTCCTGCGGTATGCGAAAGCCTAATCCGAAGGGCCTCAGGGATATTGCGGAGAGGTTTGGGATATCGCCCGGGGAAATGATTTTTGTGGGTGATGAGGAAAAGGATATCAAAACGGCAGAGAGGTTCGGGTGCAGGTCTGTGCTTATTGACAGAAAGGGCAGCGGCGCACAGTTCGGGCAGTGGTATACGTTAGACGATCTGGAAGAACTTTGGGTAGTGCTTTTGGAGGCTTATAACAATGAACAATTCTGCATAGAATGCGGCAAGCCGCTCATATACAAGACTGTCGGCGATGAGGGGGAACAGAGATACTGCCCCCGCTGCGCTAAATTTTATTTTGACAATCCTGCGTGCTGCGTTCTTGCGGCAATCGTTAATGAGAACAACAAGGTGCTGCTGCTGAAACAGAATTACATATCGGGGGAAAAATATACTCTTTGCTCCGGTTATGTCAAAAAGGGCGAGACCTTAGAGGAAGCGGTCACACGGGAGGTCACAGAGGAAACGGGGTGCATGGTAACAAAATGCGAGTATACAGGCAGTTATTATTACCCGCCCAAAGGGCTTATAATGCCGGGATTTATCGCCTATGTTGATGAAAAATTGCGGCTGCCTTTTTTTTCAAAGGAGGTAGACGGATTGCTGTGGGTCGATCTTGACAAGGCGGCGGACATGGTGCTGCGTATTAATAATTTATCGGGCGTTCATCTGGATAATGTCATAGAGAGAATTACGGGAAAGCGTTCTTGCAAAGGGACAGTCAGCATGGAATATTTTACCGGCTATATGAACTCTCACGGCAAATACATTGTCATGTTTTATGACAATGTGATAAATTGCGACGGTGATGTTTATGATTTTGAAAAAGTGGTTGAACGGACGATAAAGCCGGAAAAAAAGTACATGCGTGACTTTAAAAAAGACAATATATTTGTTGAGGAATGTTGGGACAGTTTCTACGGTTACCGGTGGGAGCTCACAGCCGAAACCGAAGAGGAGGAGAAAAAGGTGCTGGGCTGGGCGGCTGCGGCAAGCGAGGAATTTATGAAGCTGAAAGAAAAGGTTTTGTCCGAAAACAATATGCGTGAGAATGAAAACGCAGGGGAGGAAAGTAAATGATAAAGCTATTGCCGTACACAGATGAATATGAAAATATTTTAACAGGTTATATAATTTCCTTTTTCGGATTTCATTCCATGCTTGGCGGAAGAGCGGAAAGACCCGAATACACACAGGCAAAAGAGAATATTATTATGTGGACTTCCGAGGGGCACGAATTGTATATGATAGAAGATACGGGCATAACTGTCGGATTTATTCATATCTGGTACAAGGGCGGTAATGTTGCCTGGATAGAAGATGTATTTGTTGACGAGGCTTACCGTGGCAAGGGAACAGGCAGCGGGGCGATAAAAACGGCAGAGGAAATTATCAGACGGAAAGACGGTTACAGCGCTGTTTGTATTGATGTTGTTCCTAAAAATGCCAATGCTTTAAGCGTGTATCACAGGCTGGGATATGATACTCTCGGTATGGTCACGCTGCGCAAAGAGTTCGGCGATAATTACCGTGAGGATACCGCCGATGTTCTTGGATATAAATTTAAGATATGAAATTTTAAAAATGGTTTGGAATGCTGTAAAATGATTTGAGGTGATAATACGGAAAATTTATTTCTGACAATTCCCGATGAATCCTACGAGAACGCTTATACGGAAATGATTGACAGGTGGGAAAAGCTTGAAGAGCACATAGACCCCTCGCTGCTAGGCAGGTACAGCGGCAATAAAAAGCGGAACCTCACATATGCCGAATGGCTTGCCTGCTGCGAGGACGACCGCACCACGGGCAGTATGCTGTCAACGGGCGTTCCATGCACGCTGTATTTTCTGATGAACGGGTCGGGAGAGATACTGGGCGGCATTGAGATAAATCATGGCAAAACGCACAGGGGACATCTTCATGCGGGCATTGCGCCTTGGAACAGAAACAAGGGTTACGGCAGCGTTATGCTGAGACTTGCTTTGGATAAATGCCGTGAAATGGGATTTGACAGCGTGGAGATATGCCCGCACAAGGGGAATGAGGGTGCAATAAAGACCATTATCAACAACGGCGGGGAGCTTATAGAGGAATGGACAGAGAATGGAAAAGTAAGTCTGCGGTACAGGGTGGAATTGCAGAGGTCTTGATTTTATGGAGGGATGATAAATATGCCCGAATATTACATAACCGAGTTTATTTTAAAAAGCCGTAATTATTTTACGATATGGTACACGGATGACAGGGACGGTTTTGTGACAAGCGGCGGTAAAATTTATCGGGGCGGGACTTTGGTTGAACTGCAAAAATATGCGGAGGATAATGAAATTCCTCTTCATGATGATGAAATTGCACGGTTTGATATTGACAGGCTGCTTACGGTGGATATTTCGGAAATGTCCTGCGATGAGATAATAGATTATTGGAATATTTTTTCGGATATGGCAGGCAGTGCGGGAGTGACATTCTGCGGAGACGACAAAAGCTATAATGTGCTGTACAATGATATTTTTTCGGGGTGCGGCGCTGCGGTCACGGTTTTCGGCAGCAAGACAGAGGGACTGCAAGAGGATCGATTTGAGAAAGTCAGATTTATATTGGAGCAGGGCTGTGAAATTTTGCACAATGCTTTGGGGCAGCCTTTTCGGGAATAAAACGGGAATGTTAAAATTTGGATTAAAATTCTCTGTTTTCTCTTGACAAATTTTTTTGCTGTGATATAATATTCATTAGACGGCTTTTTTGGATGATTTACGGAGGACTTATGGCAAGTAATGTTACTTATAAATATATAAAGCAGAATCCCGATATACACACCTATATAAAGAATGCCGACGCTGCCGTAAAGGCGGCGGGTTATACGGAGCATTCCTTTGCCCATGTGGAAAAGGTTGCCGAGACGGTAAAGATGATACTGGAGGGCATTGGCTGCGAGCAGCGCAAGGTGGAGCTGGGTATGATTGCGGCGTATCTTCACGATATAGGAAATGTGATAAACCGTGTAGACCACGCTCAGAGCGGCGCTGTTATGGCGTTCCGTCTGCTTGACAGGCTGGATATGCCCGCCGAAGAAATATGCGACATTATTTCCGCTATCGGCAACCATGACGAGGCAACTGCACAGCCCCTGAACGCTGTTACTGCCGCCCTTATCATTGCGGATAAGACCGACGTCCGCCGCAGCAGGGTGCGGAATATCGAGGACCTGGCGGAGGATATCCACGACAGGGTGAACTTTGCCGTGGAGCGGTCGGAGCTTTACTTTAACGAAGAAAAGACCGAGCTTATCCTTGACCTTACCATTGACAACCGTATATCTTCCGTTATGGAATATTTCGAGATTTTTATGCAGCGGATGATATTATGCAAGAAATCCGCCGACTTTTTGGGCGTGAGATTCAGGATAAGAGCCAACGGGTCGGAAATAAATTAGATCGGGTTTGCTGCGAAAGGTGTTGATAAAATTTTATGCAGGCGCTCCCTTATGTAAATTACAGCTTGTACGAGCTTTTTCTTATCTTCTGCTTCTGGAGCTTTATCGGCTGGTGCGTTGAAGTGGTGGATATGACCT
>CAZGAZ010000033.1:0-34978 GCA_964523835.1 uncultured Ruminococcus sp.
ACGTTCCTTTTGTTTCCAGCCGTTACGTCCGACAGCTTTATTATTTTAACATATTTATCAAGTTTTGTCAAGCATTTTAAGGAAAGTTTTTATAATTCGGCGGTTATCACAATTTTATGCCCTGTACTAAGTGCTTTTACAGCATTTTGTACAACATCAAATATTATTTTCTCCCAATAAAAGTATATCTCGCCATTTTCCCGGCAAATTCCTCATAGCCGCCCGCAGCGCATTCGGTCTGCCCCATTATCATATTGTACCATTCCATCGCCCCCTCCGCCTCAAAGCCGCTGCGCAAAGCCTCCGCACATTCACGCTTGCGCCGCAGCAATTCGTAAGTCTCTCCCGTAATATCCAGGATCTCAAAGTCCATGCCGCAGCCCCTCAAAGCCCTTGCCGCAAGCGAATTTTCCGCCCCGTTCCCCAAAGGCACCACATCCCCCTCGGTGTAACCTATAAAAAATATCCCGCCTGTTTTCAGCCACTTTTTCACACGTCCCGCAAATTCCCCCATATCCGCCGCAAAATATACCGAGTCCATGGAAATCACCATATCAAAAGAGTTTTCGGGATAATCCGCCTCATCAACAGTGCACACCCGAAAATCCCCGTCCACATTTTTCCGTGCGCATTCTATCGCATTTTCCGAAAAATCAAACCCGTGAACATTTACCTCCCGCCTGCCCTTAATGTGCCCCAGCAGCTTGCCGTTTCCGCAGCCCACATCAAGGATTTCCGAAATATGCCCCTCCTCCAACAGCTTGACAATACGCCCGATCTGCCTCATATCCCCAAAGCCGTCCTGCGAAAGGTCCTCGCCGCAGGCAGCTCTGCAAAACTCCCCGAAAACCTCCGACCTTTCCGCCATCTTATAAAATTTTTCATATTCATTGTAAAACAGTAAATCATTTTTATCCATAAATTTTCACCTGTAAAATCTTCACAATATAAATAAAATTTTTAACAGTCATTTTCCGCAGTTCTGGTCAAGACAGAATGTCTTTTGTATGATATGATAATTCTTGGAGAGACAAGGAAATAACATTGATTATCCCGATTACAGCAAAGCAGGAAATGTTTCGGCGAAGCTCATATGGTATAATAAAGCTGTCCCGAAAGATCATCAAAAAATTTTTTCAAAAATCCCCCAACATTTTTTGCCTGCGAGCGACTATATAAACAGAAGGCTTTAAATCTGCCCTTTGACCGTTCGTTCCAAATATCGACCGTTCGATCCAAATTCCCCGCAGGCGGCAAGCTTTGATGTATAATAAAAGAGACCTCAAAAAATTCCCGGCACGAAACCGCACCGGGAATGTAAAGTTCAAAAACAGCAAAGCAGTAAATCCTGCCTCATGCTTCTATCAACCAAGAGACTTGATCTGATCGTCAACCTCGCCTACCAGCATTTCAACAACAGACGAGATCTCGTCTCTGTTGGTAGCCCATTCAACGCCGTGGAATGCACCACGCAGACCTACGCCGTCTCCGCCGTCGGTAGTAATGGAAGCAACATCGGTAGAAACGCCTGTTGCCAGGTCAACAACGGGATACTTCTTTGCAAGCTCGTTGATCTCCTTGTTGTGAGCAATAAGCTCATCCGACCACTGAGCGTCGTCTCTCAGCTTCTGATCGCCGACCTCAAGAGCCTGATCGTTGGTGTTAGCAAGACGTGAGCATTCGCCGAAGAGCGCAACGCCCTGAGGATTAGCCGCACCCTTGCAGATTACCCAGCCGTCCAGCGTAGCAGCCTGATAAGGATCTGAGCCGGCAGGAGAGGGAACAGGGGCAAGCCCAAGGTTAGAGGGAGAGATCTTTGTAGCCCAGGTATCAGGGTCGGTGTTGCAGTGCCATGAGCCTACAATATAGAAAAGCTCCTGACCGTTGCCCATAAACTGAGGCTGCTCAGCCCAGTCAAATATGGATCTGTCTATGATAAGACCCTTGTTGTACAGATCATAGCCAAAGTTCATAGCCTTTTCAAGGGTAGCATCCATAAGGTTGGACTTCAGCGTACCGTTATCGGACTCAACAGCGGGAACGCCTGCGGAAAGATACAGAGCCTTCTCTGCCCAGTATCCGTCCAGACCGTAGTGGTCTGCGTCGGGATCTACATAATTCTCCAGCATACTGCTGAATGTATCCCAGTTCCACTTGCCCTGCTCGTACAGCTCCCAGGGATCGTCCAGACCGTTTTCTTCAATGGTCTGCTTGTTGTAAATAACGACCTGCTCTGCGGAAACACTGGTTACCATGCAGTAATGCTTGCCGTTGAAGTTGTAAATTTCCATAGCGTCCTTCATATCGGTCCACAAGGGCGCATTCAGGTCAATGTAATCGTCAATGGGCTGGAACATTCCGCTTACAACGCCCTTAGGCAGCGCAGCGGTATCGCAGGGGAAGAAGTCAACTCCCTCGCCGCCCAGTACATATGTAGAAAGGTCGGAATATCTGGTGTCCCAGGTGGTCTGATACCACTGGATCTCGCCGCCGTATTTATTTTTGAACATATTAAGCTGTACGCTCTCTGACTGACCCGAAGTGTTGGGGTTGATGTCATAGTGAGCCAGCCACTTGATGGTCTTGTTCTCAAGCTCTACATCCTGAAGAAATTCCTCAGCTACCTCGTCAAGGGATTTCTGAGCCTCCTCAGCCAATGTGTCTGTTTTAATTTCAACAGTCGCCGCAGTAGTGGTGGTGACGGTAGTCTGCTCTGTGGTTGATTCACTGTCGCCGGGGCCGCAAGCAGTAAGCCCCATAGCAAATGTGAGAGCAG
This sequence comes from uncultured Ruminococcus sp., assembly GCA_964523835.1. Taxonomy (GTDB): domain Bacteria; phylum Bacillota; class Clostridia; order Oscillospirales; family Ruminococcaceae; genus Huintestinicola. The sequence goes on from CAZGAZ010000033.1 coordinate 2,777, forward strand.
AAATGCCTGCGAGAGTTTTCTTAAGATTTTTCATCAATTTACCTCCTGATTTTGTGATATGGCATTATTTGCACGCCGCTTGCAGCATACTGCAAAATGCGTTCACCGGCCTAAAAGGGAAACGTCCGTTCAGCCGTCTTTACCTTAAACCTTACTTTAATTTTATCATTTTTTTCTCATTCTGTCAATGACAATTTTACAAATTTTTCACCATTTGATTTAGGGAAAATGCACAATAAGCAAATGCCGTACTTATTATATGTTCTGGTTAAGAGTTTTATGTTTTTCTGACATCCCGCCAATTTTGGTTGAAATATTTTGTGCAGTCTGAACATATATCCGTATCATTTTATAAGCATTATAGGCTATAGGCAGACCCTCATCGGCACAACACAAACAAAACAGCCGCTGCAATAAAGAACAGCGGCATTTTCGGCTGATGCAGCTTACCCTCCCGCTAAGTATATTTATAAAAATATACCGGCAGCTATGTGCTGCGGTTTCCCCGCCGCATACAAGAAAGCCTGTTTTTCCGGATCAAAGCTCATTTCTCCTGTATCTTGCCAGAATCATCCACGCACATATCACGAACGCAGCGCAGGAAATCCCCGCACAAACCGCCGCAGCCACTCTCATCCCCCTTGTCAGAAGCATAAGGCAGACCGCCGACCCGCCGTTTGCCGATAACGGCAGCAGCACGCCGCAGACCTTAGTCCCCGACCGCATAAACTTCACCGCACTCATATCCGTCATCATAATGCCGCAGGCAGCCAGCAGGCAAAAAAGCGCAATAGCCCCGTAGCCGCACTTTGCAGCCACTATATCCGTAAACTCCGCCGCCCTTGGGTATACCGCAGCCCCGCCCGCCATGCATACCGTCATAAGCGCCTTAAAAAGCCCTCCGCCGCTGTTTTTTCCGCTGCCGTATTCGCTCAGTTCGCTGTAACTGTTCATAGCATACCGCCTCATGGGTAATCTTTCCGTTCACACCCCGAAAAATCCACCCGTTTTACGAAGCACTCCTTTCGTCAATTTAACCATTCTATACGCAAATATTCTGTGCATTCACACAAAAGCATATTATTTCACAAAACAAAATTTACACTCAGATAAAGTATCCCATTACCCAAACCGCCGCACTCACACGCTCATTATTAATTATTAATTATTAATTATTAATCATTAATTACTCCCGTAAAGTCTCCCCTGCCACCTGTTCTCCCTTTCAAGCATTTTGTCGATCTCGTTCATTACCACAAATTTTTTCAGGCTCCACAAGGGCGCTATCAGCACATCCCTGCCCCCGTCCCCGGTTATCCTGCCGATGATAACCTCCGGAGGCAGTACCTCCAGCTGAGCGCAGACCGTCCGGACATATTCTTCCAACGTAGGCAAAGCAAATTCACCCCGCAAATAATCCTCCGCCAGCCTCGTGCCCCGAAGTATGTGCAGCAGGTGAATTTTCACCTCATGAACGGGCAGCCCCGCCAGCGCCTCGGCAGTCTGTATCATCATAGAGAAGTCCTCCCCCGGCAGACCGTTTATTATATGGGCGCAAACGTTTATCCCCCGCCCGTGCAGGCGCTCGGTGCACTTTAAAAAATCCCCGTAGCTGTGGCAGCGGCCCAGCCTCTCAGCTGTTTTGTCGTGAACGGTCTGCAGCCCCAGCTCCACCGTCAGATACGTCCGCCCGGAAAGCTCCGTAAGCAGGTCAAGCGCCTCATCATCAATACAGTCCGGACGGGTCGAAACCGCCAGCCCCACCACATCCGGCAGTCCCAGCGCCTCCTCGTAAAGCTCCCGCAGCCGCCGGGCAGGCGCATAAGTGTTGGAATTGGCCTGAAAATAGGGAATGTACAGCCCATCGCTCCATTTCCTGTTCATCCGCTCCTTTACCTCGTAAAACTGCTCGGTCACAGGTCTCCCCCGCTCTCCGCCGAATTCCCCGCTGCCCGAAAGGCAGAAAGCACAGCCGCCGTACCCCTTGCTGCCGTCGATATTCGGGCAGGTAAAGCCGCAGTTAAGGGAAATTTTCATGACCTTTTTCCCGAAACGTTTTTTCAGGTAATAGCTCTGAGTCAGATACCGCTTGTTGGTGTCCGAATAGGGGAACGGATTTTCGGGCATTTTTATACGAACTCCTTTCGGCTGCACTTGTTTCGGCTTCCCGCAATAAAGCAATCCAAAGCAGCCTTATTTCAAAAGCCTCATACTAATTTGTGTCTGAAACAAGTTTAAAAAAGTATGCTTTGTAATTCCGCATTTTTCTTGCCCCTTGCTTCTGCACAGAGCACAAATTTCAGAAAACAAACAATTTTTCTTGCCTCTTGATCAGACGCCCTCGTCGGGCGCCTGTCCCGAGTGAGCGAGCCACTTGCACTCGGTGATCTCCATATCGGTAAACGTTGCCTTAAACGAGGAATCCTCGGGGCTGCAAGCGTAAATGCCGAAGGAAACGGTATCGCCCGCATTAAACATATGGCATATCCTCATCTGATGAAAATTCACACCGTCGGTCGAATTTTCGATACAAAAATCGCTTTCCCTCCTGCTCAGCCTGAACCACATAGACTTGTCCGAAGCGCCGATATCCACCGACGACCAGTCCGAATACCCGTTATTTGTAACAACAGCCCCCAGACGCTGTATATCCTCATTCTCATATTCCACCGAAGCCTTCAGCCAGTTTTCGCTGTCCAGATACATCACAATGCCGCTCTGATCGTAACGGCGCTTGCTTTCAAACTCCGTTCTTACGGTAAAGGAAAAATACTTTTCATCGCTTTCGATCTGCAACACAGGCGCATTATCATTGCGGAAATGATAATAAGTCCTTTGCCACAGGTCGGTGCCGGGCTGCGTGATTATCTCTGTCCCGTCCCCGGTCACGGTGTAATTTTCGGGCGTCCTTGTCCATTTCAGAAGCTTCGTATCCCATTTCATAGCTTAAAGCTGCCTCCTTGTGTTCGGATAATGACCTGTAATTGTGCTGCACCCCTCCCGATAACAGCCTCCGATTACTATTATAAGCCATTTTACGGTAAATTTCAAGACGTTTACTTTGATTCGGGGCATTGTTAACACAAATTTAATAAATTTTGCTTCACATCCTCACATCCCGGGTCCGAAAAATCCCTGTCGATTTTTTCAAAAAATGTCTGCACACATTTCCTCAAACGCCGCCGCAATATTTTCTTAATATTATCATCTGTATTTATTGATCTATATCGAAAATTGTTTATGATTGTAATAATTAACCAAAAAAGATTTTGCATAATATACTATAAATATACATAATAATACTTGAAATCCTCGGCAAATTATGTTAAAATGTACATAAGAGTATATCTTTAAAAAATAAAACAGCAACGGGATCTGTGCAAATGATGGCTGTGCATTTTTCCAAATGCAACAGCGCAAGCGTTTCCGCAGATACACCGATTCAATAGACCCAATTTTTATATGCAGATGTTATAAAATATATCGGGAAAAGAGGGATATTTTTATGGAAGAAAACAACAAAAGGCTTACTATCGGTTTTATGATACATCATCTGGATAACGATTATTCAAAAGCGCTGCTGAAGGGCGCTGCCGCCGCCGCAAGAGAGCTTGATGTAAATCTTGCTGTTTTCCCCGGCCGTTCCCTTAACAGCCAGCTTGACGACAGAAAATATACGGCTTATGAGTATCAGCATAACGTTATATACGGGCTTATTTCCGCAAAATCCCTTGACGCAGCGGTCTGCTCGGCAGGCACTCTCGGCTCCTTTGTCACAAAGGAGGAATTCAAGGGATTTCTGGACAGCTATGAGGGACTGCCCATCGTCACCACGGAAAATAAGGTGCGTGGCTACCCCTGCGTGCGAATGCTGGGCACGGGAATAAAGGACCTGGTGACCCACCTTGTAAAGCGCCACGGAAAAAAGCACATTGCCTTTGTCAGCGGACCCAAGGGCAATGCGGACGCCGATGAGCGCCTCCGGTGCTACATAGACGCTCTGGAGGAAAACGGACTGGAATATGACCCCGAGCTTGTTGCATACGGCAAATTCTCCGAATACTGCGTTGACATAGTGGGAGAGCTTATTGATAAAAACGAGGGCAAAATAGACGCAATCTGCTTTGCCAACGATATGATGTGCAAGGGCGGATATAAGGCGATCGAGCGGCGTGGACTGCGTGTGGGCGAGGATATCGCAGTCACGGGATATGACGATTCGGAGGTGGCGGTAAGCCTGAAGCCCCCGCTTACCACAGTCCGTGCAGACGCCGCAATACTTGGCAGCAGAGCGGTGCGGGAAGCGGTAAAGCTTGCTATGGGGGAAAAGATCGAAGAGGATATTTTCCTTGGCTCATCCCCCGTTTACAGGCTCAGCTGCGGCTGCGCACGGCAGACGGAAAGCTCATATTCCGCCGAAGTGGAAGCTTTTTTTGAAAGCGGGGACGACGCTCTCGGCGTGACCGCCGCTGCGGACCGCATTTTAAGCGAATATATCCCGAGTTATACCGAAGCTGTTGCCAAAAGCGAGAAGCTTGCAGACCTGCGGAACTTTGCCGCAAGGATATTCACCTTTGCCTCCGACAAAAGCCTGCCCGTAAGCGAGGACGGCGAGAACTTTGCAAAGTCCATATTTATGCGGATAATCGACGGGGAATTAAAGGACAGTATCCCTCCGGAGTATCTGGTAGGGATAGTCAAAAAGATTCGTACCGCCGCCGAGGCTATCTGCCGTGAGCGTTTCCCCGAAAACAGCCCGGATAATGTCCACCGCAGACGGTTTATAAATTCTGTCACAGCCATGTGCTCCGAAATACTCAGCGAGCGGCTAATACGGCTTTACTACAGCACCGTTGACGATATGATCTTCACCCATTTCCTTATCAGCAACATTACAAAGGATATGACCGTCTACGGAAGCGACGAAAGCAAATGCTTCTTCTCCATTGTCAACAATCTTTACCGTGTTCATATGGACAGCAGCTACATCTACACCTATGAAGCCCCCATTATCCACACTGCAAAAACCGAATGGGAAGCGCCCGATATGGTAAATCTACAGGCGTATCACGACGGCGACAAGCTGGCAGCGGTAACAGGCGAGGCAAGGAGAATACACAGCTGTGATATTCTCTGCAACGAGTACACCCCCAAGGACAGGCGGCGCACCATGATAATATCCCCCCTGTTTGTGAACGAGGAGCAGTACGGGGTCATAGTCTGCGAGCTGGAAAACGAATATTTCCCCTACATCTACTCCATAACTCCCCAGATATGCACCGCCATAAAGCTGACGAGTCTCGTGACCAGACTGGAGGAATCGCTGGATGTTGCCCAGACGAGGAACAATCTCCTTAACCGCATTTCCATGTCCGACGAGCTTACCGGGATATATAACCGCCGTGGCTTCTACGCAGGAGCGAACCGCATTCTCAAAGCCCCCGAAAACCAGGGCAGGCGCTCCGTGCTTATTTTCGGCGACCTTGACAATCTCAAGACCATAAACGATACCTTCGGGCACGATGACGGCGACTATGCCATTGTTACCGCAGCGGGTTACCTTAAAAGCGGTCTGCGTGCGGACGACGTTGTGGCAAGGATAGGCGGAGACGAATTTGCGGCATACGCTATCTGCGACGACACGGAGATCATGCACTCCCTGCCCGCCCGAATAAAGAAAATAGCCGCCGCCCATAACGAAAAGAGCGACAAGCCTTATAACGTTACTATGAGTATAGGAATCTGCGAGATAGTATGCTCGCCCGATCTGAACATACAGCAGTTCATGGACAAGGCAGACGCCGCCCTGTACAGCGATAAGAAAAACAAAAACAGAAACATACTCAAAGAGCCCAAAAATTAAAACAGATATTGCCCCCTTTACCGTGCTTTTCGGTAAAGGGGGTTTTTATTCTTTTCACAGAGCCGTGGTACGCCGAAACAACCCCCGAGCATATCTGCATCATACCGACAGCCGCTTGTTTATATTTCCTCCAGCTTATCAATGGCACGGCGCAAAAATTCTGCCTTGCTGATACCCGTAGCACTGCAATATCCAGCAATGCGCAGATACAGCTCCGGCAGAATTTTCGTGGAAAAATCCTTGTAATGAGCCTTGCAATAATTTTTCGTGTATTCCTTCCGATCAAATTCCTTGGGGCGTTCAATGTACTTTTTATCCATTATTTTACCTCCCGCTAATCTGTTGTTCGCACCAAAGGTACGTTTAAACTTAGGGATTTACGCTGACCCTCAGACTCTCCGCCTCACTTTTAATAAGTACGCAAAACATTTAATATAACATTCATATTTTGTTAATTGACAGTTATTCGAGAATATGTTATAATAAATTTCGTTAAAGGAGATTATTTCCAAAATATTACAACAAGTGAAATGTCAATCCTTTTGGATAACCGTTCCGGGAATCTTTTCAAGCTCTTTAAAAATGGCGCTTGCAAAGCCGCTGACCGTGTAGTTTATGAAAACAGGACCTATCAGTATCCCTATGAAGATCGTTTTTTCGCTCCAGAATATCAGCGCCAGCTCCAGCACCAGTATTGCAAGAAGCAAAAGCGAACGCATAAAATATTTCATAGAAATGCGAAAGGAATTTTTCAGACTGCCCAGCACCGTATTCTCATACCTTGCCAGCAGCGGGTAAACATACAGCAGGGAGAAAATGATTATATAGGCGCTCACAAGCCCCACTATCATCAGGAACAACGGATTTTCTGCGGCGTCGCTGCCTGCGATCTGAAAATCCAGATACAGCGCCCACGCAGGGATAATTGTAAAAAAGCTCATGGCAACCCCCTGCTTCAGGTTGCTTTTGAACGCAGCCAGAAACTCCGCCCCCACGTGCCCCTCCTCTTCGTCAACCATGTGCAGGGTCACAGTGCTTGCGGCAATAGTGGCAGCCCCCATTGTAACGATCGGCAGGCTGAACAATATCCACAGCATATTCAGCTTGAATACGTCGGTCAATCCCGACATAAATTTATAAAGCTTGCCCTCGGGGCTGAAAAGATTGGACATATTTTCCACTCCGTTAATCAGATTTTCACACCAAAGGTGCGCTGAAACTTAGGGGTTTTTCGCTAACTTTCAAACTTTTTCTCCTTATTTTGGTTGCATTTGTCAAGGCAGAATTTTTATTATTTTGTTGAATTTATAAAAACCCCGAAATATATTCAGCGGATAATACATTCTTCACTCCGCCGCAACCTTCAGTTGCGAAAATTCCAAGTCCGATTGATTGAAAAAGAACACAAGATATGCTATAGTGTAACATGGAGGCGGTCATAATGACTATATGACTATAAGCGTGCAAATACAGCGCATTCGCATTATACACATTATGCGCAGGGTCATTAATATAATATCAATATTAAATTCCCGAAAGATTTACATTCAACCTCTTGACTCTGACACCGTGTCACGGTTTATAATGAAGAAGCAGCAGGGCATTAACACAATGGATATTTTCCCCGGATCACCGGGGAAAATATCCACCCTTAAAAATTATGCTTTTGAATTTCGGATGTCGCATTTTTGCAAGACACCGCAGAGTTTTTGTGGTAAACTAAAACCAGCGGACCACAAATCAGTCTCTTACCAGGTCCTCAAGTGCACATCTGATAGAAGCTTCATTCTCGCACCATGCAAGGCACTCGCCGTTGGGGTCGTACTCCTTGCACTTAGCGGTCATTTCCGCAACGATCTGATCGTACTCCTCATCGCTGGAAGCATAAACAGCTCTCCATGAGTAGTCAACTATGCACTTCTTGACCTGCTCCCAGATAAGCTTCAGCTCGTCGCTTCTCTCGGACTCGCTGTAGGAAGTGGCAAGAGCGACCTTGTAGTTGACGGTGTTCATATATTCCTGGAAGGTCTGCTGACCGGAGAAATCACGCCAATCCTGCAGTATGTCATACTGCGCTTCAACACGTCTGCTGCGCCAGTTCTCGCAGTTGTAGGTCTCGCCGTTGGAATCGGGGTTGGATGCGTCCTTTGTCCAGGTGGTGTTGTTAGCCTGGAATGTGCCGTCGTTGAAAGAGCCGCCGCCCCATTCTTCGGGCATCATAGTGCCCTTTCTGTCCTTGTAGGCAGTCTCGCCCAGCTCGGTAAAGCAGGTATTGCCCTCATCATCATAATACCAGCAAAGGTCTTTCGGACCCCACCAATAGGTCATATATCCCTCGGGAGTGGAAAGGTAGTTGATTATAGCCATGCAAAGCTCGGGATACTCGGTGTTGGCACCTATAGCCCATATTCTGTTGCCGCCCAGTACGTTCATACCGTAGCAAAGAGGCGTAGCGTCATCGGGGATTACAGGGTACATAGCCTTGTTTGCCTCAAGGTGAGTTTCAGAGTTGTAAAGCTGAGAGCCTGCATAGTCAAAGATCGAGTAGAACACGCCGCCAGCCTGTACCTTCTCGCTCATCTCATTATAGGTCTGAGTCATGGAGTTAGGGTCGATAAGACCTGCCTGGTTCAGCTTGTTGAAGAACTTGAGCGCTTTAAGATAAGGTCCGTTCTCTTCAAGAGCGTCGTGATATTTACCGTTCTCAACATCATAAAGACCGAAGCCCATCTCGTCATATCCCCAGTAACATGTAGCGAAAGCCTTTATGTACATTACCATGTTGCCGTCCCAGTCGGGCCAGAGGCTCATGGCATAGGTCTCGTTGCCGTTTTCATCCTTGGGGCAGATCTCTTTCATTTTCACAAATGTGTCAAAGAGGTCATCCATAGTGGAAAGCTTGGGATAATTGAGTTCCTTGTACAGATCCCAGCGCAGGTCCATTGTGTAGAAAAATGCTTCATGATCATCGGGAGAGGAAGCTATATTGTGCCCGATTCCGTAGACCTCATGGGGTGCACCGAAGCTCTCGTTAAAGCGAGCGTTGTTTTCCACAGCGTAGGGCATATGCTCCTTTACGTAAGGACCGAAATCGGAAAGAATGTCGTCCTCGTTCCAGTCAAAGAGCAGTCCGCCTGCTGCGGCTCTCTGATACTGGTCGCCGTTGGAGCCGAATATAACAAGGTCGCCAAGGTTTCCTGCCTCCATACGGGTGTCGAACATACCCTCGGAATCGGGAATAATGGTGATCTCGCAGTTAAATTCTCTCTTCAGGACCTCTGCAAACCAGCCTGTGAGCTTGCCGTTGTAGTTGGCCAGCTGGCTGTAGCAGGTGATCTGAATAGTCTCGTCGCCGTAAAGGTCGGCAAGATCTTCCTTCACATTGCTGCTGCCCGAGGAGCTTGCAGAATCGGCATCCCCGCTGCCTGCCTCATCGTCTGCCCCGTCATCATCGGAATCGGGAGACCCGGCATCCGCCACAGCGTCGGTATTGCCGCTGTCGCCGCCGACGGAAGAGGGAACATCGGGAGTAGCAGCGCCCGAGCACCCCGAAAGAGCAGCCATCATTGCAACCGCCAGCGTACCCGCCAGCATTCTTCTTAATTTCATAAATTTCCTCCTTATATTATCAGGAGCACATTGCGGTACTCCCGAAAAATTCATATAGATCCCGGGGATAAAGGCTTCAGGAACCGTTATCCTCAAACAAACCTTAACCCTTGACCGCACCGAGCATAAGTCCCTTTTCAAAGTACCTCTGCATAAAGGGATATACGCACAGAATGGGCAGAATAGTCACCATTGAGATAGTGTACTGGATTATCTTTGTGTTAAAAGAGCTTGCCAGCGCAGCCGAGTCGCCGCTGCTGGTGCCCGAGGCGGCAATAGCCCCCAGGTTCGAGCTTTTGTTAAGATAAATGTACAGTCTGTGCTGTAAGGTGTAAAGCTCCGGAGAGTTGGCGTTCAGGATAAGGGAATCCTGGAAAGAGTTCCAGTGCCCAACAGCGCCGAATATGGCAATTGTGGCAAGTATGGGCTTTGAAAGCGGCCATATGATCTTGCGGTAAATTGTCCAGTAGGAAGCTCCGTCCATAAAGGCGCTCTCCTCGATCTCAGCAGGTATGGACTCAATGTAGGTCTTTACCAGGATAATGTTGTAGGGAGAAACAATACCCGGGATTATGTAAGCCGCAAAGGAATCCGTAAGCCCCAGCATGGACATATTGAGGTACCAGGGGATAAGTCCTGCATTAAAATACATTGTAATTACCAGGAATCTGTACCAGAACTGCCTGTGCCAGAGCTCCTTTTTGGTAACAAGGTAACCTGCAAGAGAAGATACCCCCACCATAAGAGCAGTGCCTATGACCGTGCGGAGAATGGTTACCACGACCGAAGTCCAGAGGTCGCCCACCTTTCCCATGGAAACATAGTTCTGGACAGTAAGCTCCTTGGGGAGAAGGGTTATAGCGCCCTTTGTAACAAGCTCGGGATTGGAGATGGTGTTAATGAAAATGTAATAGAAGGGGAAAATGCAGCTGAGAGTAAACAGGGCAAAAAAGGTGTAATTGATGATGTTGAACACAACATCCCCCGCCGTCAGCTTGATATGGGATTCGCCGCCGCTGCTTGAATCTTTCTTTTTCAGTGTCAGATCGCTCATATTCACCCTCCCTTACACAATGCTTTCGCCACGGACAGCCTTGGATATACCGTTGGCGGCAAAAAGCAGGATAACGCTTATAACGGATTTTATCATGCCCACAACCGTTGACAGCGGAATAATACCGCTCGTGATACCCAGATTGTAAACATACAAATCAAGCACCAGTATCTGGTTGCGGTTAACGGCATTGGAGAATACCAGATACTGATCCATACCGTTGGAAAGAATGTTTGCCACGCTCATAAGCAGCAGCACGCAGTAAGTGGGAACAAGCTCGGGTATGGTTATGTACCACATCTTGGCAAATCTTCCCGCCCCGTCAACGGTGGCAGCCTCGTAAAGTCCCTGGTCAATGCCCGAAATGGACGCAATGTAAATGATAGCGCTCCAGCCCACGCCCTTCCACAGACCCCATGCCAGCATTTTCAGCCACATATGGTTTGTGTCCATAAGGTAGTTGGTGGTAACGGAGGTTTCGGAAACGGAGTTTATCATGGTGTTGATAAAGCCGTCCACGGAGAATATCGCCAGAGCCAGCGCATAAACCAGCACCCAGCTGATAAAGTTGGGGATCGTGGTAAAGGTCTGAACGATCCTTCTGAAAGGCCCGTTCTTGATCTCTGAAAGGAACACCGCAAACATCATAGGTATCCAGCTTGTGGCGATACCGAGACCGCTCATTGCAAGAGTATTTTTCAGCACATTTACAATATCCCGCTTTGTAGCCTGATTCTGCAAAAGTGAGGTGAACCATTTGAAGCCCACAAAATTTTCGCTTGTAAGCACATCACCCGCCTTGTAATCATAAAAAGCATACCGCCAGCCGTAAAGGGGCAGATAGCTGAATACGAAAGCCAGGGCGATGATCGGCAGCATCATAAGGAAAAGCTGGAAGCGAGGCTCCATATCGTAGCCCTCCCCCTGCTTCGCTGCAGGAACAAGGAAAAAGTTCACGATCGAAAGCACTATAAGCGCCGCACCCAAGGCCATGTAAAGGTAATTGTTATAGGGATACTGAGGTCCTACCCTGTCCATTTTGCCGGCAGCAATCGCCTGAGCGGCAACAGCGTTATAAAGGGATCTCAGCCAGATAAGCGCCCCTATTTCCACAATGCCCCCCGCCAGGGAAACAAACAGTCCCGAGCGTTTGAGCCTGTGGTTGCCCAGAGACATACATCCGCCTGCAACTGCGATCACCACAGCAATGATAATTACACCGGAGCAGACATTAAGGGCATGGAATGTGGATTCCTCCACCCAGCCGTTTCTGAAAGCACGTCCGAAGTTGGAAACTATTGAATTATAGGAAACTCCGCAGGAAAAAAGAGAAAGATTACGGTTTATCATTTCGCTGATCCTTGCAGGGTTAAAGCCGGGGAAGAAAAGAACAACAACGTTAAAAACAACCGCTGCCCGCAATAGCCAGTATATCACATCGGATACACGTTCCGCACCGCTTTTCGGTTCGTTCTTATACGAAGTTCTGTGCAGGAAAGCTGTTTCTGCCATTGTATTACCTGCCTTTCTGTAGTGTTTTCAAGGCATTTGCGCCCGTCCGTGCAGTTATCGTAATCACAGCCACAGCGAAGAAACGCAGTCATCCGACAATAATGCCTCACACTTTAAAATAAGCCGGCGAAGCCGGAGCAAACTCCAACACCGCCGGCGATCCATGCGGTGCAGCCGACGCTGACAGCCGACGCCTCCGCATTGAAAATAATATTCTGTTACTCTAAAGCTTACTTCTTCTTGGAAACCAGTGCAGCAGCGCCTGCGGCTACCATAACGGCAGCAACAGCGGCAGCGCCCATGTTGCCGGTCTTAGCGGGAGCAGTGGAAGAATCAGCCTTGGGAGCCTCGGTTTCGGCAGCAGCCTCAGTCTCGGCAGCAGCTTCGGTCTCGGCAGGAGCGGCAGATGCAGCGCCCAGACCGGAAACGGTAAACTGGATCTCAATGGAATCCTCGGGCATTACATAGCCGAACAGACCGTCCTGCTTGCCCAGATCGTCATTCCAGATGTTGATCATCATGGGGCTGTAATATTCAGCCTCATCGGGGCTCAGGTAAGCGTCGTCAAAGGTGTACTTGGTCTGGCCGTCAAGAATGACCTTGACATCGGTAAAGGAAACGTCCTTATCCAAAGGGATATCGGTGGAAATAAACAGCAGGTTGAAGGTCTCGTCATCGCCGAAATCAAAGTCGGTAACGGAAACGGAGTAAGTGCCGTCGCCTGTGATAACAGCGTCGGAGAAATTGCCGCCCTTGTTAAGAGCAGCAGGGCCGTCCCAGCCGGTGAGCTGATCGAACCATACAGTACCGTCGTCTGCGGTAATTCCCTTGCCGTATGTACCCTCGTTCCATGCGTTTCTGAATGTAAAGCTTGCAGACTGAACGCCTATGTAAGCATTGTAGCTTTCCTCAGCAGATGCGCTGATTCCGGAAAAAGCTGTAAGGCTTGCAGCCACAGCAGCAGCCGTAAGAGCACATGCGATTCTTGATTTCTTCATAATTATCAATCTCCTAAATTAAATTTTCGTGGTGCAAATCCACAATCAAGCAATATTCTGCTAATATAATTTTACTACATATTGCCTTGTCTGTCAATAATTATTTTAAACAAATAAAACAGTCGGCATATGTAATTTTGCACAAAATCCACAAATATTTTGGGTTAAAATTTGAGAAATTAAAATTTTGGATAAAATTTTTACAAATTTAACCCCACTGAAAACGTTTACGTAAAAGTCATTCATAAAGACCGCCTCCCCCGTCCTTTCAAAAAAGCACAGGAAAACGGTCGTCCTTATGAAAATGAAAAAACATCAACCGGTTCTATCAGCAAAAATCAATTGCCAAAGTCATACAGCAGCACGCATGCAAGCACTAACCATGCATTCACAATTGCCTTCTCCAGCCTCTAGCCCCCTAACTTCCAGCCTCTATTTACCAACCCAGCACCCTGTTGTAAAGGTCCTGATATTTAAGCGCCGAGCCTGCCCAGGAGTAATCGGTTTTCATGCCCCGTGCAACCATTCTGTCCCACTCCGCACGGTTCTCGAAGAATACCTTTTTCGCATAATTTATCGTGGCAAGCAGCTCTTCGCCGTTGTAGTTGGCAAAGGAGAAGCCAATGCCCGTGCCGTCGTATTCGTTGTAGGGCGCAACGGTGTCCTTAAGACCGCCCGTTTCCCTTACCACAGGCACAGTGCCGTACCGCAGGCCTATAAGCTGAGTCAGACCGCAAGGCTCAAAGAGACTCGGAACAAGCACAGCGTCCGACCCCGCATAAACCCTGTGAGCAAAGCCCTCGTTAAAGAGAATGTTTGCCGAAACCTTGCCGGGCATCCTCCAGGCATAGTCCCTGAACAGATTTTCATACTGCCCGTCACCCGTGCCCAGAACCACAAACTGTGTGAACTCGTCGCAAATCCTGTCCAGCGCATACCGCACAAGGTCAAGCCCCTTCTGATCGGTAAGACGGGAAATAATGCTTATAACAAAGCGGTTGTCGTCCCTGTCCAGACCCAGCTCGCTCTGAAGCGCCGCCTTGTTGGCAGCCTTACCCTTTTTAAAGGTGCGTACGGAATATTTCTTTGCAAGATTTTCGTCCGTCTCCGGATTGTAAGCGGCATAGTCAATGCCGTTGACAATACCGCAAAGGGACTGATTTCTCGCCCTCAGCAGACCGTCAAGCCCCTCTCCGAAATAGCCCGACTGGATCTCTCCCGCATAAGTATCGCTGACAGTGGTGATGTAATCGGCGTAAACAAGTCCGCCCTTCAGCATATTGGCGTCCTTCTTGTACTCCAGCTTGTCGGGAGTGAACACATATTCGGGCAGCCCCGAAAGCGAGCGGATAGTCTTGATGTCCCATATCCCCTGGAAACGGAGATTGTGAATTGTAAAAATAGTCTTGACCCCGCTGTAGAAAGGATTATCCTTGTAAAGGGTGTGCAGATACACAGGCACAAGCCCTGCCTGCCAGTCATGGCAGTGGATAATGTCGGGACGGAAGTTGATAACAGGCAGAATAGCCATTACCGCCTTGGAGAAATAAATGAATTTCTCGATATCGTAACGTGTGTCCGCATAGGGCTTTTCGCCCCCGAAGTAAAAGAGATTGTCCACAAAATAGAACTTTATCCCCTCGTATTCATACTCCATTATCCCCACATGAACGCTGTTGAAGCGCTCGCCCATGTCCATATAGAAGTGATGAACATATTGAAATTCATTTCTGAATTTATCGGGAATGCACCTGTAGTTTGGGATGATAACACGGCAGTCATACTCATCCTTATTGAACATTTTGGGCAGCGTGCCCACCACGTCCGCCAGACCGCCTGTTTTAACAAAGGGAACACATTCGCTTGCCACAAAAAGAATATTCTTCATAGCTATTGCCCTCCTGAATTATTCGGGAAAAATTTTTTCAAATTAAATTGCCAAACATACCCTATAATTATTATAAAACTTTTTCGAGGCTGTGTCAAGTGTTTTAAACATTTTATTTTAAATTATTTTTCACGCCTGCTTAAAGCGCCCCGAAGCGGCAAACTGTTCAAAAAGTCCGCTGAGATTTTCATCGAGTTTTTTTCTCCTGCCGGGCGTTCTGACTTCCATACCGCATTCAAGAACAAGCCCCTCCTCCGACTGAACATAGTAGGAAATGCGGTGACATTTTCTGCATTTCATTTCCGCCCGCATCCTGTATATCCCATAATTCACAGCCTCCATATCAAAGCTGTCCGCCTTGCCGTACATTTTCTCCCAGCTGCCCCTTACATTTTCCTCCGCAAGGTCTTCATTCATTTCCGCCGCCATGGCAATGAAAAAATAAGCCGTAGGCTCGCTGTCATAGCCGGGAAGATAGCCGTATGCCTTGTATATCTCAGCGACGCCGTAATCGTCAAAATCCCCGAAATGCCTGTCCCTTGGGTGTCCCACAGTGAGGGTGCGCCCGTCCATAAGCTCAATATCGGCGTCGGGGAATTTGTTTCCCAGTGACTTGTCCGTCATAAGCCTGCTTCTGTCAAGGGCTTCAATGACCATTTTCCCCAAATCCTCCGCTCCCGTAAGCTTGTTAAACTCCAACGCAGTATCAAAGGTGAGCAGCCCGGGCTGCCCGCAGGGTTCATCTGCGGTCGACCTGATCTTTTTTCCCCTGTACCGTTCGGCATAATTTGAATAAAATGTATACAGATCATTTTCCGCCGAATATCTTATGCTGCATATATCATATTCATCTCCTGCGTCAAACGGGTGCACCTTGCCGAAAAACTCCTGCCAGTCTTTCTCATATTCATCTATTTTCATACCGATGATCGAAAATATCTGCTCTTCCGTATAATCCGATATTTCCTCAAAGCTTCTGACAAGCTCACGCACATGAGCGCCGATAAGGGCTTCATCGGGATTTTCAAGCTTTGAATAGGTCACATAAGCGCCTGCGCAGAATCCGTCGCTTCTTGCGACCTCGTCCTGAGTCTGAAAAGAATAACAATTCCGTTTGCGGAAAATAACCAAAGGCGTTCTGGATTTGTTCATATACGGCTGCAATTTAAAATTCATACGTTCGGGAGCAAAGCTTTCATTCCCGAGAGCCTTTTCGGTAAGCTGCCTGCTTCGGTCAAGCGCCTCCATGACCATTTTGCCGAGTTCCTCGTGCTGCGGATATTCCGTAAATTCCAATGTCGTTTCAAATGTAAGCAGCCCCGGCTCACCGAACGGCTCTGCGGCAGTTGTTCTTACTGTCTTTCCTTTTAAAACTTCCGCATAATCGGGATAAAATGAATATGAATTCTTATCCGAAAAATATTTTATAACGCATATATCATATTCATCTCCGGCACGAAAGGGGTGAACTCCGCCGAAAATATCCTCGGCGCTGCGCTTGGTTTTATTATATTCCTCTATGGTCATACCCATAAGCGAAGAAAACTGTTCCTCGGTATAATCGGAAATTTCCTCAAATCTTCTCAGCAGCCCGCACACATGAGCGCCCAAAAGTTCTGCGTCGGGTTTTTCGAGTTCGGAATATGTTGTATAGATACCTAATCCATGGTATTTGTCCACCTCGTCCTGAGTCTGAAAAAAGTAACGGTCCTGTTTACGGAAAATAAACAAAGGCAATCTTAAATTCATATATGACGGTAATTTAAAATTCATTGTAAACCCTCTTCTCATAATATTTTCACATATATCCGCAAAACGCACTTATGAACTGCCGCCTGCCGCAAAGTCCGGCCGCACCAGTTTTTTCCCATCAGACAGCGGACTTTCCGACCTTTTTATAAGCTTGTAACCGAGACCGCACAAAGCCTCCGAAAGTCCGTCCTCATCAATTTGAAAATGCACCCTGTCAAGCCCGTCAAATGCGTGGATATAAGGCGACTCCGACACCCACTCCTCCCCCGTGTTTACCTGAATAACGCAGGAAATAACCTTAGGCTTTACCCGCTTCACCGCCTCTTTAAAGCGTTCATATCCAATATATTCAATAAGCAGATCGGCGATCAGCAGCTCTGCCCCCGGCAGCCTGTCCGCTTCACGGGTGAGGTCGCACCGCAGGCATTCCAGCACCCCCGAAAGCCTCTTATACCTCTCCCCAACCGCATTCAGATATTCCTCATTAATATCGACGCCGTATATTTTCTCAAATTTGTTCACATCTATATGCTCCAGCCCGTTGCCCCCCGCAACCCCCAGAATCACAGCCGACTTAACGGGATAATCATCAAGCTGACCCTTCATAATGCGGTTCAGGGCTTGCAGCTGCATGACCGACCCGGACTTCATATGTTCTTCGTAATCGGACAGGGATATTTCTTCCCAGGGATTTGCAGGCCTTGCAGGCTTTGCAGGCATAGTATATGCCATATTACCGCCCTCCTTCCGATCCTCAAAAAAAACATTTAAAAACCTGTTCTACTCATGCATTCTAAGCATGTATATATACATATCGTCATTAACTGTTTTTCCCCATTCCCACTCCTCTCTGTCTTTCGCAGCATCTTCAGCGATACATAATGTTATTTCATATGAATAACCGCAATTGCCAAAATAATTTGCATAAAAATTTCCTTCATCATCATAACCTGTATTCTCGGAATGAAAATATTTAAAAACAATATCCCTTTTATCCTCCATATCCCAGCTGCTTTCAACGGAAATTACGGATTCGTGGTATCCAAAATAAGTTCCGATATAAATTTCAGCGCTGCTGTCCCGGGTTAAGGAACGCTGATATTCATAAAATTCCCGAAAAATATCTTCATTCTCTTTCACATATTCGCAAACCTCGTCCAAATAAGCCGAAGCCTTTTCATTTGCTCTTTCATTATCAATGAAATACCACAGCACCATAATAACAATATACGCAAAGTACAGCGCAAATCCGATCAGCACAATACGCATCATCAGCCCGATCACTTTTTCCGGGGATATTTTTCCCGAAAAAGTTTTCATAAATATCATCTTCCCTTTTCGTTGGCTTGACATTTTTACAGGACAAAATCTACTTAGTCATTTCGAGAAATTCCTCCTCGGAAATTATCGCTATCCCCAATTCCTGCGCCTTTGTCAGCTTGCTGCCCGCTTCCTCGCCCGCAAGAACATAGTCCGTCTTTTTGGAGACCGACCCCGCCGCCTTTCCGCCGTAGCTTTCAATGATCTTCTTAGCCTCATCACGCTTTAAAGTGGGCAGAGTACCCGTCAGTACAAAGGTTTTCCCCGCAAATCTGTCGTCCTTTTTGCTGCTCTCATACTTCATCTCAACTCCCGCCTCACGCAGGGAATTTATCAGATGAATAAAATGAGGCTCGCCGAAAGCATTCGCCGCAGACTTGCTAAGCACCTCGCCCACGCCGTCTATCTGCGCCATTTCCTCCGCCGTTGCACCGAGCAGATCGTCAATATTTCCGAACCGCTCCGCTAAAAGCTTTGCCACCTCCGAGCCTATCCCCCGAATGCCCAGCGCATACAATACCCTGTCCAGAGGCGCATTTTTCGAGGCCTCCACCGCCGCAATAAGATTAGCCGCCGACCGCTTGCCCATGCGCTCCAGTCCCGCAACGTCCTCTTCTTTCAGGGAATAAAGGTCCGCAGCCGTTTCAATAAGCCCCTTGTCCAGCAAAGCCGTTATCACCGCAGGACCGCAGCCGTCAATGTCCATAGCGCCCTTTGAGGCAAAGTGAACGATATTTTTAAACTGCTGTGCAGGGCATTCGGAGTTAGGACACCGCAGCGCCGCCTCGTCCTCGTACCTTACCGCCGCAGTCCCGCACACGGGGCATTTTTCGGGCAGCGTGTAGGGCACCGAATCCTCCTTATGTCCCACCTGCCTGAGCACCTCGGGAATTATCTCTCCCGCCTTTCTTACAACTATCCTGTCCCCTATCCGAATATCCTTTTCCGTGATGAACTCCTGATTATGCAGCACCGCCCTGCTGACCTCCGTCCCCGCCAGCATTATCTTTTCAAACACCGCCACAGGAGTGATAGCCCCCGTCCTGCCCACATTCACCTCAATGTCAAGCAGGGTAGTTTCCTTTTCCTCGGGGGGGTACTTGTAAGCCGCCGCCCATTTGGGGAATTTAGCGGTAGACCCCAGCCTGTCCCGCAAAGCGAAATCATCCACCTTGACCACAGCCCCGTCAATGTCAAAGGGAAAATCCGCCCTGCCGCCGCCTATCTTGTCAATAAGCCCGGAAATTTCCTCAGTGCTCTGAGCCGTGTAAAAATCCACCGTGTTAAAGCCCAGACTTTTGAGCAGCTTCAAGGACTGCGCATGGGAGTTCACGCTCTCTCCCTCTATCTGCTGAATGTTGAAAACCAGTATATCAAGCTTGCGTTTTTTCGTTATCTTCGGGTCTTTCTGCCGCAGCGAGCCTGCCGCCGCATTGCGGGGGTTTTTAAAGGGCTTTTCCCCGTAGACCTCCTGCTCCGCCACAACCTCCTCAAAGGACTTTCTGGGCATATAGACTTCGCCCCGCACCTCCAGCAAGGGCAGGTCTACAGGGAGCTTGTGAGGAATAGACTTTATCGTTTTAATGTTTGCGGTAACGTCCTCGCCCACAAAGCCGTCCCCTCTCGTAGAGCCTCTTACAAGCACACCGTTTTCATATTCGAGAGACACCGACAGCCCGTCAATTTTCGGCTCGACCGTAAACAGGGGCATACTGCCCAGTTCCTCGGCGCACTTCTCCGCAAACTCCGCCATCTGCTCTTTTGAAAAAAGGTCCTGCAAGCTTGCCATCTGCACCTTGTGAGTGACCTTTTCAAAGGTGTTCATGGCGTAACCGCCCACGTGCTGTGTGGGGGAATCGGGGGTGCAAAGCTCGGGGAATTCCGCCTCGATAGCTTTCAGCTCTCTCATAAGAGCGTCATATTCAAAATCCTCCACCGTGGGGTCGTCCAGCACATAGTAGCTGTAATTGTGTCCCTCGATGATCCTGTGCAGTTCCTCTGCACGTTTTGCTGCAGTAATTTTATCCATGATTATTAACTCCTTTTCAGTCAGTTTGGCATTTTTTAAGTTCGACAAGCGCACTCGCTTCACCTGGGTTTCCAAAGGGGGTTTCCCCCTTTGGCGGGGTCTGGGGCAGCGCCCCAGCGGGGGACGGGGGGCGATGTGTTTTTGCAAAACAAGCCCCCTCTAACAGCCGCCGAAAATAAACGCACTTCAAGAGCACCCCAAAATGCGCCGCCCGATTCGGTAAAATAGGAAGTTGAAGTAAAGCGAAATACGTTATGTAACCGTAACCGAAAAAGTAAAAATCGGGCGGCGCAGCAGCATAGAAATGTGTGACGAACGTCACACATTTCTATGCTGCCGCCCGTAAGGTGCGCACTGGTGACGGCAAGCGTCACCCCGAGGCTACAGCCGAGCCGTCGCCCCTATTTACTCGTATGATACGGCATTGCTTGTTTGGCGTATCGCTTTACTTTGTTTGCACCTGTTAGCGACTTCGCCCTTACGGGCGGCAGCATGAAACGCACGGCATTCGCCGTGCATTTCTATGCTGCACCGCCGCCCGACGTGGGTTTGTTGGTAATTGTGACATTCCTTGTATGACGTTAGTTTGCTTGTACCCTTTTCTTGACGTCGGGCGGCGGTTTCGGGGGTGCTCTTGAAACGCTTTAGTTTACAACGCTATGTTAGTGCCAAAGGGGGCGCTGCCCCCCGTCCCCCGCTGGGGCTCCGCCCCCGTCCCCGCCAAAGGGCAGAGCCCTTTGGAAACCCGAGTGAAGCGAGTGCTCTTGTTTGCTTTAGTGTGCACGCATAACCGTTATTACACTTCTTGATTATCCCAGCCCGTCCGCTTTCGACTTATCCACCACGATTTTCAATGCGTCATGTATAACGCAGAGGCTTATCTCACTGCTGTTTCCGCCGTACTCGCCGTCCAACGTCCACGGCACGTTCCCGTCCGCTCTGAACGCAAAATCCGACCCCTTGAAATAGTCAAAGCAGGGATCGTCAAAATCCCTCTTGATAAGCGCATTGAGCGCTCGCTGAAGCTCTATAATGCTCCCCGGACTTTTTATGAATATCCCCTCAAAAGTACCGTCATTCATAAGTATATCCCTACCCGCAAGCCCCTTTATTCCCCCCACCGAAAGGGAATTCGCCACCATTCCGTACATATAGTCCCCCTCCGCCTTTTTCCCGCCGCATTCAATGGTAAGATGATACTTTGGCGGTTCGCTGGCGTGCTGCACAGCCTCGTTTATCCCCCCGATAATATATGCCATAGCTCCTATGGAATTTTTCAGCTGCTGATCCGTGGCATAGCTTACCTTGGTAAACGCCCCGAACGCCGCCACATAGGTAAAATACCTCTCATTATATGCCCCCACGTCCACATACTCGGGACTGCCGTCAATGATGAGCCTTGCAGCGTCGGGCATATTCCGTGGAATCCCGAGACTGGAGGCAAAATCGTTCATGGTCCCTGCGGGAATTATCCCCACAGGCACATGGTGTCCCCCGTCCATAATGCCTTTGATAGTTTCGTTTGTAGTGCCGTCTCCTCCAGAGCAGACCACAAGGTCGTAGTCCCCCGCCAGACTTTTCACTGTCTGATAAGCGTCTTCCCTGAACTGGGTGGGATGAGCCGAGGTAAGGTATCCCCCTTTGGTAAAAATGTCGATTATTTCAGGCAGATAGGTATTTACCTGCCCCTTTCCAGAATGGGGATTGTAAACAAAAAGCAGTTTTTTCATTGTGAACCTCCAAAGCTAATTAATAATTAACAGTTAATAATTAATAATGATTTAAAATGCCCGTGATCCGGCATTTTTTCGTATCTGTATCTCATTTTTCACAGCCGGGCACGAACATCATTCCTTTTTATACAGTAAGGTCCGCTCCGCCTCTACATGACCTAAGCCTACACCCTTGCATTCTTTGAGCTTCCCTGCGTATTTCCCGCATTCAAGATATTTCATGACCATATCTATAGCCTCTTTCTCTATGTCCTCCCATTCTTTGTGCGTTATCCAGCCGAAAGGCTCGTCACGGGTGTCAAAGGTCGTTATCTCAAAGCAAGCCCAGTCACCGTACCAATCATCGGGGTCAAAACGGTCCGACCCTATAATATCCATTGACCAGTAGCCGTCACCGGCGTCCTCATATATATTGAACGAAACAGCCTTGAGCCCCTCGGGAAAAGGCTGTGCCAAAGCCTTATCAAGCCATTTTTCAAATAATTCATACATCTCCGCCTGATCGTCAAATTTATAATACGTATACGCCATATAAATTCCCTCCGTAAATTTATCGTTATCATGCTTCGCAAAAGTATTTACCGGACTGTTAAGCAACGCCGTCAAACCCCTTTGTCATATAGAAATATTATACCGCATTTTCCGCCGGATGTCAATAATTTTACAAAGCATTTCCCGAAAATTTCACATAAGACGTGCACTTCATATTTTTCCTCTTCGCTAATCAGTCTTTCGCACCAAAGGTACGCTGAAACTTAGGGGGTTACCGCTAACTTTCAAACTTCTCTTACAAAAATATTGCCCCTTGCTCAAAAAAATTAGCATAATTTCACAAAAAACAAGCAGCGAATTTGTATGATTTAAACTTAAAATATCATTGACAAATTTGACAATTTTATGTTATAATGATAATAAGTGAAATTTTATGCAAATGCAGATACATTAATGTACAGTACGTTAATCCGGCATAAATAATATGCAAACAAAGTCAACATAAAAGGCAAGGCAGTACATTTCCAGCCTCTTGCCTCTGACTTCTTTGCAGCGAGCACACATCAACCCGCAAACTAACATTCCACAAAATAAACACACGTATTTTGATATATAAATTCTAATGGGAGGAGTTAATTTAATGGAGCAAACTTACGATTTCGGCAGTTATGCCTCATTCCGTGAAACGGTCAACGATCTGGCGGAATCACTGGGGCAGCTTAAAGAATACGCAAGCTCACTCAATTTGGAAAACACAGCCAAATCCATAGGCGACGTTGTGGAAAAGGCTGTGGAGAATCATTTTGAGGTTGCCATTGTGGGCGAGTTCAAAAGGGGAAAAAGTACGCTGATAAACGCCCTTTTGGGGCAGGAGGTACTGCCTGCGGACGTGCTGCCAGCCACTGCCACCCTTAACAGGGTTACATACAGCGAAGAGCCTTATGTGGTCGTGGAATATAAGGACGGGAGCTCGGAAAGGGTCGATATAAACAAGCTTTCCGACTATGTCACAAAGCTTTCCTACGAATCGGAAAAAAAGGCGGAAACGGTCAAGGAAGCCACCGTTTACTATGACACTGCCTTCTGCAAAAATCATGTGGATATCATTGACACTCCGGGTCTTAACGATGATGAGCAGATGACAAACGTCACCATGTCCATACTGCCCGAAATAGACGCTGCGGTGTTCGTTATCAGCGCCAATTCGCCTTTCTCCCAGTTTGAAAAGGAATTTCTGGAAAACAAAATGCTCACCAGTGATCTGGGGCGTATCATCTTTGCGGTAAACTGCTTCGGCACATTCTCTAAGGAGGATGAGGACAGGATAGTCGAGACCGTGGAAAGGCGCATATGCTCCTACGTTATGGACAAAGCCAAAAAGGTAATGGGCGAGGGGTCAAAGGAATTCGCCGTTTACAAGAGGAAAATAGGCAAGCCCAAGGTTATCGGGGTATACGCCAAGAAAGCCCTTATGGCAAAGGAAGCGGGAGATTCCGAAATGCTGGCGGAGAGCAATTTCCCCAGATTCGAGAATGTGCTCGAGACCATGCTGACAAAGGAAAGAGGCTCTATAACTCTGCAGATCCTTGCCAATAAGATAATCAGCTCGGGCTCGGAAATAATCAACTCCATAGTTCTCCACGAAAACGCCCTGGTTATGGAAACGGACGAATTTATGGAGAAGTATCAGCTTGCCATTGAGGAGATCGAGGAGATACGCACCAAAAAGCGTGAAGAGTTCGTCCGGATAAACAATGCTGCAAACAAGGTGTTTGAACAGCTCCAGCCTATCCTTGACGAGTACTGGGTAAAGATCGAGGAGACCGCAGACCAGGTGATCGACGAATATCAGATGAGCGCAGAGGATCTCAAGCGAGAAAAGCTGAAGATCGTTTACGAGAGAATGACCCAGAAAATAAAGGAAAATATCGAAAACAAGGCGCAGCTTATCTGCGAGCAGATCCAGAAGGATATCAACGTGGGACTTCAGGAGGAGGCTGTAAGATTACAGTCCTTCGAGGACGAGTTCTTCGAGTCGCTGGCACGCATTCAGGAGCTTTTCTCGGTGCCTGCCCAGAACACCCGCAACGGCGGCGTGGCGGACAGCATTATAGGCTCTGTTATCGGCACGGGCGGTATAGGAGGCCTGTTCATCGGCTTCAGGGAAGCGGGCGTAAAGGGTGCGCTTCTTGGCGGACTGACAGGACTTACCACCTGGCTTGCCACATCCTTCCTGCTGGTTACAACGGTTGCGGGCGGCGTGCTGCTGTCCCCCGCTTCGCTGTGCATAATGGCGCTGGCGGGCTTTGCGGGAACGTTCACGGGTAAGTTTGCTGTGGACAAATTCCTGGTTCAGGAGCGCATTGACAAGTATAAGGCAAGCATGAAGGCAAACGTTAAAAAGCAGTTCCATGAAATGAAGATAAATTCCGACTTTACCGAGTCGGTCCGTCAGCAGGTGTACAGTTCCTTCTCGGGGCTTAAAACTCAGATCGAAGAGGAAACCGAAATTATCCTTAAGGACACACAGAAAACCCTTGACGACCTCAACGAGAAAAAACAGCAGAAGAAAACCATGTCGGACAATGAAAAAATACGCCTCCAGTCCATTGCGGAAAATGTGGGCGAAATGCTGGCAGGCACTTATAATCTGCACAAGGCTCTGACCGATATTCTTTCGGATGAGGATGAGGAAGAACAGTCGGCATAGAATTGATTTTAATAATGAGACAGCCGTCAGTGCAGGTTTAAGGGCGCTTATTAAGCAATGACAACATCAGGTTTGTTATCATCTTGCTTCTTGCCTCTTGCTCCCTGCCTCCGGCAGCGAAGGTGGTTATATTGTGACAAATTCTTTTAATCCGCTGATGGATATAAATACATCATTTTCCGATTACCTGATCGCAAGGACACGTTCCTTTCAGGATCATGTGGTCGGGGGCGTGCTTGATTACGCCTTTGACGCCGACTTTGCCATGAGGCAGAAAATAGGCGGCTTTTCGGGGTGGTCAAGATTATACAAGACCATTACGGGAAATGACATTCCCAATAAATTCAAGAGATTTTTCCAGTCCAGCGACAGCGCTTCGTCAATGAAATACGCCAGGGCATACGAGGCGGCGAAAAAATGCAGCGAACGGCTTCAGATAAGCATTCCTGTGGTATTGGTGAGAAAGGCGGGAGAGATCCCCGAAATAAGCTCCCTTTCCGGGGACGGCATTGAGCCCTGCATAATCATGACGGCGGACGTTGCCGAGGAATTTACCGAAGATGAGCTGTGTTTTCTGATAGGCTGCGAATGCGGCAGGCTGCAAAACCGCCACTGCGCCTTTAACTATGCCTTTACATATCCCGGCATAAGCAGGGGCGATCTGACCCAGACCGGCACAGAGAGCACGAAAAACAATATCAGAGAGCTCAACTACAGCCTTAACAAATGGCTGTTAGCCGGAGATATAACTGCGGACAGGGCGGGGATAATCTGCCTGGACAGCCCGGATAAATTTGCAGAGATATTTGCAAGCGTCCGCAAAAAGGGCATTCCCGATTCTATGGGAAATCCGAACCCCAATATCGATCTGGAGGAGATCACCACCCATTATGAGGCGCTGCACGTTACCCCTGTGCGTGACCTTAAAATAAGCCCCCAGTGTTCTTCGGACGAGCGGCGGCTTGTGGCGGGAATGGAATTTATAGGCTGCGAGATACTGTACATATGGCGTCCCGATCTGGAAAGGCCTCAGAGCCATGTGGGCAACAAGCAGTCGCTGGAGATCCGCTGCGACATTATCGCAGATACGGACGGAAGCTATGGATCATAAAGGAGGATCGATGTAATGAGCAAAAATTACGACAACGCCTCCGAGGACATAGCATTTGTCCGAGGAGAGCTTACAAGACTTATAACCGACCCCGAGCTTTCCGCTATACTGGGGGACGAGGTAGTGGAAAGAATGTCCAAATGGGACGGGATAATCGGCAAGAAAATGAACGAGCCTTTTTATCTTATGGTCATAGGCGACTTCAAGCGGGGCAAGAGCACCATAATCAACGCTATCCTGGGGCGTTCCATTGCCCCTGTAAACGTAGCCCCCGAGACCTTTACGGTCAACTGCATTTCATACGGGGAAACTCCCTCTGTGGAGGCGGTGCTCAAAAACGGCAAGCGTGTGACCCTCACCCAGGACGATCTGAGCAGAGAACGGCTTTACGGTCTGCTGGACTTTTTCCCGGGAGAGCTGGAATACATTGACGTGCGCAGCGACGCTCCCATACTCAAAGAGATTCAGATAGTGGACACTCCGGGTCTTTCCGACCTTGACGACCTGGACAATCAGGTAAAGGAGTTCCTTATAAAGGCGGACGCTGTTATTTATGTGGCGTCGGCGCTCTCGCCCTTTTCCGAAAGCGAGCAGTATTTCATTGCGGGAAATATCGTGCCCCAGAATTTCAGCAAGGTGTTTGTGCTGGTGAATATGATCGACGCTATGAACTCCATGGAGGATATTGAAAGGGTCGTTGACCGTATCAAGGAAAAATGCTCCCAGATAATCCCCGGGGCTGAGGTCTACGGCATAAGCGGCATTGACGAATACCGCCGCAAGATAGGGCTTAACCGCCCCGATATAAAGGGCTTCCAGGATTATTACGAGAACCAGTTCTTAAAATTCGAGCTGGCATTGTCCCGTGAGATAATAGTGCAGAAGGACACTATCCGCACTCACAGGGTATTCTCCATGCTGCGGCTTATGCTGACGGACACTCTTACAAGGCTCAATATGATAAGCGATATGATGAAAATGGACAGGCAGAAGCTTGACAAGCTTTCCGAGGACTTTGAGCGGGAATGCACCACACTGGCTGCGGCGCTGGACAGCAAAAAGCCCAAGATAATCCTCTCCATTACCGAAATGCAGCAGGAGGCGGAGCACTGGATGTATGAGTTCTTCACCAAGCTCCGTGAGGATATACTTGCCTGCCGCACCACTGCCAATGACGAGGACGTGGAGAGGCACTTCTACTCCTACCTTATGGACAAGGTGGGCGAGGCATACAGGAAATGCCTGGAGATTCATCAGCAGCGGCTCAATGACATAATCAACGACATGGGCGCCGAGCTTTCGAGAAAGCTGGGGATAGTCAACCTTGCGGGAGTGCGTATCTCATGCAGCGAATCGGTGAACGTGAACACCTTTGTGGCGGACAAGATAAAGGAAGCCGCCAGCCAGGGGGCTGACCGTGTAATGGGCTTCCCCTCGGCCACTATGCCTTTCTTCGGGAATATCCTTAAGAAAAAGCAGCAGTCGGAGATAATCGACTCGGCTCTGGAAAATTACGACGACATCCGCAACAGCGCTATAAAAGATCTTAAGGACTGCTACAACAATTTCGTGGAATTTGCCCAGGCGCAGCTGGACGATATTTACAAAAACCAGGTGGAGGCGGGCAGGGAGACCGTTGCTCAGGCTATGGAAATGGCAAAGTCGAACAGCGACACCGAGCAGACCTGCCGCAATCTGGAGAGGGCTTCGGAGATAGTTATCGGCGCTGTGAATGTGCTCAAGCAATATTGATTCAGAGGTTAGATGTTAGAGGTAAGAGGCTAGAAATTTTACCTGCCTTGTATTACCTTTTGAGACGGATAATTATTATAAAAATTAAAATGACAGGCAGGGAGTATTCCTGCCTTGTCTGTTTCCGGGAAAATTTCACGGTGAATTAACAGGCACCCCAAAAAAATATTTACGGAGATGATAAATGTGACCTTTGACGGGATTCTTGAAAAAATCGACGGGCTGGTATGGGACGTGCCCCTGATAGTGCTTATTCTTTCGGCGGGGCTGCTGCTGACAATGCGCACGGGCTTTATACAGGTGCGGCATCTGCCGAGGGCGCTGCGGCTGCTTTTCAAGGAGGAAAAGAGCGAATCGGGGGAGGTCATAAAGGGAGAGGTCAGCGGCTTTGCCTCCCTTTGCACGGCTCTTTCCGCTACAATAGGCACGGGAAATATCGTGGGTGTTGCAACGGCGATAGGAATTTTAGCGGGAGGCCCCGGGGCGCTTTTCTGGATGTGGATAGCGGCATTCTTCGGCATGGCGACAAAATATTCCGAGGGGTTTCTTGCGGTAAAATACCGCACGGTCGACAGCGACGGGCATGTGCTGGGAGGGCCTTTCTATTACATTGAAAACGGCATGGGCAAAAAATGGAAATGGCTGGCAAAGGTGTTTGCATTTTTCGGGGCGTGCGTGGGACTTATGGGCATAGGTACATTTTCCCAGGTAAACGGCATTGCCTCGGCTGTGACGGGATTTTTTGACCCGAACGGAGAAAACACGGTCGAGATATTCGGGACCGGCTACTCTGTGGTAACGGTCATTTCCGCCTTTGTGCTTGCGATCTGTGCAGGGCTGGTCATTATCGGCGGGATCAAGCGGATAAGCGGCGTTGCGGAAATAATCGTGCCCTTTATGGCGATACTTTACATTGCGGCGGTGCTGGTGCTGCTTATTGCAAACATTACAAGAATACCTGCTGCTGTGGGGGATATAATCGGGGGCGCATTCGGGATAAAGCCCATAGCGGGCGGTGCGCTTGCCTCGGTCATGATATCCATGAAAAGCGGCGTTTCCCGAGGGATATTCTCCAATGAATCGGGGCTCGGCTCCGCTCCCATTGCGGCTGCGGCGGCAAAGACAAAGGAGCCTGTAAGGCAGGGGCTTATTTCCATGACGGGGACGTTTATCGACACTATCGTTATCTGCACCATGACGGGGCTTTCCATAGTAATGATGGGCTCCTGGTCGGACGCAGGCCTGGAGGGAGTTCAGGTGACCACCGACGCATTCACAAAGGGACTTTACTTCCTGCCCTCGGGTGCGGCGGCGTTTATTCTGATGATATGCCTTGTATTTTTTGCGTTCACCACCATTCTGGGCTGGGATTATTACGGCGAACGCTGCCTTGAATACCTCAGCGGCAAGAACAAGACGGCGGTGACTGTCTACCGCATACTTTACATTGTTGCAGTTTTTATAGGCCCTTACATGACCGTGTCGGCGGTATGGACCATTGCGGATATTTTTAACGGGCTTATGGCTCTGCCTAATATTGCGGCTCTTTTTGCGCTGAGCGGAGTTGTGGCGAGGGACACAAAGGATTATTTCAGGAGGCTGAATAACGGCGAGATCAGCGAGTGACCTTGCTGCTGTGCTGCCATACTGCCATGCTGCCGTGTTGCCATGCTTATGAAAAACATGGGGCAGAAAACGGAAACCGCTTGTGCTGCAAAACTTTTTTAATGTATATCAACCCCGCAGCCCTTGTATTAAGCATTAATTTTGGCAACTCAACCGCAGGTTTGTTGCAATTTCATTGCAAATGATGTATGATTTAATAAAGTAAGTTCATATATGAAAAGGAGAATTTGCAATGATACAATGGGAAAATCCGGAAGGAGCGGATAATATGGATCAGGTGAAAATCGGGCAATTCATAGCACGCCGCAGAAAAGCAAAAAATCTTACACAGGCACAGCTTGCCCAAATGCTTAATATATCCGACAGGGCTGTTTCCAAATGGGAAAGGGGGCTGAATCTGCCCGACCCCTCCCTTATGCTTCCCCTTTGCGAAATACTGGAGATAACGGCGGACGAGCTTTTAAACGGCTGTGAAAGAAGTGAAACAGCTGCTGCCTCTACCCCCGAAAAAGCGGTCAAAGAGCCCGCTGCACCCGAAAGGAAAAAAATTCCGGCAAGCGCCGTGATTTTTGTAATTTTTTCCGCAGCTATTGTTATAGGAATGCTTGTCTGCATTATCTGCGATATCGCCGTATCGGGGAGCCTGACATGGTCGCTTATACCTATAGTCTCCATGGCTTATGCGTGGGCAATAGTATTTCCGGGGCTTATTATGAGAAAAGGAAGGCTTACGGCAAGCCTTGTGAGCGCAAGCGTTTTCACTGTCCCCTATCTGTATATGCTGTCGGTTTTAACGGGAGTGCATGCGGTCTTTGTTATCGGGACTGCTGCGGCTGCGGCGTCTCTGATATTTATGTGGATAATTGCGGCGGTGTTCATCGGAATGGGAAAAAGCCGCAAAAGAACGGCTTTCGGGATATCGTTTCTGCTGGCTGTACCATTTGAATTTGCTGTAAATCTGCTGCTTTCGAGGCTGATAGGCGAGCCTGTCTTTGATGTGTGGGATATGCTGACAATGTTCATATTTCTGATAATTGCCTTTGCCTGCTTTGTTTCGGGAAAAGCCGAAAAGGGCAATACATAAACTAAAGGAGAATGAAAAAATGTGCCCCGAATGTTATTCCGACAACAGCAGGATAACTCCCCTGCTTCGCCCTGCACAGTGCCTAAAAGAGCACACTCAATATATTTGCGGGACTTGCGGCAGATGTATTTGCATAGAGCATGACCCGAAAAGAAATTTGCAGCGGTGGAATTTTCCGTTTAAAAGCCTTGATATTGCAAAGCTGTATCTGCGCACTGCCGACTATACCGTGAAAAAGCCCTGCGGGATATATGAGATAAAAGGCAAGAGCGGCAGGGTATCCTACAAAATTTTCCCGGGAAATATTGAGCTTGAAATTTTTCTGGAAAAGAACAGGGACAAGTCCTGCGAAAAAATGTCCCCCGTGTTTGCTGCGCCCGAATACAGGGAATTTCCCGAAACTGCGGTTCGGAGGCTGACGGAGGAAGAGGCGGAAAAATATCTGAGCGAAATGTAACAGCTTTATCGGCAGATCGTTTTTCCGAGCCGTTCAAAAATCCGCCGCACTGCTGTAAATATAAAAAGCCGACAGAAGCTCTGCCGGCTTTATTTTCAAAAATGGCTGATTTTTATAGTCGCTCACCCGACCAACTTTAATAAGGGTTCTACCCAAGTATAAATGCTCGTATAGAACGATAACAATGAGTTTCGGATACGCCCCGCCGTTTCCGGCGTGCCCCTGAAGTGTCAGCCGCACTAATGAAAGCGAACGGATCACTTTCATCATTTTTATTATATAACTATTATTTTATTTTGTCAATACTTTTTACAAAATTTTTTCGGGGAATTTTACAAAAAAGGAAAACGGCTCATTATATGAACCGTCAATCATATGTTTTCAACCAATATAAAAAGCCGGCAGAAAACCCGCCGGCTTTATTTTCAAAAATGGCTGATTTTTATAGTCGCTCCGGTCGACCAACTCCTATGGGGGCTACTATACTTTCAAGTAGCAGTGAACAACAGAGTTTCGGATACGCCCCGCCATTTCTGACGTGACCCCTCAAGTGTCAGCCGCACTAATGAAAGCAGCGCACCACTTTCATCATTTTTATTATATAACTATTATTTTATTTTGTCAATACTTTTCAAAAATTTTTTCGGGGGATTTTCCCAAAAAGAAAAACGGATCATTATATGAACCGTCAATCATATGTTTTCAATAAATATTAAAAGCCGACAGAAATCCCGTCGGCTTTATTTTCATATATGGCTGATTTTTATAGTCGCTCACCCGACCAACTTTAATAAGTGTTATAACCAAGCGTTTACTCGTCTATAACGGTAACAATGAGTTTCGGATACGCCCCGTCATTTCTGACGTGCCCCTGAAGTGTCAGCCACACTAACGAAAGCAGCGGACCACTTTCATCATTTATATTATATAACTATTATTTTATTTTGTCAATACTTTTCACAAAAATTTTTCGGGGGATTTTCCCAAAAAGAAAAACGGCTCATTATATGAACCGTCAATCATATGTTTTCAATAAATATTTAAAGCCGACAGAGATCCCGCCGGCTTTATTTTCAAAAAAGGCTGATTTTTATAGTCGCTCCGGTCGACCAACTCCTCAAAACACTACCGCCTGAATAAATCACCGATAGCACGCGAACCACGGAGTTTCGGATACGCCCCGCCGTTTCCGGCGTGCCCCTGAAGTGTCAG
>CAZGAZ010000034.1:0-34821 GCA_964523835.1 uncultured Ruminococcus sp.
CCTGACCCTCGGCGCACTTGGCTGCTTTATCCTCTGGTTCGGCTGGTACGGCTTCAACGGCGCAGCGGCTACCTCCGGCCCGCAGCTGGGGTCTATCTTCCTTACAACGACCGTTGCCCCCGCCGTTGCAACCTTTGTGTGCATGGTATTCACATGGCTCAAATACGGCAAACCCGACGTTTCCATGTGCCTTAACGCTTCCCTTGCGGGACTTGTGGGCATTACAGCGGGCTGCGACGTTCTCGACTGCTTCGGCGCAATTATGGTAGGCATTGTTTCGGGACTGCTGGTTCCCTTCGGCGTATGGCTTCTGGACTATAAGCTGCATATAGACGACCCCGTGGGCGCTGTGGCTGTTCACTGCCTAAACGGTATCTGGGGAACTATAGCCGTGGGACTTTTCGCAAATCCCGCCACCCCCGCCTACAGCATTGAAAACGGCAGCGGCACGCTTGCAGGCGTGTTCTACGGAGGCGGAGGCACGCTTATAGGCTTGCAGCTTCTGGGAATGGTCAGTGTAATGGCATGGACAGCAGTGACTATAACTATCACATTCCTTGCGATAAAAGCAACCCTCGGTCTCAGGGTATCCCCCCACGAGGAGGTTGTGGGACTTGACATTGAGGAACACGGTATCGAAAGCTCTTATTCGGGCTTTGTAATGGCAATAGACCCGGAGGACTACGCTGCCGCAGGCGAGCCTGTACCGGCAGAAGCCGCCGTACCCGTAACTGCCTACAAGCCCTCGAAGCCCGCAGAAACTCCCGCAAACGATGGCATGAAATATTCGCAGATCTCCGTTATCTGCAAGCAGAACCGTCTTGAGACCCTTAAAAAAGCCATGGCAGACGTGGGCGTTACGGGTATCACCGTAACACAGGTGCTCGGCTGCGGCACACAGAGAGGCGCTTCCGAATACTATCGTGGCACGCCCGTAGAACCCTCCCTGCTGCCTAAAGTAAAGGTGGATATGGTAGTCTGCAAAGTCCCCGTAAACACCGTTATAGACACCGCCCGCAAAGCGCTTTACACAGGCCATATCGGCGACGGCAAGATATTTGTCTACAACGTTGAGGACGTAGTAAGAGTCCGCACAGGCGAAATAGGCTTTGACGCCCTGCAGGACAGCGAAAGTTGACCAGAGGCTAGAAGTTAGAGACCAGGGGCTAGAGTTTAAAAACTCTAGCCCCTAGCTTTCTAATCTCTAGCCTCTAACAGCGTATTCCTCGAACAGCTTTCCGAAAGCGGGCAGCGCCCTTTCAATTGTCTCGGGGGCAACGCAGTAGGAAACTCTCACATACCCCGTGCAGCCGAAGCTGTCCCCGGGAACAAGGAGAAGCTCATATTTTTTCGCATTTTCGCAGAACGTCTCCGCATTTTCTTCAAGGGCTTTGACGAACAGATAGAACGCCCCGTCGGGCTTTACGCATTCATAGCCGATATTTTTAAGTCCCCCGTATAACATATCACGGTTCTTGCGGTAAACGTCAATATCCGCCGTTTTGCCCGTGCACATTGCCGCCGCCCTCTGGAAAAGGGTGGGAGCGCATACATACCCCAGCGCACGCCCCGCCCCGCAGACGCAGGCGTAAACGTTCCTGCTGTCCTTTACACTGTCAGGCACTGCAATATACCCTATTCTCTCCCCCGGCAGGGAAAGCGACTTGCTGTAGGAATAGCAAACCAGCGTGTTTTCGTAAATTGCGGGCACATAGGGAACCTTTGTTTCCTTATCGTAAACCAGTTCCCTGTAAGGCTCGTCGGAAATAAGGTAAATTTCCCTCTTGTACTCCTCCTGCTTATGTCTGAGAAGCGCAGCAAGCTTGTCGAGAGTTTCCCTCGAATATACCGCTCCCGAGGGGTTGTTGGGAGAATTTATGATAACGGCACGGGTCTTTTCGGTAACAGCCTTTTCCAGCTTTTCAAAGTCTATCTGAAAATGCTCCCTGTCCGCCTCTATCGCCTTGAAAACGCCTCCCTGTCCCTCGGCAAAGACCTTGTACTCGGGAAAATACGGCGCAAACGTGAGTACCTCCTCCCCGGGCAGCAAAACCGCTTTAAGGCTTATGCAAAGGGAAGCCGCCGCCCCGCAGGTCATATAAATGTCATCGGCAGTAAGCCTTGCCCCATAGTCTCTGTTCAGCTGATCTGCAATTGCAGCCCTCACCCCTGCGTCCCCCTGTGCGGAGGAATAGCCGTGAAGCAGCACAGGGTCCTCATTCTCCAACAGCTCTCCGAGCGCCTTTGTAAGGCAGTCAGGGGCGGGAATACTGGGATTTCCGATAGAAAAATCGAAAACATTTTCCTTTCCTATCTCCTCCGAGCGTTTTTTCCCGTACTCAAAAAGCTCTCTTATTGCGGAACGGTTAAGTCCCAGTTTAAGCATATTTTCGGGTAACATAATTCATGCATCCTTTCATATATAAAATTTATCTTATCATGATTTTGTCTGTCGCTGTTTAAATTATAACACACCTTCGGGCAAATTTCAAGAAAAATTTTCCGTGACATATCACAGCGAGTCATTCCCTGTCTTTCCCGTCATCCCCCGACCCGACGCAATCTGAAGCTTTTTCATTTCCTCGATAACAGCCAGCCGCAAATATTCCGCCCGCCCGATATTTTCCGTTACAATCCCCCTTGCAGCCCCCATTACCGCCCCTTTCCACAGAGGATATGTATTCCCCCTGAGGCTGCCTATCCCCTCGCAAAGGGTATGTACGGTCTGCCGCCTGTCTTTTGCCATGCGTATGTACCGCTCAGCTACCATTACCGACATTTCAAGGTCGCTCATGCGCCTTGCGGTAAGCTGTCCTGCGCTGCCCTCGTATTTTTGGAGGATAATCCGAAGCTCCTCTTTGCATTTTTCCAGTTCCTCCCCAAGGCAGACATAGACCGCCTCCGCCTTATATAGCTCGGTCTGAAGTTCGGCAAGAACATTCATGACCTCCTCCGCCTCACGCTCCGCCTTTTTTATTTTTTCAAGTAAACGGCTCTGTAGGATCTTTCCGGAAATTTGTTCGGGAAGTTTTCCCGAAGCCATGGGAATCCCGACCGCTTCCAGCCGTGCCGCCCCAAGAGCGATCTCATCGCTTACTGTGTCGCAAAGTCTGTCACCGTCCATTTTAAAAATGATCTCGGAAATGTCGGCTATTTTTTGCTGGACATCTCCTCCCACAAGCGCCAGCTCATTGACCCCCACCGATATATTTTCAGACAATTATCCCACTCCCTCGGATTTGTTTTCACCTGCCCTCCGCAGAACGCTCACATACTCATTCAGCCCCAGTTTTTCAAGCAGGTGCTCACTGTCGGTGAAAATATCATCACCGCTTACACCCATTTCCAAAGGGCTTGATATGACCATATCATTATCGGAAATGCCGAATATGGAACGGAACTGCCCATCCGTCAGCGGCTCGCCGTAATTGGGATACCACCCGGGATTTTCAAAGGGCACCGATTCCATTACCCTGAAAATTATCCGCCTGACAAATTCCTTTGAGCATAAGGGATAGCAGCATTTTTTCACATTCAGCATTTCACGGGGCGGCTTGTAGGTGATCTCGAACATAAATATCTCATTCCTGCTGTAGACCGCCATAAACACCTTGAAATTCACTCCCATTCCCTGCCCCTCCAGCAGCCTCACAAGGCTCATCGCCGCCGCTCCCCTGTTGATTATAGCCTCCGGAGGCGTTATCAGCGGACAGGCAAGGTTAAAGTAAATATTCACAAATTTCTTTTCCGACCCCCGCTCCATTCTGAACATGGCCTTCGGGCTTCCCGCAATGAACGCAGGCACATTCGGGTGACTCCCCGCAACGGCTTTCTGCCGCTGCCGCCTGTAAATTTTCACAGGCACATATTTTTCCAGTTCACGCTGAAGCTCCATTACCGCCCCGTAATGCTCCCCATATCCCCCGAGGCAGTAAGAAAGCGCCCTTTCGTAGTCCGCTCCCGCAAAGCTTTCATCACCCAGTATGCTATGCTGCCGCAAAAATATCCCTTCATTTACGGGCGGATCTCCCGACAGCCACAAATGCAGCTCTCCCGGGGAATTAAAGCTCACACGGTAAATTTTCATCAGCCTGTGAGTGTAAATGCGAAGATTATCCATTAACGGAGCCCTCCGTTTTCGATCAGCTGCTCTACCCTTTGTGCAAATATCCCGAACAGCTCACGGCCTGCCGCCTCGGAATTTTCCGAATAAAATTTTTCCATATGATTTTTCAGAAACGCCAGATAATCCGTTTCCTTTGTTTCAATAAATTCATACTCCATAATGGACTTATCGTCGAAGCTGCTGTGGTCGAGATATTTTTTAATGCTCGCAGCGTCACGGGTGGTAAATATCCCCGGGGGCAAAATGTCGTTTACCCTGCCGTAAGCGTCTGTGGCCTGCCTGAATGCGCAGGCAAAGCCGAACCACTCCGGGTATTTCTCCAGTATACGCCCCTCCAGACGGTTGTCATAATTTACATACATGGCAGTGAAACGCTGGGCGACCGATTCTTCTATCTTTTCCCTGGTGGAGTAGTTCCTGTCTGCGCCGCTGCCTGCGGTGTTTCCTGCGGCAATGATACGGAAATTCGGGTGACGTTTCACACGTTCCCCGTTGGGAAAGCAGTAGGAAGCCTCCTTGCCTCCCGACATAAAGCTGTTGAGCTTTACCGCCGCCCTGCTGTTGGAGTTGTCGAACTCGTCGCAGAAAACTATCCCGCCGAATTTGTAAGCCCTGTAGAATGCGGGATAATTATAACCTCCCGAAGCGGTCTGAAAGCCTATCAGATCGTATTCCTCGTTTATGTAGCCCACGTCAAGACACTCCAGTCCCAGCATTTCCGATATCTGCCCGATAAGGTAGGTCTTGCCGCAGCCCGACGGACCTATAAGATAGGGGTTTGAATCCTCTATTACCGCCGTTAAAATGTCCCCGAACCGTTCGTGAAATATCTCCCCCTCGCTCTCCATAGTCTTTTTTCTCTGCGTCAGCTGCGCCATTCTTTCCTCAAAGGGAACAGCCTCGTTAAGATAAAAGTTAACGCTTGCATCAACAGGCTGCCTTCCGTAAATTTCCGCCGCCGGGTTCTCATAAACCGGAGCTGCGGCAGCCGTATTTACCTGCGCCGCTCCGTGCATTTGCTGCGCTATCGTCTGAGGAATGCCTCTGTTTATGCCGACAGCATTTCCCTCTGCTTTTCCGTCTTCAAACTGCCTCGAAAAATTCTCCACCCGAACGATCTTTTCCACCAGGTCCTCATTCTTCCGCAGACTGTCCATTATCTCTTTAAGCTCGCCGCTTTGCAGCATTGCCGCCGCACGCTCCGCCGCCCTGTTTGCCTCGGTGTTTATGCGGTAAAGCTCCCCTGCGGTGCTGCTGCGAATGCTCTCAGCGACCATTTTGAGTTCACGTATCTTGCTGTCCGCCGAATCGAATATTTCCCGCAAAAGCTTGTCACGGTCAAATTGCAGGCTTCGGCGCTCACCCTCCAGAATATCCTCGTATGCCTTTTTTATTTTAATCGAGCATTCCGAGGTTTCCTGCCGCAGCTTCGCCGCCTCGCTGAGCGCCCTTTCCTTAACGTCCCTTTCGCAGCTCTCCGCAAGCTTTGCAAAATCCTCCGTGCGCCTTGTCAGGGCTTCTATATTGCTCCTTACATCCTCCAGCATTTTCTTTACCGTCCGCACACTCTCGCAGACAGCCTCTATCCCCGCCTCGCTTACATCATATATCCCTCCGCTGCGGCGAACGTCGGTCAGCAGCTCATTTTTGACAAATTCAAGATCTTCCGCCATGGAAAGCTTCGAACCTGCATAAATGAGCCACGCCCCGAACTGCCGCTCGTCGGTGAAAAACGCCCTTGCCTCTGCGGCAGCGGCAGCGGCCGTCCAAAAGCCTCTTTCTATCCCCTTGATCTTTAAAAGCTCTGTCATTGTCCATAAATAAAGTCTGGGATCGCTGAAGCAGCCGTAAAGCTGTCCGGAAAAAAGTTCCCTGAAATAAATCCCGTCCTTATCCAGAAGCCGCAAAAACACCGCACGGACAACTGCCTGCTTTTCCTCTCCCGACAAGGCCTGCATTTCCCCGAAAATTTTTTCGCAGTCATTAAAGACCTTTGAAAAGCTGCCCGTATATTCCGAATCAATGATCTTGTCAACCATTTCCGCCACTGTTTCCGTATCGCCGAAGGGATTGTTTTCGGGATTGCGTTTTATTTCACTGAGATAAAGGCTTAAAGAATTGTAGCGGTTATCCTTTCGCAGCATACTGCGCAGCCGCCCCATTACATATGTAAGCTTGCTTGTGTTGCTTGTGTCTTCCATTTTAACATTCTCCCTCAATAATCAATTATCGGTAAACCGGTTTAACTCTCTTGTAAAATACCTGTCCAAAAACCGTTCCTTAAACAGTCCCGAGGTAAATTCGCCCGAGGGGATAAACCTTGTCTGAACAGCGTTTTTATGGGGAAATATTTCATGTACGGCGTTAAAGGAAAACACTGTCATTTTATTTCCGCTCCCCTTCGCAAACGGAACATATCTCCTGTAAAAATGCCGTATCACAGCATATTCTTCCTTATATTCCGCAATGATGAAATTATGTAAAAGCTCCTCGCTTTTCAGAAAGCATACCCCGCCCCAAGGCAGCAAAAATTTATCGTAATCCTTTGTATCAATGCAGCAGCACTTTCCCGTGATATTTATGATCTTATTAAAATCGGCGGACCTCATTTCAGGGTCATTTTCAGGCAGCATTTCCTGCTTTTTGCCGTAAACAAGCTCTCCGTCAAAAATCCGCAGCCGTGAAGATCTTTTAACGGGCTCATAAGTATATTCCCGCAGTATCTCCCGCCCCGTCCTGCTTTTCACGGACACCTCAAAGCCCCGTATGCCGCAGCTCAAAGCAATATTGACAGAATACGTCGGGGATAAAAAATTCCCGATCTCAAACACTGCCCCAAGGTCATTCCGTGAAACCGCCAAGGGCAATATTTTTTCCTGCCCGTTCACCCTGCAATTTATAATATACTTGCTTCGGTAGCCGCATATATCCCCCGAAAATTCCGCTCCTGCGCCCACTCCTCCGAATGCCTCTGTCAGAAAATAATATACAAGCGGCTGACAGGAATATACAAAATTCTTCTCAACCGTGAGCTTCCGCAAAAAGCTGCCCTCGGATTTTTCAAAAGGCTCAAGACAGGATGGCAGACCGCTTTCCCTGCGGCTGCTCAGGATATTTTTTGTCGCCTCGTCCGCAGCAGTCCCGGGGTCTGCCTCAAATACCGCAAGCGCCGCCTTTTCAAGTTCGTCAAAGCCCCTGTCCAGGGCGCAAAGGTTAATGGGGATATCTCTCCCCCGGAGCAGCATCAGCCCCGGAATATCCCCCGGGAGAGTGTAATATTTTATAAGGCTTACATTTTCAAGCCCCGCCAGTTCAAGCTCTGTATCGGTCATATATTCGGTCACGGCGTTCATATCCTTTCCGCAGCATTATTTTGCCGATTTTTTCTTCAGCCTGAGCCTCAGTTCTTCATAGTCGTTTCTGTGATTTTCGTAATATTCTTTAAGATGTTCGCTTACAGGCACAGCAGAGTACATAGACAAGAGAAACCTGAATTTTTCCTGCCGCTGCGCCTTTGCCGATCTGATATGGTCTTTAAGCTCCTCATATTTAAGAACGATCTCCTTATCCACGGAGAATCTGCGGAGCTTTGCCACAAGATTTGTGGAGTAAACGAGGTCGATAACAAATATCCCGTAAAAAAATCCTATGCAGAAGGAAAACGCAAGATTTTCCGCCAGCCACCGCAAAGCGCCCAGAATATGCGGATGTATCCCGAAATAATAAACAGCGCTGAGCACTGCCCAGAAGAATGAAAACTTAGGGCAGATTATGCCGTCTATATTCCCCCGTTCCCCCGAATAATCCCACAGCATGATCTTCATATGCTTGATGAAAACGACCCCCGCTATGTACTCCACAAAGGTAATGCACATTGCCATAAGAGCAAACAGCGCCAGCCTTTTAACCAAAGTATTCTCAATGGGTATCACCGTCTCCAGCCCCGCCATAAAGTACAGCACGCAAAGGCTCACGCCGTACAGCGGCAGATAGGGTCCCGTGAGAAATCCCGGATTTATCCATTTTTTTGCGGAAAAGAACCTGCGGAAAACCACCTCCAGCCCCCAGCCGATAAGGCTTCCGATAAAGAACAAAAATGCGGGTATAAGAAACAGCTTCATAAACATTCCTCCGGTAAATTTTGTACCCCGACCGTTTTCTATTATTATAGCATATCGGAAAATCCTTTGCAAGGGAATTTTTAATATCGGGAAATAAATGTTAATTATTAATCATTAATTATTAAATAATTCACAAAGCTGTGGTATAATAAATATGAGTATTTTTATTTACGAGGTGCGCATTTTGTATTACTGCTGCGGAATAACCGATAAAGGCGTCAGGCAGAATAACGAGGACGCCTATCTTATCAATAAGATCGTCCTGAACCGGGCTCAGATGGAAAGCGACATACGCCCCCCTTTTATTACCGCTGTTGCCGACGGCGTGGGGGGAGAGGCTGCGGGAGAAGTGGCGTCACACATGGCTTTGGAGCTGCTCAGCGCCGTCAGATTCGGGAAACGGGTCAGCCTCAGGACAAAAATCATGACCATACATACGAGGCTCCGCCGTTTCGGGCTTACCCACGGAGGGACTGTGAATATGCAGACCACCCTTTGCGCCTTAGCTGTGGACGAGGAGGAAAGGGCGTATGCGGTGAATGTGGGGGACTCCAGGCTTTACCGCTACAGAGGCGGGGTGCTGCGGCAGCTTTCCACCGATCAGTCACTGGTGCAGATGCTCTATGAACAGGGAAAAATAACCCGTGAGGAGCAGCGGACTCACGCCGAGAGGAACGTTATTTTCCCCGTTCTCGGGAACATTGCCGACGACCCCGACCCGCAGATCACCGAGATCGAGGGGGGCATACGCCCGGGCGACCTTATCATAATCTGCACCGACGGGCTTTCCGATTATGTAACCCCGGGGCAGTTCGAGGAAATTCTTGCCCTGCCCATGCGGCTGCCCAAAAGGCTGCGCCGCCTGATAGATGCCGCTATGGAAAACGGCAGTCCCGATAACATCACGGCGATAGGGATAATTAATAATTAATAATGAGTGCGGTAAAGCGATTGCTGTTTCCTGCATCTGGCTTCCTGCCTATTGCTTCAGCAAAGAGGGCAAGACCGTTTGACAGTTCATGCCCTCCTGTTTAAGCTGCTTGTGAAAGAACGGTCATTTCATAAAGAAATAGATTATCCCGTAGATCACAGAAGCGGCTGCGCCGTAAAGTATAACGGGTCCTGCGATTATGAAAATTTTCGCACCCAGCCCCAGTACAAGCCCCTCCGACTTGAATTCCACCGCCGGAGACGCCACTGCATTGGCAAAGCCCGTAACGGGTACAAGAGTTCCTGCGCCGCCGTATTTTGCCAGCTTGCCGTAAAGCCCGAGCCCGGTAAAAAGCGCCGAGAGGAACACCAGGGTCACCGTGCACCAGGCAGCCGAGGTGCGGTCGTCAAAGCCCATATTGGAGTAAAGGTTCGTAAGCCACTGCCCCAGAATACATATCAGTCCGCCTATTATAAAGGCGCATGGTATGTCCCGTGCGGCTTTCGATCCCGGGGACGCAAGCTTTACCATTTCGCTGTATTGCTGCTGTGTAATATTCATTTTTTAACAGCTCCTTCCTCGGAATATTATTTTCCCCTGCGGTCATTTTATACTTTTTCAAATGCCGGAAAACTGCGGCAGTATATCAGATAATTTTTGCCTGTAAAAACGGTCGTTTTTCATTTATTCCCCAACCGGTCAAACTCAAATATCAAATGTAATTTCGATAAATTGATTTCACATAAAAAACGCATGCACAATAAATTCATTATTAATTATTAATCATTAATTATTAATTATCAAAGAGGGTCGGTTTAAAAATGCTGAAAAAAATACTATCCCCCGAAAGCTGCGCAAAATGCAGGGTATGCTGCATTTTTGACAAATACGATGTGTGGGAAACTCCCGTGATTTCAAGGGAACTGCGGGAAAAAATTTCGGCGGTATCTCCCGGACTGAAATTTGCCTCAAAAGGGGAAGCCTATATATTTAACATGGAGGAATGCTGGGACGAAAAAGAGGGGCTTTTCACCTGCCCTGCCCTTGACCCGCAAAAGGGCTGCACGCTGGGAGATCTGAAACCCTTTGACTGCAAGATATGGCCTTACAGGATAATGCGGCTTGGAGATGATCTTGTGATCTCGATAGCCTCCATTTGCCCCGAAATGTACTCAAAGCCCTTGTCGGAGCTGACGGGAATGCTGGAGGAAGGGCTTGCCGGGGAAATATTCCGTGAAGCCGCCCTGCACCCCGAAATGATAAAGCCTTATGAACAGGGTTATCCGATTTTAAAAGTTAAGGAAGGAGAAAACCAATGAAAATAATATCCCCCTGCTACGAATTCATCACAGAGCCCGACGGCGCAAAAATACTGGAGACCATAGAAAAATGCGGCCGTACCTGCTACAAAAGCGAGGACAGGATAACCGAGGGCAGCGCAAGGAAATTCGCCGCCATGATACTCAAAGGCGGCCACGAATCGGTGCTGGAGCATGAAAAAATTTCCCTGCGGATAATCTGCGACAGAGGCGTCACCCATGAGATAGTGCGCCACCGCATAGCCAGCTACAGCCAGGAAAGCACACGATACTGCAACTATTCCAAGGATAAATTCGGCAATGAACTGACCTTTATCCGTCCGCCTTTCTGGGGCGAGGGAGATGAATGCATGAAGCTTTGGGAGGCTGCCATGGCAGAGGCGGAAAAGGCTTATTTTGCGCTGCTTGCGGCGGGGGCAAAGCCCGAGGAAGCCAGGGACGTGCTGCCTACATCGCTCAAGACGGAGATCGCTGTTACCATGAATATCCGTGAATGGCGGCATTTCTTCAAGCTGCGCACCTCGGAGCGTGCGCACCCGCAGATAAGGGAGATAGCCGTTCCCATGCTGGAGGATTTCAAGAAAAGGATCCCCGTGCTGTTTGATGATATTGATGTAAGCGGCACATAATCGGGCGTGTAACAATGCGAGTGTATGAGGGGGGGTTAC
Organism: uncultured Ruminococcus sp.; assembly: GCA_964523835.1. GTDB lineage: Bacteria > Bacillota > Clostridia > Oscillospirales > Ruminococcaceae > Huintestinicola. The sequence goes on from CAZGAZ010000034.1 coordinate 11,166, forward strand.
GTTTGCAAAAAAAAAAGATTATCCGGTGTTTTCATATTTTATGGAAGCATATATGTCGGACTTTTATTACACTTATACCGAAAATGCATTCTTTTTCAGAGAGGCTGAAACTAAGGAAAAACTAATAAAATTAAAAGCGGAGATCGTGCAGTTAAAAGAAAAAGAACCCCGGGAAGTACAGACTTTCCTTATCGGGGAAAAAATGGCAAAGGTCAACCAAAAGGATGTGCCGATAATGCTTGACACGATCTTTAATGCACTTGGCAGTGAAAAATATTCGGGAGGTAAGTTTGAAAGTTAGCGGTAAATCCCTAAGTTTCAGCGTACCTTTGATGTTAAATTCTAATTAACGGAGTGGAGAAATATGTCGATAAATATTGCAATAGACGGGCCTGCGGGTGCGGGAAAAAGCACCATTGCAAAAGCCGCCGCAAAGGAACTGGGTTACATTTACGTTGATACGGGAGCGCTGTACCGTTCCATTGCCTACCATGTAATGGCAATGGGAAAGGACGTGAATGACAGGTCAACGGTAGAAGGGCTTTTGCATGATATTGTTCCCGAACTGAAATATATTGACGGGCAGCAGCACGTTTTTGTGAACGGCGAGGACGTGTCCGATAAGATACGCACTCCCGAGGTCTCCATGGCAACGTCGGTCGTATCGGCTATACCACGGGTCAGAGACTTCCTTTTTAATTTGCAGCAGAAAATAGCCGCCGAAAACAATGTTATAATGGACGGGCGGGATATAGGCACTGTGGTGCTGCCGAATGCCGACCTTAAAATTTTCCTCACCGCCTCCCCCGAGGCAAGGGCGGAAAGACGGCATAAGGAATTATCCCAAAAGGGCAATGCACCTGCATACGAACAAGTCCTGAGCGACATTATAAAGCGTGACCGTGAGGACAGCACAAGAAAGATCGCTCCCTTAAAACAAGCTGCGGACGCTGTTTTGCTGGATACCACGGATATGACCTTAGATGAGGCAACGGAAAAAATTATCGAGATGATAAGCAAGGTTCATAAGTAAAAAATCTTGCCTCTTGCCTCTTAAATCCCTGCTTCTGAAAGCCACAGAAACTATTATCGAGATGATAAGCAAGGTTCGGAAGTAAACAAATCTTGCCTCTTGCTTCTTAAATTCTTGCTTCTGATAGGAGTGTACAAATGAGAATAGACATAGCCACTTTGTTCCCCGAAATGTGCAGCGCAGTGCTGGGTGAAAGCATTGTGGGCAGGGGGATAAAGGCGGGAAATATTGAGATAAACTGTCATCAGATAAGAGACTACGCCTTTAACAAGCACCGCAGGGTGGACGACTCCCCTTACGGCGGCGGTATGGGTATGATAATGCAGTGCGAGCCTATTTTCCGCTGCTATGAGGCAGTGGCGGAGCAGCTGCCCGAAAAGCCCCATGTTATCTATATGTCCCCCAAGGGGACGGTGTTTACGCAGGAAAAGGCGGCGGAGCTTTCGGGGCACCCTTATCTGTTCATTCTCTGCGGGCATTACGAGGGGGTCGACCAGCGGATAATCGACAGAATAGTTGACGAGGAGATTTCCGTGGGGGATTATGTGGTAACGGGAGGCGAGCTGCCTGCGCTGGTGGTCTGCGACGCTGTGGCAAGGCTTTGCCCTGGGGTGCTGCCCTCGGATGAGTGCTTCACGGAGGAAAGCCATTACAGCGGACTTCTCGAATATCCCCACTACACCCGCCCCGAGGTATGGGAGGGAATGGCTGTGCCTCCCGTTCTGCTTTCGGGAGATCACAGGAAAATTGCGGAGTACAGGCATACCGAGGCTGTGAGGATTACCCGTGAACGCAGACCGGATATGCTGCAAGAAGCAAGAGAGGAAGAAGCAAGAGGCAAGATGTTTTAGCGGATCGGGATTTTGTGATGTGAATGTTCAAATTATTATTTCACCTATAAAAACAAAACATAATGTGCGGACATTGGTTTTATTTTATTGCATTAAAACATTATATCGATAAATCAGAAAGCAGGCTTATTCATCATTTGTTAAAATATTAATTTTACGACAAAATTCACCAAATTTTTTGTAAACAAATTTCTGTCAATTTGCATATAAATAATTGTTGAAACTTGTACAACTCCAATAAAATTCGTTAAAATCAACAAAATAAAATCAAAAAAAACGTGCACTGTAATTCAAAAAGCAGAAATTTCACCCAAAAACGAAATTAATCATATTTTCCTGTTGACTAAGATTAAAATCCAATGTATAATAAAATGTAGAAGGAAAACCAAAAAGGTCCGAGGCTTATTTCCGGCAGTTTATTTCTAAGCTGCTTAACTTTTAAGCAAGGATTATTTTTAAGAATAGGAGAGAAGAGTATTATGTTTGTTAAAGATGTAATGGTTCAAAATCAGGTTGGTCTGCACGCACGTCCCGCAACTTTCTTCATTCAGAAGGCGAATGAGTTCAAGTCCTCTATCTGGATCGAGAAAGAGGAAAGAAGAGTAAATGCCAAGAGCCTGCTGGGCATTCTTTCGCTGGGTATTGTCGGCGGCACTCAGATCAGAATCATCGCTGACGGCGCTGACGAGCAGGAGGCTGTTTCCGGTCTTATCGAACTGGTTGACAGCGGCTTTGCCGAGGAGTCCAGATAACCCTTTTCAAAAACAGGGTTTTATGACTGCGGCGGCTCTTCGGGCAAGGGTTCGTGCTTCAAAACGGAAGCGCCGCTGCGGTATACGAATGTACGCCGTTTTTGTGAAATGCTTGTGGGTGTTTTGACTTTACAGGCGGACGTTCACGGTTTAAGCGTTGGGCAGACGGCGGCTATATTATGCTTTAAAGGGCTGTTGCGCTTAAAGGTGCAGCAGCCTTAGCTGTTAGAGGCAAGAGGATAAGAAGCAAGAGGCAAGAAATAAACTGCGGACAGCTTCTGTCGAAGACCGGAGGCAAGAAACGTGACTTGCTTGCCGATTGCCTGAAATGCTGCTAAGGCGAATTTGTCTTAATCATCTTATGGCATTATGGCAGAGCTGGCATTGCTTTGCGCAAAATGCTGACGCCTTGGTTTTATCCAAAGGGATCGGTGAGCTTTTTTCGTGGAAACTTTTCAAAAAACTTGCAGGATTTAATCACTGTTTTGCTAATGTTCACAAAAAATTAACACAAAATGGCTCAATATGTGATAAAATGATATATGAATAGTTATTTTGTAAATTAAGGGAAAAACCCCACGGCTGTCTGCAACAGTCGGGGAACCTCGATTTTTCGGGTGCTTTCCGAAATTTTCACAAAATATATTATGTTATGCAAAAAAATGCCTGTAAGGGGCAATATGGCAAAACAGCAATGCTGCAGCAAGGCAGCAATATTGCAGCAAGGCAGCAATGTTGCAAGGCAACACAGATCAGCCCTGTTAAACAGGAGAACAAGTGCAGCAAAGCAGCGTCACGCTGCGCAGTAAGCAAAATAAAAAGAAAAGACCGTTAAAACGGCGCTTGGGGTGCAGATGTGCGGCAGCATAGCAGCATAGCAGCATAGCAGCATAGCAACGCAAAGGCACCGCCAATACGATTGAAAGGATGACTAACAATGTCCAACAGACTTTTTCAGGGGCTTATTCACCAGATGAGGGACACCATGGACTGCATTATCGGAGTTGTGGACTCGGCAGGGACGATAATCGCCTGCAGCGAGCTTACAAAAATAGGCTCGTCAAACGAATTTGTTACAATGGATCTGAACGATTCCCATGACGTGTTCGTAAGGGACGGGTATACCTACAAGCCCTTCGGCTCTCACATAAAGCCCGATTTTGCGGTATTTGTGGAGGGCACGGACGAGAATGCCGCAAAGTATGCCAACATTATGGCGATAACCCTTTCGAGCATCAAGCAATATTATGATGAGAAATACGACAGGAACAATTTTATAAAGAATGTTGTACTGGACAATGTTCTGCCCGGAGATATTGTGGTAAAGGCGAGGGAGCTGCATTTCAGCTCGGATGTGAACAGGGTGGTTTTCCTTATAAGGATACTGTCCTCCAACGATGTTTCCGCTTATGATGTTATACAGAATCTTTTCCCGGACAAGACCAAGGATTTCGTTTTCAACATCACCGAGAGCGATATTGTGCTTGTTAAAGAGATAAAGAGCAATGTGGAGTCGAAGGACCTGGAAAAACTGGCAAGGTCTATTTCGGACACCCTTTCCGGTGAGTTCTACACAAGAGTAAATGTGGGGATAGGTACTTCGGTGCTGGGCGTTAAGGACCTGGCGAGGTCTTTCAAGGAAGCGCAGATTGCGCTGGAGGTCGGCAAGGTTTTCGACACGGACAAGTCTGTGGTCTCCTATGATAATCTGGGCATTGCACGGCTTATCTATCATCTGCCTACCACCCTTTGCGAAACCTTCCTGCAGGAGGTTTTCAAGAAAAACTCCATTGAATCCCTGGATCATGAGACGCTGTTCACCATTCAGAAATTTTTCGAGAACAGTCTGAACGTTTCGGAGACGTCAAGGAAGCTTTTCGTTCACAGAAACACTCTGGTTTACAGGCTTGAAAAGATAAAGAAGCTGACGGGGCTTGATCTGCGGGAGTTCGATCATGCGATAATTTTCAAGATCGCCCTTATGGTAAAGAAATACCTTTCGGCTAATCCCACAAAGTTCTGATGAGCTGTATCGGGCTGCTTAAAGGGCAGCGGGGCAGCTGCGCTTCACAGATAAAAACGCCGTATAAAAAGACAGTGCGTTTTGAAAAATGTAAAAAAGGACAACAAGACTGCTTTATGAGAATGCCATTAAAATGCCCGTGATATGCAAGTCCTGCATAAGCGGCTCTGACAGGCGCTCTCTTAATAATAATGTTTATCAGGGAAACAACTGATTAAATCGCCTTACGGATTTTCTCGATTTTAAAACGGATATGAGCGGCGGTATTTCCCCCGCAGGTCTGTATGACCACGGCGGCCGGAAAATACATTTAATCGGCAATTCCTTAGGTCTACAAGGGGGCAGTGGGGTTCTACTGCCCCTTAGAATTTGCCTTTTGTGACAGAAATGTGTTGTCGGGGTGACAATGTTTTCTTCGAAAACTGTTTTCTTTGAAAACTGCTTTCCAAAAACTGTCCGACAGCCTTAATACTGCGGCGTCCATAAGAGCCGACCCGCAGGAAAACATGCCCTATGTCCCGAGCTTTGGGACTTTGCTTTGTTTTGGAGCTGCGGGCTATAATAACCGGCTCAATTTTTCAGGCGGTGAATTTTTTTGATTGAAATAAATAATGTTTCGGTTACATATGACAATGTGGAGGCGCTCAAGGACGTTTCCCTGAAGATAAACGACGGGGAATTTGTGTTTGTGGTGGGCGAAAACGGCGCAGGAAAAAGTACGCTTATAAAGCTGCTTATAAGGGACGTTAAGCCCGATATCAAAAAGGGTGCGAAAAGCTCCATGTTTGTAAACGGGTTCGACCTGGTGCAGCTCAAGCAGCGGAGAGTTACAGAGCTGCGGCGGACTATCGGGTTCGTTTTCCAGGATTACAAGCTTATACCTAATTTGAGCGTTTACGACAATGTGGCGTTTGTGCTGCGGAGCATTGACGCACCGAACCGTTACATAAGAAAGAGAGTTCCCCAGGTTATTGCGCTGATGGGACTGAAGGATAAAATAAGAAGTATGCCTCATGAGCTTTCGGGCGGCGAGCAGCAGCGTGTTGCCATTGCAAGGGCATTAGTTAACAATCCTCAGCTTATTATTGCGGACGAGCCTACGGGCAACCTTGACCCGAGGACATCTGCGGAAATGCTGGTAATGCTCAAAAAGATCAACGCAAGGGACACTACGGTGCTGGTGGTCACTCATGAGCATGAACTGGTGAAAAAACTGGGGGGCAGGCTTGTTACCCTGAAACGAGGAGAGATTGTGTTTGACGGCTACATTGAGCCTGAGGTGCACCACAAAAAGGAGGCGTCGACTGTATGAGAGCAAGCAGCGCTGTCTACCTTTTCAAGCAGGGTATACGCAACATAGGCACTAATCATATAATGAGCATTGCGTCCTTCTTCATTTTGACGGTATCCCTTTTGCTGATAGGGTTCACAGCTATTTTCTATGCAAATATAAACACCTTTATCACGGACATTGAGGGAAAAAACGAGGTAATAATTTTTCTTGATGAGGAAACGGACGATGAATATATCGAGCAGCTGGGCGAGAAGCTTAAAAACACCGACAATATTTCGGGAGTCTCCTTTTATTCAAAGGACGAGGCTTTTGAGGACATTAAAAAGGATATGCCCAATGCGGAGGATATTTTCGGATATATTGGGGATGAAAGTCCTCTGCCGGACGCATACCGCATAAAGATAGACGATGTGAGCCGTATGAGCAACACGCTTTACACCATAAACGAATTTGACCACATTGAAAAGGTGAAAGCGCCCTATGATTTTGTAAACATTCTGACGGGGCTGCGGAGCATTATTTCGGTGATCCTGACGGTCATTCTGGTGCTGCTGATAGTGGTGAGCCTTATTATAATTTCCAACACCACAAGGGCAAGCGTTGACATAAGGCGGCGTGAGATAGACATTATGAAATTCGTGGGAGCTACCAACACCTTTATAAAGATCCCCTTTTTTGTGGAGGGGTTTGTGATAGGTCTTGGAGCGGGCACGGCTGCGGTGCTGATAACCTGTTTCTTTTATGACAAGCTGGTAACGCTTCTGAGCACGGAGACCACGCTGCTTGCGGCTGTGGGGTCTAACGGGTTTATTCCCTTGAACTCATTCCTTAAATATATTATTCTGGGCTACCTTATTTCGGGCGCTGTTATCAGTGCGGCGGGAATTGTTCACAGCACAAGGAAATATGTTAAGGTGTGAACTGGAGGATAGAGGTAAGAGGCTAGAATTTAATGACGGGGCTTTAATAAATGACAAGACTTTAATAAAGGAGGCGGCGGGGCAGCTTATGGACGGGAATATGGAGCTTCCGATAAAACTGGAGGGCGCTGTAACGGGCTTTGGGGTCACGAAAAATTTTATGTATTGTTTATGCAGAAAAACAATTTATAAAATAGACAAAAAGTCCGGAGCAGTTACAGACAAAAAGGAAATATTTGAAAAGGACGGTGCGGCAAGGATACTCACTGCCGATGAAAGCCGTATCTGTATAAGTGATTTCTGCATGCTGTATGTTCTGGACGGGGCGGAGCTTGATGTTATCGGCAAATGGAGGCTCGGGGATGACCTGAGCTCGGATATCTGCGGAATGACTGTGGATGACGGGAAAATCTACTGCTCTGTAAGGAACGGAAAGCTTGTGACTGTTGACAAGGGGTCTTTTGAGAAAAGGGAGTATAAAATTTCCGGCGCCAGTATGTGGAGATTAAAGGTATATGAAAATTTCCTGCTGTGCGGAACGGTGGACGGGCAGCTGCTGCTGCTTGACAGGGACACTATGGCGGCAGTGAAAAAAATGACCTTGGGCAGGCAAAATGTAAGAAGTCTGTTTTTAAGCGGGTCAACATTATATGCTGCGTGTCAGGATAAAAAGCTTTTTAAGATAGACCTTGAAAAATTTGAAGTGATCTGTTTTCGGAAAAATGTGCATAAGAAAATGTTTGACTGCGCAGGGACGTACAACGGTATGTTGGTGACGGTTTCCCACCCGTGCAGTGAAATTGCTTTATGGGATATGAACACCCTTGAAAAAATAAAGGAAATTCACACGCCCCTGAGTCTGAGCGGTGACACTTTTATTGATGGGGATAGATTATATCTGACCTCACGGAATATTGAGGGTGTGAGTATGATCTGTTTGAATTTAGCTTAGCTGTTAGCCGTTAAAAAAATATTTACAAAATTTATGTAATATTTCAGGCGGCTGATGTGTTATTTATATAGGTATTACCCGAAAGGAAAGGACGTAAGTTTGAAGGCTACGGGAAATCCCCTAAGCTTCAAAGTATTTTGGGTGCACAGAATTAGGTAAAGGAGCTCAAAAGTTTGAAGGTTACGGGGAATCCCCTAAGCTTCAAAGTATTTTGGGTGCACAGAATTAGGTAAAGGAGCTCAAAAATATGAAAAGAAAAAATGCTATGAAAATATGCGCATTATCTCTTGCTTGTGTAATGTCTTTTGGTATGGGATTCGGCAATGCGGGCGCTACGGAGCTGGAGGATGAGATCGCTGCTCTGGAGCAGCGGCAGAGAGAGCTTTCCTATGAGCGTGAGAAAGTGGAGCAGTCCCTCAAGGACGCTAAGGAAAATATTGAGCTCAGCGAGCAGTACATGGAGCAGTATGAGAAAAAAATGGAGCTTCAGGAGGAAGAGATCGCAAACATTGAAGAACAGATCGCTCTTTTGCAGGTGGACATTGACGAGCTGGGGGTGAAAATTGCCGCAAAGGAAGCGGAGATAAACGAGGGTATCGAGGATTTTAAAAAGCGGCTGCGGGCTATGTACATGAACGGCAGCGACAGCCTTGCCTCTATTTTGGTGGGTTCTTCGGATTTTTATGATATTCTGTCAAGGACAGAGCTTATGGAAAATATGTCCAGGCATGACAATGATATGATAGACGATCTTACGGGAAAGATCGGCGAGCTTAATCTGCAGAAGGCGGACATGGAGCTGCGTCTGACGGAGCAGCAGGAAAAGAAAGCCCAGGCGGAAAATGTACTTGTGGAGCTGCGGGAAACATATGCAAACCATGAGCAGACAAAGGAATGGTATGAAAATCAGGCGGAGGCGAACAGGCAGCGGACGGCTGAAATGGATATAGAAGAGGCTCAGAACGAGGAGGCTTTGCAGGACTTTATCCGCCGCCGTCAGGCGGAGCTGGAGGAGCAGCGCAGGCGTGAGGAAGAAGAGCGGAAACGCAAGGAAGAGGAAGAACGCAAGCGCAGGGAAGATGAGGAACGTCAGAGGAGAGAGGAAGAGGAACGGAAACGCCTGGAGGCTGAAGCTGCGGGCGAGGAATATGTTCCGGAGGACGTTGACATCGAGCCTGAGCCCGAACAGGAGGATACATACAAATATGTCACGGGGGCTTCCGAGGGCTTTATATGGCCTGTGCCCACGGTGAGGAATATGACGGACGGCTACGGAAACAGAAATATTGCGGAAGAGGGCGGAGCCAGCGACTTCCACAAGGGCATTGACATCAACAAGCCCAACTGTGCGGGTGAGGCTATTGTTGCCTCTGCAAGAGGCACGGTAATTACTGCTTCCAACACGGGCAACGGTTACGGCATTCATGTTGTTATTGACCACGGGGACAAGATAGCCACGTTATACGGGCATATGTCCAGCTGCTGCGTTAATGTGGGAGATGAGGTGGTACAGGGGCAGACTATCGGTTACATCGGCTGCACGGGCTATGCTTACGGAAATCACTGCCATTTTGAAGTTCGTGTGAACGGGCAGCATACAAATCCGCTCAATTACGTTAGTATGTAGCTAGAGGCTGGAGGTTAGGGGGCTGGAGGCTAGAAAAGTGATAACCTGCCTCCGGCTTTCCGGCCTCTAATTTTTAGCTTCTAATAGGGTAAAATTTTATGTCGAAATTTTATATATCCGACCTGCATTTGGGGCATGATAATGTTATTAAGCATGACGGCAGGCCTTTTAAGGACTGCGAGGAAATGCGAAGGGTTTTGGTGAAAAACTGGAATAATGCTGTGACGTATAATGATGAGGTATACATTTTGGGGGATTTTGCATGGAAAAATGCGGTGGGGTTGGAGGTTCTGGGGGAACTTGCGGGCAGGAAATTTCTGATAATGGGCAATCATGACAAGCCCACTGCGGAAATGAAGGCTTACTTTGAGTGGGTCAGGGACTATGAGGTGATAACCGACGGCGGGGTGGAGGTTGTGTTGTGTCATTATCCCATTGCCCACTGGTATAATCAGTTCCGGGGGGCGGTGCATTTATACGGTCATGTTCACAATAATACAGATCACACGGCGTTTCTGAAATACGGGGAGATATGCAGGGAAATGAACATTCCTTTTGAATGCTACAATGTAGGGTGCATGATAGATTATATGGGCTACACGCCAAGGAGACTGGAAGAGATTTTAATTGGGAGGTTTTGAATATATGAAAAAAATTCCCATAGGGGCGACGATTGGGCTTATGGCGATAACTGCGGCGGTGACCTTTGTTATTACGGGAAACTTTACTCTGGAAAGATTTAACGAAAAAATTCGCAGCACCAGTGAAAAGCAGGAATTCTACAGCAAGCTGTCGGAGATAGACAACTATATACGCACTCATTTTATAGGTGAGATAGACGAGACTGCCCTTATTGACGGCATGGTGAACGGCTACATTGACGGGGTGGGCGATCCGCTGGCGGAGTGCATTACGGCGGAGGAATATGCACTGCGGCTGGAGAGTCAGACGGGGGTCACAGACGGGCTGGGGTTTGAATGCGAGAAAGAGACGGGGGGGTATATTCTGATAACGGAGATAATCCCCGGAGGGTCTGCGGAGGAATCGGGCCTTTTGGCGGGGGATATTATTACGGCGGTGAACAACACGGACGTTATTGCCTTTGCGGGGGGATATGACGAGGCGGTGTCCCTTTTCCACTGCGATGAGGGAACGAGGGTAAAGCTTTATGTCAAGCGCACCGCTGAGGACGGCAGCAATGATTTTATCACTTATGATGTTATTTCCATGCGGTCGGAAATTGCGACGGTAACGGGGAAAAATATCGAGGATATAGGGTTTATCCGTATCTCGTCCTTTACCGACTGCACTTCCGCACAACTGAAGGCCACATTGGACGAGCTTATTTCAAACGGAGCTAAGGGGCTTATTTTCGATGTGCGTGGGTGTTCCTTCGGGTCGGTGGAGGCTGCGGGAGATTGTCTTGACCATATTCTGGGGGCGGGGGACGTGGTCAGGGCGGAGTATAAGAGCGGCGCTGTGGAAACCGTTATCACCTGCACGGAGGCGGAAAACCTTAAAATGCCCATGTCGGTCATTGTGAACAGGGGCACTGAGGGTGCGGCGGAGATATTTGCGCTGGCTCTGGCGGACAGCGGAAAGGCGCACATTATAGGCAAGGCAACGGCGGGGCGGGGGTATATGCAGTCGGCTTACACCTGTTCGGACGGGTCGGTGGTTATGCTTTCCACGGCAAAGCTGCTGACAAGCTCGGGTACCCAGTTCAACGGGGTGGGTATACGCCCTGAGTTTGATGTTTCCCTGGGTGAGGATGTGGATTTCCTGCACCTTTCCACGGAGGCGGCTTTGCTTACGGACGCTCAGCTTATCAAGGCTATGGAGGTCACGGTTGTAAATAATTAGTGGTTTTATATTTGCTTTCTTCAGGGGAATGCCGCTGCGGTATTCCTCTGTTGTTTATGAGGAGGTTGCTCATTGCATAGTGCGAAATATATAAAAGTCAGGGTATAATTTTGTGCAAATGGGAGAAATGGGTATGTGCAAAAATATTTTGCAGAAAGCTATTGACAAATGCGGGAAGTTGTGCTATAATTTTAATATGGGTCAGCACGGGGACTGTAAACGGAATTTACGATCGGGCTATGTTGAATATGATTTCGGGCAATAATTTTGTCGGGTAAGGAGTGAATATTTATTATGATAGAAAATGTGGACGTGGTCAGCTTCGGATGGTGGTATGAGATAATACTGGTGCTGCTGTCACTGGTGGTGATCGTGGACGGTGTGAGCATTGTTAAAACTATGTCGGGGGGGTTTGAGGACAAGAGGGAATATGCGGAGCTTTGCATAAAGTATCTGAAGCTGCTTATGTGCGTTATGGCGGGGGGATTTTTCCTGCTGGTGGCGTTTACTTACGGGTATGACACGGTGACCTCGGCAATTCACGGGATACTGGGGGGACTGCTTATTTTAGATGCGCTGGCGAGTCTGGTCATTAAGCTGGTATACGGGAGGCGGCGCAGGTGAATTACTGTATAAGAAAAATTGATGAAACGGAATACGGGGCGCTTGCCGATTGGCTTGCCGATTTTTTGTATGAGGCGATATTTGTTCCGGAGGGAATGGAGAAGCCGTCCGTAGAGATAATCAACCGTCCGGAATTGCAGGTATATATTGAGGATTTCGGGAGGCATAGGGGTGATTATTGCATTGGGGCGTTTGTTTCCGGTGAGATAGTGGGGGCTGTATGGGTGCGCATTATGAATGACTACGGGCATATTGATGATGAGACGCCCTCTTTTGCGATTTCCGTACAGAGTGAATACAGGGGGAAGGGTATTGGCAGGGCGCTTATGAAGGCTATGTTGGAGCTGTTGAAAAATGAGGGGTACAAGAGGGCTTCTCTTGCGGTGCAGAAAGAAAATTATGCTGTGAAAATGTACAGGGGGTTGGGGTTTGAGACGGTAAATGAAAATGAGGAAGAATACATAATGGTGTGCAGGTTATAAGCTGTCGGCAATTATTACGGGAAAGGAGCGGGGCTATGGGAATAAAGGAAAGTATCAAGGGGTTTCTGAAAATGACGGGGCATTATTCGGGGTCGGCTGTGTTTTTAGCGGAGAACGGGTATTGCGATGAATACATTGAGATGTTAAGGGGGGAGCTTGCGACGGCAAAAAAGGCGGCGGACATTGCTCAGGGGCAGGCGCTGCTGGCGCAGGGGCTTATGTTTAAGGGGGAGGTAAAAAATTCGCTGGGGGAATATGAAAAGGTGGACATTGACAGGCTGGGCAGGGACGAGGGGGCGGCGTTTGTGGGGAATTATGCGTTATGTTTATTTTTGCTGGAAAAACCGCAGGGGATCCGTCAGCTGCTTATTGACAGAAACAGAGAGGCTTTCGGCGGAGGTACGCTGATAATGCGGCGGACGGTGGGGATAAGGGAATATAATGAGAAACGCTATGAAAATGCGGTGACGGTGTTTTTAAAGCTTCTGAGCGAGCCCGACCCGAGGGTGACGCTTATGGCGGATATTTGCCTTGTTAAGGCTATGTTAAAGCTTGATATGAGGGAGAGGGCAAAGGAAATTGCGGAGATGGGGTTTGACAGGTACAGGGGAATGGGTGAGATCACTGCTGAAGCGGAAAAGCTTCGGCTTAAGATCAATTCCCATGCGGTAGATTCGTCTCGGAAAAATACGGGGAAGAAGAAAAAGAAATAGGGGGAGTTAACGGTTATGTGAAAGTGTAAAAAGCTATGAGATAAGTGTTAACCTTAGAGGGAGGCGTTTATGATGTTTGAAAATGTTAAGTGGTTATTTTTTGATGTGGGGTCGACTTTGGTGAATGAGGAAAAAGCCTATGAACACAGAATGCGGGAAATGTCGGAGGCTGCGCAAATGCCCTATGAGAAAATATATGAAATGGCGGTGGGGTTTTACAAGGAAAACAAAAAGGGTGATCTGGAGGCTGCCCGGGCGCTTGGTTTATCAAAGCCCAAATGGCACAAAGAGGATGAGTTTCTGTATGAGGGGGCAAGGGAATGTCTTGAAGCGTTAAGCGGAAAGTACAAGATAGGGGTAATAGCAAATCAGTCCCTTGGCACGGCGGAGAGGCTGGAGAGGCTTGGGATAAGGCAATTTATTGATGTTGTGATCGCTTCGGCGGAAGAGGGGGTAGCAAAGCCGGACAGAAGAATCTTTGAAATTGCACTGGAAAGAGGGGGGTGCAAGCCCTCGGAAGCTGTTATGATAGGCGACAGGGTAGACAATGATATTGTTCCTGCAAAGCTGCTGGGAATGCACACTATCTGGATAAGGCAGGGCTTCGGTAAGTATTGGAGGATATCAAGTGAAACCGAAAAGGCGGAGGCTGTTGTTGACAGCTTGGAGGAATGCTGCATGCTGCTGTCGGGCAGAGGCGGTTTGTGATATTTAGCATACATATGAAAAAGCTGACTGATAGTGAGCTGAGGCAGAAGTTTGAAAGTTAGCGGTAACCCCCCTGAGTTTCAATATATTCGGGGTGTACAAGACTAAGTGAAGGAGCTTAAAAATATGGATATCAAGCTTATAAGACCTGCGGAAAAATATGCGGGGCAGGTCATGGATTTTAAAATGGCGCTTATGGAAAATAATGAGGGCTTTGACGGCTGTGCGGGGCTGGAGGATGTGGAAAGCTTTGAGGAATGGCTGGATTTTGAGGGGAGGCTTAAAAAGAAATTCGGGGGAGGATATGTGCCCTCGGATGTGTTTTTAGCGGTGAGGGGAAATGATGACAGGGTGGTGGGGATAATTGATCTCAGGCGTGAGCTGACGGATTTTCTGCTGAGATACGGGGGGAATATCGGGTACAGTGTACTGCCTTTGGAGAGGCGGAAGGGGTATGGGGGTGAAATGCTGCGGCTGATACTGGAGTATTGCAGGGAGATCGGGAAAGAAAAGGTGCTTCTGACCTGTGACGGGAAAAATGAGGGGTCAAGGAGGGTCATTATGAAAAACGGGGGCATTCTGGAAAATACGGTTCATGATGATGTGGGGCTTTGCAATGGCGGTATAATTGAGAGGTATTGGATAGTATTGTAATGGGTTTAATACCGAAAAATATCGGAAAGAGAGGAGATCGGGAGAATGAGCGGGAATAAAGGTTTTGGATTTGCGGTTAATACGGCGATAAAGCTGTTGGTGTATTTAGTGATATGCATGGCGGCATATGTTTTATGCGGACTTATTGACGGGACGGCGAGGCATTTTGCGCCGCCTGTGGCTGCGGCTGCGGTAACGTGGGTGTTTCTGCGGTTTATGGAGGGGGACAGGCGGTCGTTTTTTGCTCAGGGATATATGCTGGAAAATATTGTGCCGGGGGCGGTGATCGGCATTTTTGCGGCGGCGCTGCCTATGGTTATTGAGCTTATTACGGGCAGGCTGAGTGTGGACGGTCTTACGGGCGGGGCGGATATAAGAGACCCTTTTTATGAGGTTTTCAGAGAAAGCCTTTTTGCGGGGATCGTTTTTTTCGGATATATTTTTCACATACTGCAAAAGGATGCGGGGAGCGTTTGTGCGCTGGCGGTTTCGTCCCTTTTGTACACGGCTTTCGGGCTTATTTCTCTCGGAAGTGCGGAGGGGGTATGGCTGGTTATAAACATTAAGGGGGATATGGATATTATTTATATTTTATCGCTGCTTCTGACGGGGGGCGGGGCGGGGGTATGTATTCTGAATTTCGGAGATATGCGGTCGGGGACGGCGTTTATTTGTCTGAAAAAGCTGGTGGAGGTCATGGCGGTCATGATGATGACGGTAAGGCTGAGCGGGGCTATAGCAAGGAATGCGGAGTTTATGTATACGGAGGTTATCAATGCGGCGGTTTTGGGGGTATTTGACGTTTGGATGTTTGTGCAGGCGGTGAAAAAAAGGTGATGTTTTTTTGGGGGGTATGCGTTCGGTTTTACGGGATAAATATTAAGATGAAAAGAGAGTTTTAAATGGATCTGTCAATTATTTGCTTTACTCAGATAGTTATTATGTTCCTGCTGGCGGCGGTAGGGTTTTTATGCGGGAAGATAAATATCATTAGCAGGGAAATGGGAAGCGGGCTTTCTAAATTTGTGCTGGAGGTGGTGAACCCTGTTCTTATATTCACCTCGTATCAGAAGGAATTTGACGGGGAACTGCTTAAGGGGCTTTGTATGGCTTTTTTGCTGGGGCTTGCTTCTTATATGCTGATAATCGGGTTTACGGCGGTGATGTACAGGAAACGGGAGGACAATGAGGCGATCGCAGAGCAGTTTGCGGCGGTATACTCTAACTGTGCATTTATGGGGATCCCGCTGATAAACGGGCTTTTCGGCAGCGAGGGGGTTTTCTATTTAACGGGGTATGTGACGGTGTTCAACATTATGGTCTGGACTCACGGGGTGATCCTTTTCGGGGGGAAGGGCACTAAGACGCCCTTGAAAAAGGTGGTTTCTTCTCCTGCGGTCATTGCGGTGTTTTTAGGGCTTGCGACGTTCCTTATTCAGCCTTTGGCGGCGGGGATTGAATTTCCCGGGTTTATAACTTCGGTCTGGGGCACGGTTATGGCGGCGGCGGAACATATTGCGGGAATGAACACTCCCCTGGCGATGATTTGTGCGGGGGTGACGATAAGCGGGACAAAGCTTGGGAATGATCTTAAAAATCCCGGGGTATACAGGGCGGCGGTGCTGCGGCTTATTGTTTGTCCGCTGCTGTTTATGCTGGTGTTCGGGTGGTTTGACATTCCCCGGGTGGTGTTTATGACGATTCTGGCGGCGGCGGGCTGCCCTGCGGCGGCTACGGGGACTATGTTTGCGCTCAGATATGGGAAATGTCCCGAGTTTTCTGCCGTCATTTTTGCGGTGACGACGGTGATCTCGGCGGTGACGCTGCCGGTGTGGGTGATGATTGCGGGGGGAGTTTTCGGAGGGTAGGTTTTATGGAAATTAATGAGGTGATCTGATGAGGGCTTTTATTCACGGTTTTCAAGGAAAGCCGTGGAATGAAGAATGCAAGGCGGCATTTGACGGATTCAGCAAGCTGGGTATTGAATGCGTTTTGTTTACGGAAAATGAAACGCTCGACCAACGAAAACCAGAGGATATTGTGGTAGGCGGAATGCTTATTATGAGCCATGCACTGAATGAATATGGCATTATTCCGACAAATTATGATTATCCGGATGAATTGATAAAATTCACAGGCAGAAAAATTTGGAGTGTAAAGCAGAAAAATTTAAAGAAGGAAATGCTGCCTGTTTTTATAAAGCCTGCGGAGGAAAAGGCGGCAAAGGGGGCTGTGATCTACGATTGGAATAATATCGGAGAATATGAAAGGCTTGACCCCGAGGCGGATATTTTATGCAGCGAGGCGGTAAATTTCCTGTCGGAATGGCGCTGCTTTATACGTTACGGGCAAATTCTGGATATTCGGTTTTATGCTGGAAATAAAAGCGATAAATGTGATATTTCTGTTATTGAGGACGCTATAAAATGCTTTAAAAATGCTCCGGCAGCATATTCGCTTGATTTCGGAAAAGCCGCTGACGGCAGGACGCTGCTTATTGAAATGAATGACGGATTTGCAATTGGCTGCTATGGCTTGAAAGATGTGCTGTATGCTAAGTTTCTGGCGGCAAGGTGGGCGGAATTAGTGGGAGTGGAGGATATATGGGCAAATAGAACAGCGGAAAAAATGACGGAGATTGCAGAGGTGTTTTCCGACGGCTGATACTTTTACGGGCATTGCTTTTATATTGGGAATGTACCCGGTAAAAGAAGTTTTGGACGTGGTTTTGCGGCTGCTTATTATGTTTACTATTAAAAATTTACAAAAAAATACGATTTATTTTGTGCAAATTTGCGTGGGAATTTAAGGCTTTAATTGATGACAAAGTGCGAAAAATATGTTATAATATAATATATGGCTTTTTATTGACGGATTTTCCCGAGTGCGCTCTCCCCTGCCGTTTTTTTTGAGTGTGGGGTGTTTCGGGAGAAAATGCTTTGAAAGGAGAAAATATGTATCCTCGCCTTGGGCTCGGATACACAATGATTTTATGGATGAGATAAAAAATCTGCCGCCCTTGCCCGACAAGGACTACAAAAAACGGGAAAAGGTGTTTGACAGGGACTACAAAAAAATCCTGATAATTGCAGAGACGGTTTGCATTGTGATACTGACGGTGACGGTGATACTGCTGAAAAAGACGGTGAAGGAGGATGAGGAATACATATCGGCGCAGGCCTCGAGAGTTTACGAATATTACGACGAGGGGGACGCTGTTATTCTGGACGACATTACATACGGGGACATATGGCTGTCGCCTTTGACGGATGTGCCGAGGCATGATCTGGATTTTAACAATATTGTAAGGGAAAACGGGTACAAGCATTATGATGTGGACGGGGTGCGGCAGACTGTGACGGGAGTGGACGTTTCCTATCATCAGGGCAATATTGACTGGAAGGCTGTCAAGAATGACGGGGTGGATTTTGCTATGATAAGAGTGGGGTACAGGGGATATGAGACGGGTTCGCTGAATGTTGACCCGAAGTTTCACGAATATGCAAAGGGGGCTTTGGACGCAGGGCTGGAGATAGGGGTTTACTTCTATTCACAGGCGGTGACGGTTGAAGAGGCTATGGAAGAGGCACGGATGCTGCTGGATGAGATAGAGGGGTACAGGGTGATGTATCCGGTGGTTTTTGACTGGGAGATCGTGGGCGATGAGAGTGCGAGGACGAACAAGGTAACGTCGCAAATGCTCAATCAATGCGCTATGGCGTTCTGCAACAGCGTGGCGAGAGAGGGGTACATACCGATGATCTACAGCGTTAAGAGAATGGCGCTGATGAAGCTTGATCTGAGAAAGCTGGGGGGATATGATTTCTGGCTGGCGGAATACAGGGAGATTCCCGAGTTCCCTTACAAGTTCGCTATGTGGCAGTATGCTTCGGACGGAAGAGTGGACGGCATTGCGGGGGACGTTGACCTTAATATGTGCTTTGTGGATTATTCAAAGGTGAGACGGTGACAGCTTTCGGACTTTTGGATGATAAGTGAATTTCCCTGCTGTATGGCGGGGAATTTCACCTTTTTATGAGTATTATGAGTAAATTTATATTTGCGGAAGGTACACTGATATGACTAAAAGCATGACAAGCGGGAATCCGCTGAGGCTGATATTTGAATTTGCGCTGCCTTTGCTGATGGGAAGTCTTTTGCAGCAGACGTACAACATCATTGACGCTGCGGTCGTGGGCAGGGTGCTGGGGTCCGATGCGCTGGCGGCGGTGGGGGCTTCAAGCAGTGTGCAGTTTCTGGTGATGGGGTTCTGCATGGGGATATGTGCGGGGTTCGGCGTGCCTGTGGCTTCCGCTTTCGGGGCGGAGGACAGGCGGAAAATGCGCAGGTACATAAAAGGGGCGCTTATTATTACGGCGGTTTTTGCGGTGATAGTGACTGCTGTTTGCGGGGCGCTGTGCGGACGTATTCTGGATATCCTCAAAACTCCCGGGAACATTTACGGGAATGCTTACAGCTATTTGTTTATAATATTTATGGGACTGCCGTTCAGCCTGCTGTACAATATGCTTGCCTCTCTGTTGCGGGCGGTGGGCGACAGCAGGACGCCGTTTATGTTTTTGGCGGTTTCGACGGCGCTGAATATTATTCTTGATCTGCTGTTCATACTTGCATTTAAAATGGGGTGCGGCGGGGCGGCGGCGGCGACTGTTGCGGCGCAGGCCATAAGCGGGATACTGTGCCTTTGCTATGGGGCGAAAAAATATCCGGAGCTGCTGCCTGACAGGACGGTGACGGTCACGGGAAATGATGTGAAAAATCTGCTGCTTATGGGCGTTCCCATGGGGCTGCAATACTCAATAACCGCCATTGGCAGCATGGTGATACAGTCCGCAAACAACGGGCTGGGCAGCGTTTACATTTCGGGGTTCACGGCGGCTGCGAGAATAAAGCAGTTTATTATGTGTCCCTTTGACGCTGTGGCTACGGCGGTTTCGGTTTTTTGCAGCCAGAATCTGGGGGCGGGTGAATACAAGAGGATTAAAGAGGGGCTTTTTAAGGGGATAGCGGTTTCGGTGAGTTATGGGGCTCTGGCGGGGCTGGGGCTGGTATTCTTCGGGCGGAATTTAGCGAATATTTTTGTGGACGGCGGAGAGGTGGCTGTGCTGGACGCTGCGGGAAAATATTTGCGGTGCGTGGGGTTATTTTACATTGCTATAGGATTTCTCAATGTTTGCAGAATGACGACGCAGGGGCTGGGGTATTCGGTCAGGGCGATTTTTTCGGGAGTCATTGAGATGATAGCAAGGATATTTGTAAGTTATTTTTTTGTGCCGTTATACGGATTCACTGCTATTTGCTTTGCGGATCAGACCGCTTGGGTGACGGCTTGTATTTATATTGTGCCGACCTGCTTTTATTGTGTGAAGAAGGCAACGGGATTGAGTGCGGGGAAACAGGCGGGGCAGGATTTTTCGGAGTAAGGATTTTGTTGGGAGGGTTTATGATTTTGAGGGCCGTTTTACCGAACGGGGCGGAGGAATGTGCGGAAAAGATATTGGGTATGCGGGGGTAAAAATATTGCTTTGACTTTTACACGGATTTGGTTCATATGCCGAAAAGTTTTTCTTGACTTATGTCCGAAAATGTGTTATAATTGTATTAATTCAGTTAATACAGTTAAAGGCATTGGAAAAACGGCAAAAGGAGAAGTTAAATTGGATCGGCTGATTTTTTTCGGATATGAATTTGCGGCGGGGTTTATTCCCTTTATTATTGCGCTGGCGGTTTGGGGAGGCAGGAATCGGAAAAAGGGAAAGAAACTTTCAAAAGCGGCTTATATATTTGCGGCTGTTTTTGCGGTTTATATTATAGGTGTATATCATTTCACGGGGGCGGGGACGGTTTATGATATGATGAGATATGACCTTGCTTTGCGGCAGGACAGGTTAAATTATATCCCCTTTTCAAATCACATTGATGTTACGGCGTATTTGCTGAATGTAGTGATGTTTATACCCCTTGGGATATTAGTGCCTTTTATTTGCGGGAAGATGAATAAATTTTTTTGTATATCGGGAATCGGGCTTGGTTTTTCGCTGTTTATTGAAACAAGTCAGCTGCTCAATAACAGGGCAAGCGATATTGACGATCTGATAATGAACACCTGCGGGGCGGTTGTGGGATATGTTATTTTTAAAATTTTTGACAAGTGTATTGGTTCAAAAATGCGGATAAAGGACTTGCCTGTGTCGGTCATTACAGCGGGGATATTTATTCCGTTTATGGGACGGTTTTTCCTGTTTAATGAAATGGGAATGGCTAAGATGTTATACGGATTTTAAATTAAAAAGGTGAGATTTGATAATGAACAGGGAATGGAGCGAGCTTAACAAGGCTATGCAGGCGAAAATAAAAAAGAGGGAAAGCTTTAGCGAGGGCATTGCAGACCTGTTTGAGCTGCGGAGGCGGTTGGCGGAATGCCTTATGTCTTTCAAAGATGAGGCGGACAGGGAGATGTTCAATGGGATTCCTTTTATTAATGCAGATGGTTTTCACAGCAAGACTATTGCTTATTCGATATGGCATATTTTCCGAATTGAGGATATTGTGGCGCACACGCTGATATGCGAAGATGAACAGGTGTTTTTTGCGGGGAATTTCGGGAAACGGATAAATTCTCCCATTATCACCACGGGGAATGAGCTTGCAGGGCGGGAGATAGCGGATTTTTCGGCGAGGCTGGATATTGGGGAGCTTTATTCGTATATGAATGAGGTAAAGGAGAGCACGGAGAAAATTATCGGGGAGTTATCCTTTGAGGATATGAAAAGGAAAATATCGGGTGAGAAAAAGGAGACTTTGCGGTCGCTGGGGGTAGTGAGCGATGATGAAAAGGCTGTATGGCTTATTGATTACTGGTGCGGAAAGGATATCGGGGGGCTTATTCGTATGCCTTTTTCGAGGCACTGGATAATGCACACGGAGGCAAGTATCAGGATAAGGGACAGGCTGCGGAGATAATTTTGCGGCTGTCTATGTTTTTACGGCGGCAGGCGTGGCTTGCCGCTTTTGTCAACTTTATACATATCTGAAAAAGTGCCCGAATCAGTGTTTTTGGAGGAATTTGGTAAAATAAGGGTGTGATTATTTCTAAATTGTTAAAATAAATTTGTGCATTTCAACAAAAATTATTTTTTTTAACAAAATAGTTGCAATTTATGGGATAATATGATATAATATATTTAACGGCTCGTTTACAAGTTGTACAGAATATCAAGGAGCGTTTTTCGGTCGGGTTTCCGAAGCGGGGAATATTTACGGAGAAACGGCAGCTGAATATTCAGCAGCGCTGCGGAGGTGTATTTAACAATGGAAAATGATGTGAGGTTAGGCAAAATCACCGATCTTTCCCGAATAGAATCTTCGGACGGCTCGGACGTTTACTACAGGCTTTTCGACAGTATGTATGACGGGCTGGGGTTGTTTGAGCTGCGGGAGGGCAAGGTCGGGGCGCTGTATCTTAACGAGCGTTTTTTTGAAGTTGCGGGATATACCAAGGAACAGTACAGACCGTATCTTGATAATGTTACGGTGACGTTTTTTGAGGAAGACGAGAAGCGGTTTATGGAAAATGCGCTCAAAAGCGCAGGGGCAAACCGTGAATCCTGCTTCGAGGTGCGGGGATATCGGGCGGACGGCTCGGTAGGGTGGTTCTGCATACGCTCCAGACGGGTAGATTATGTTAAGAGCGATCACCCTGTATTTTTAGCGACGGTATATGACTGCACCGAAAACAAGCAGCTGGAGCAGGCTGCCAAGCTGAACAGAGAAAGGTATAAGATACTGGAAGAGATCGGGGCAAGCTATTTGTTTGACTACGACCCTCAGAGCGATGAGATGATATTTTCCCCGGGGCGGGACAAGGACGAACACAGGTTCAGGGAATACGGCCGGTATTTAAGGAGCGGGGCAAGCGTTCACCCGGACGATTCGGCGTATTTTTACAATGTTCTGCTGAAGGCCTGCCGCAGAGAGCGCAGGGGATATGTGGACGCAAGGAGCAGCGACCCGAAGGGCGGCTGGGTGCTGTGCAGGCTGCATTACTCCAGTGTGGCGGGAGACAGGGACAATGTGATACGGGTGCTGGGGAGAATTGACGTTAAGGGCGAAAGCGAAGGGAACGACAATCCGTTTATTCCCTCCTCGGAAAATTTCGACACGCTTATGAGAAAGGAATCGGCGGCGGGAATCTCACTTATTTCCGAGAGGCTGCAAACCTGTCCGAAAAAAGTGCTGCTGATGCTGGCGGATATTGACGGCATGGAGAAGATAAACGAAAGATTCGGCTTTGACGAGGGCAGCGATCTGCTGCACAGATTTGAAGCGGCGGCGGAAGAGATTTTTAAGGGCGGGGTGGTTTTCCGATATATGGGGGATATTTTCGCAATATACATTGAGGGGCTGACGGAGAGCGAGCTTTACTATCTTACGGATCGTTTGCGGACGGCTGCTGAAGGCTTTAGCTGCGGCGGTGAAAATGCGGGGTTGGGCTTTTCGGCTGGGGTTGCATGGGTGAAAGAGTGCAAGGGCAATGAGCACGCAAGAGATTTTCTTATTACGGCGGCGCACGCTCTTTATCGGGCTAAGTCGGAGGGGAAAAATTCGATTGTGACGGAAAATGCGGGTAACTGATTTACTGCCGGCAGCAGGCTTTCCCGATGTAGGGGAAAGGAGGCTGTCGGCTGTTTGCTGTTTTGGTTATATGCAGGAAAATGTATTGACTTTGTTATAATTTTGTGGTAAGGTAAAGCTATAAGGGAGCTGATAATGCGGTGAAAAGTAACATTGACTTTGAAATTGATGACGACCCGTTTTATTCCGAAAGCAATATGAATGCCTTGAACAAAAGCATTAAGCAGTTTGAAGAGGGCAAAGTCGTTATTAAGACTATGGACGAATTAGAAGAAATGGAAAATGGATAGAATCATTTTTCTTTAGGTTTGAATATATATCGAAAGGGTGAGGAAAATGCTGATAGAAATTGCAAAACAGCAGCTGCGGAAGGCGGGCTGGTTTGAGGGACGGAAAATAGACGTTTCTCATTATGAAAAGAAGTTTACGGAGCTGGGATATGAGTTTTTTCCGGCTGCAAGGAGGTTTTTGGAGGAGTTCGGTGATCTGCATATAGAAGATAAAA